>NZ_JADKPQ010000022.1:0-120085 GCF_015350725.1 Flavobacterium sp. CSZ
TTCTGGAGCTTTTTTATTTTGTAACATTTAAGAGAATAAACTGTCTTATTCGAAACTCAAAATAAATTATATATTAGCTTTACCATTAACCAATTACAAACCAAATCTTCATGACCAAAAAAACGCTAATCCTGATTGGGTTTATCCTTCTAAAATTTGTTTTGCAATATGTACTAATAAGTCCTGAATACGATTTGCAACGCGATGAATATTTACACCTCGACCAGGCACATCATTTGGCCTGGGGCTATTTATCGGTTCCGCCTGTAACCTCCTGGATTTCGTATATTATTTTTTCATTAGGTAATGGTGTATTTTGGGTCCGGTTCTTTCCTGCCCTTTTTGGTGCTTTGACACTTTTAATAGTCTGGAAAACCATTGAGACTTTAAAAGGCAATTTATATGCACTAATTTTAGGTGCAACTTGCATCGTATTTTCGTCATTGTTGCGAATTAATATGCTCTATCAACCCAATTCTCTAGATGTATTATGCTGGACAGGTTTTTATTATGTTATCATTCAATACTTTTCGAGCCAAAAACCTAAATGGCTTTTTATAGGTGCTATTGTTTTTGCTCTTGGTTTTTTAAACAAATACAACATTCTGTTTTTATTCATTGGCCTCTTACCTGCCCTATTATTATCGAGCCAGAGAAAAGTATTTGTAGAGAAAAAACTTTATTTGGCCCTGATTACAGGATTGCTTTTAATACTACCAAACATTTTGTGGCAATACAACAATCATTTTCCTATTGTACATCATATGAAAGAATTGTCAGCAATACAATTGGTCAATGTAGATCGAACAGGATTTCTAAAAGAGCAAGTCTTGTTTTTTATTGGTTCTTTCTTTGTTATCATCGCAGCTTTATATGCTTTGCTATTTTACAAACCTTTTGCCAGATTCAAATTCTTTTTTGCATCGCTGATTTTTACACTTGTCATCTTTATGTACTTTAAGGCCAAAGCCTATTATGCTATTGGTCTGTATCCTGTTTATATTGCTTTTGGAGCTGTTTTTCTTTCGCAAATATTGCAAACAGGTTGGAAACGGTATTTAAAACCGGTGTTTATTATTATTCCGCTATTGTTTTTTATACCAATGTACAATCTGTCTTTCCCAAATAAAAGTCCGGAATATTTTATAAAAAATCCTGAAAAATATAAAAAGCTAGGAATGCTTCGCTGGGAAGACGGAAAAGATCACGATTTACCACAAGATTTTGCCGACATGCTGGGATGGAAAGAACTGGCCCGAAAAACAGATTCTCTTTATGCTTTGATCCCAAACAAAAAAGAAACGATTGTACTTTGCGACAATTACGGACAAGCCGGAGCCATCAATTATTATACTAAAAAGGGGATAAAAGCCGTTTCGTTTAATGCTGATTATGTCAATTGGTTTGATCTTGATATTCAATACAAAAATCTAATCCGAATTAAAAACCACGAAGAAAACAGTACCGAATTTCAGGAAACTGGTCCGTTTTTTCAATCCTCAGCAATTGCCGGCGAAATAACCGATAAATACGCTCGCGAATACAAAACGACCATTTTTGTTTTTACCAATGCTAAAATCAATATTAATAAAAGAATTGAAGCTGAGATAAAACAAGAAAAAAATTATATCAAAGAATAATTAGATCCCATGTTAGATTTTTATATTATAAAAGAGGAGCAAATTACTCCAAATTCTCCAACAGGACTTGAATTTATTGGTCAACTTGACGACAATACATTTCGTAATTTAAAGACTAAAGGAATTATTGATAAATCTTATGATTATTACTCAGACTTTAGATGGAACTCCAAAACAATATTGCAAATTCGTCAAAATAGTACAAAATCGTCGATACAAGAAGATACAGACATAAAGCTTTTAAACCAATTACTTGACCTTGCAGAAAACAGAAAAAGCGGTATCATTGCTTTTACAGATTAATAGTTGAATCAAGATTGGTAATCAATTGTATCCTGACAAATTATAATAATGAGAGACTTTACTACTATTGAATATTTAAAAAACGGCAATCAAAAACAACAACAGGTATTTGAAATCTTAACTCAAAATAAGGTTTTATCGAAGCTCGCCGAATTCGACCCAATTTTGGTTGGAACAATTCCCATTAACATTGATATTGAAAATAGCGATCTGGATATTATTTGCCATTGGAAAAACAAAACTGATTTTAGAGAAAAACTAAATTCAGTTTTCGGCAAAGAAAACGAATTCTCCATCAGAGAAGCAATCATTAACGATAAGGAATCTATTATTGCAAACTTCAAAATAAATGATTTTGAAATTGAAGTATTTGGACAAAATATTCCCACCAAAGACCAAAACGGATATAAACACATGCTTATCGAATATGAAATTTTACAATCAAAAGGTGAAAATTTCAGATTAGAGATCATCAAGCTCAAACAAAATGGCTACAAAACCGAGCCTGCTTTCGCTTTTATATTGGGCTTAAAAGGAGATCCGTACATGGAATTATTAGGCTATAAAATATAAGCTTTACATTCTGCATATTTAAACCTCCATATTCTAGATATTTACAACAAAAAAGCCTCGATTTAAAAATAATTCATAAATTTCTTTGCATAACCGTATTTAGTGCTTATCTTTGCACCCGAAACATCGCGGGATAGAGCAGTAGGCAGCTCGTCGGGCTCATAACCCGAAGGTCACAGGTTCGAGTCCTGTTCCCGCTACTAAGACAAAAGCTTCAGAGAAATCTGGAGCTTTTTTGTTTTTTATAATCTATGACCAAAAATAAATTTTCAAAATTGAAACTAAAACCACAAAACTCTTACTAAAACAAATTGTCCGGCGGTTTAATCTCTTAAGATGAGTTCTGAGTGTTAAATTTTTTCTTTCAATATGATTTGTTCCGAAACGTTTGATAGAATGCATTTTCTCATCAATCAGATACCTGTAGTTTTTTAATCTGTCCGTAAATATCTTTTTAGCGTCAGATAATTTTAAAGTTTCCAGAACACGGTTCAGAGTTTTATTGGTTCGTTTCCCAACATTAAAACTCACAACTGTTTTAGAATTCTTTTCCAAAGCATACACAAGCCAAATATAATTTTTCTTGTGTCGAATATAAGTACACAGTTCATCAACTTCATAAGTTTTGCCTTTGCTAATAATTGGCTTGGAAATATTTCGGGCGATAAAAACGATTCTTTTTAATAATGTTGTCGTTGATATTTTCAATATTCTTGCCGTACTTCTAATTCCCAAACCTTCTTTAGTTAATTGAATAATATTCTGGTTTATATCTCCTTTATAAGCCAGATATACGTAATTTTCAACTCTAGTTTTCCCGCATGCTCTGCAAATATATCTTTGATTACCAGACTTTGTCTTTCCATACTTTATCATCTTTCTAATGTCACCAACACATCTGTAACACCTAGTCTGGTTTGACTCCATTTTTTTCGATTTAAGGCATTATAAAATAAAAAAACAGCCCAAAGGCTGTTTTAATTTTTATGCGATATTAATATAAATATCTGATTTTCTGTAAATGTTTGATGCAATAAATAACCACCAACACATCTGATACATTACCTATTTTATAATGAACTAGCTTTTATTCTTACGATTTTACCATCCTGCATGACAACTAAATCGCTGTTCGTTTTCTTTTTCAGTTCAATTAATTTTTCAGAAACTTTATCCATTGCGTCTATAATCTTCTTCTGAGTCGGTGTCGTTGTTGTTTTGTGTTCTCCCATGATTCATTATTTTTGAGTTTATCGAACTTGATTTTATTTATAACTTCAATATCGTTGCCTAATGTTTTTTGTGCTATTAATTCAGCTTTTACAGCTGTATTATCAAAAATCAATGCCTCATTAACTATTGGCAAATATATATCAAATAAATTAGTTATTCCATTTTTATACCTGCGTTTAATAACATCGGTTTCAATATTGTGCCCCCCATCCTGAACCCTGAGCTTTACCCTCTCAATAGCCAAGTCAACACTATTGAGCCAAAAAAATAAAAGTACTACTTTATAACCTTTTTTCTGAGCCGTGATAACTTTCTGTTTATAGCTTTTTGTAGCTAAAGTAGTTTCAAAGGCAAAAACCTCATTGTTAGTTAATAGTTCATCTATTCTGTGCAGCATTATTCTACCCGCTTCGAAAGCCACCTTTTCAGGCTGAAAAGGAGAAAGTCCTTTGGCAATTTCGTCCGCATTTACAAATTCCTTACATTCTAATATTTCAGGCAGAATTGTAAAGGAAGCTGTTGTCTTTCCTGCTCCATTACAGCCAGCTATTATATAAAGATTTTTATTCATTGTTACAAAGATAAGAAATTTCAATTTTAATAAACACTATAGTTATATACTTGGAAAATATCGATTAATTAATTCCCTTTGTTGCGAACTATTGACTTTAATATATTTCTCTGTAGTTCCTGGCCATTTATGTCCTGCCAATTCCTGACCCCTTTCCAGCGGAATATTTTTTTCATTAAGCCAGTTGCAGATCACACTCATTCGAGTGGTCTGCCGATTGAGTTTTCTATCAGGCAATAATCCTCTTAATGGCTCAATCATGGCATGAATGCTGTCAACGGTAATTGGCTTTCCGAGTTTGGATAATATGAATTTATCTGTAGTGCAACGCTTCATTGCTGGACGGGTTTCATTTATGTAATTGGGGAATAGAATCATTTGTTTTGGTACAAGTTCCAATTTTCTTTTATTGAGATTTGTAGAACCTTTGAAGTAAATGGTACCGTTGTCCAAATCAATATCTTTTACAGTAAGCCGGACAATTTCATCACTGGCTAACTGGTCGTCTCTTTTTACACTCAATAATTAATAGTTTATATTCTTTTTCAGTTCGTTACGCTGTTATTTTGTAAAAACACCTAATCTGTAACATTACCGACATTCCCCTTTACTTTAAATTACATCAAAAATTTTGATTTTATTCAAAGGAAAGCAAATAAAAACTTAAGTTCCATTTTTGTAATTAATGAATTTGTCAAATTCTTTCAATAGTTTTAGATTTCAAAGCAAAATGCCTTCTTTTTTTTGGAAACGAATTATCGTAATATTTAAAATTAAGATGCCTACGCTATAATACTATGATATTCCTCAACAAACTGGTTAGATATTTGAATGTTTCCTAATACTAATACAAAAGCTTCAGATTTCTCTAAAGCTTTTGTATTATATAAAATAAATTCACGAGCGTGACGCTAGCACCAGCGTTGGATTAAAATTAGTAGCTAATACCATATATGCTACTTTTTAGTTATCAAAAGGATCGCTGTATTGGTAACTAATAATTCCATCCGTTATGATTACTTCCTGCTTGCCATCACTTAGTTTCCCTGAAAATGTTGCGAAGAAACAAGACTTTCTATTTATTTTGACATTACATTCAAATTCACCATCAGTAAAATCGCCATCAAATGATACGTTATTTATATATTGATACTAAAGAAATTTTTCAATCACATTTTTACCTGTTTTTTTATATGGTAAAATAATAGCAACTCCCTGTTCTCCAAGAGGATCATTACTCCTACTATCAACGTTTAAGTGTAATACATATCCTTTAGAAGTGAGATCTATTCCATAACCTATTGCTTGGAAAGTTTGAGATTGGCCGTTCACTACCATTGGACACTTGTTGGTTGACAATTCATATCATCTTTATTTTCGCTGTCTTTATCACAGGAAAATGTAAAAACAACTAAAAGTAAGAAGAGTAAGTTTTGAATTCTCATTTTTGATTTTATACTTGTTGTGTTCATGTTAGTACGAGCGGAACGCTACCAAATAGTTATTCTATCTTTCTTTGACACAAACATTTTATCTCCAGGCTGCACATTAAATGCTTCGTAAAAAGGCGTAGTATTCATTAGAGGACCATTAACACGCCAATTTGGTGGAGAATGCGGATTATTGTTAATCCACAAACGCAGGAACTCGTCTTTCATTTTTACTCTCCATATTTTAGCTATAGAAATAAAGAAGCGCTGGTCCGGGGTAAAACCGTCGATTTTTGTATTTCCTTTACCTTGTTGGGTCATTTTAAAAGCATCATAGGCAACTGCTATTCCGGCAATATCCGCTGTATTTTCCCCAACTGTCATTGCACCATTAATGTGTAGATTATCTAAAACTGTATAGGTACTATACAAATTGATAACCTGTTGTATTCTTGCCTTGAACTTTGCATAATCATCTTTTGTCCACCAGTTTTTTAAGTTACCATCCTTGTCATATTGAGCACCCTGATCATCAAAAGTATGGGTTATTTCGTGCCCTATAACCATTCCAATACCTCCGTAGTTAAGCGCATCATCTGCATTATTATCAAAATATGGGGCTTGCAAAATACCTGCAGGAAAAACAATTTCATTTGCAGTAGGATTATTATATGCTGTAACTGTTGGAACTGTAGTATACCATTCTGATTTATCTACTGGTTTTCCCAATTTTGCCAATTGAAATTGATATGCCGCTGTAGCGGCCGAAACCATATTCTCAAAATAGGTATTTCTGGCTATTTTTACACTACTATAGTCTCTCCATTTATCCGGATATCCTATTTTCTTAGTCATGGCCGCCAATTTTTCTTTCGCTTTTTGCTTGGTATCAGGACTCATCCATTCCAATTTATCAATTCTTTTGGCATACGCTTTTTGCAGATTATTCACCAGAACTAACATGCGTTTTTTGGCATCTTCAGAGAAATATTTCTTTACATACAATTCACCCAACGCTTCGCCTAAGTAATTGTCAAGGACATTCGCCATTTTCTCGCCACGTGATTTTTGAACAGCCTGACCAGAAAGCACTTTGGTATACTCAAATGAGGCATCTGCAAAAGGTTTACTTAAATCATCTGCATATCTTTCCAGAGAATTTGCTTTCAGGTAAATTTTCCAATTATTTATGGGAATTGTTTTCAAGAGCTTATTAAGGGCATCATAATAAGCAGGCTGTCCTACGTTAATAGAATCGGTTTGAGCGCCTAAATCATTTAAAAAAGTAGTCCAGTTTATGTTGGGATGTTTTTTTGCAAGATCTGTTACAGCTATTTTATTATAATTGGCCTGCACATCGCGAAGTTCAACTTTTGTTTTATGCGCAACGGCGAGTTGTTTGTCAAGATCGTAAACCAAATTAGCATTCTTTTGAGCCTCCTGAACGTTGCTGCCTGTTTGCTGAAATAATGTAGCAAGGTATTTTTTGTACGCTTTTTGTATGGCAACAGTTGATGAATCTGATTTGAAATAATAGTCCCTGTCAGGCAAACCGATACCTGTCTGATAGATTTGGGCAATGTTCATACTGCTGTGTTTATCATCAGGTGACACTCCAAAACCTATAATAGAAGAATTGTTCACTTTTTCTTCAGTCACCACAAAGTTCATTAACGATGGTAAATCGCTAATTGCTTCAATTTTGGCAAGTAAGGGTTTTATGGGTGTATAACCGCGTTTGTCAATAGTTAGAGTATCCATACCTGATGCATAAAAGTCTCCTACCTTTTGCGCTATACTTCCTGCTGAATTTTTGCTTTGCGAAATACTGTCTAATATCCCTTGCAGGCGCATTCGTTGTGGGTAATTCATAAACATATAGGCACCAACTCCGGATTGAGATGCAGGTATTGATACAGAATCGTACCATTTGCCATTTACATATTTAAAAAAATCATCACCAGGCCGCAATGTGGAATCTATTCCGGTGATAGCAACATTTTTTTTTCCTTCATGTTTTGAACATGCTGTAAAAGCTAAGAATGCGATGAAGAGCATTAATGAATTTTTCATAATCTAGACTATTTCTATTAAAATGAACTGAAAAACGTTTGAAAGCAGATTTTTAAAATCTCTATGTTAGGCATAGTTAATTTTAGCAGAACAATATACGAATTCAGTTTTTAATTCTAAAGTTTTTGTAAAATTACTGCGCATAAATGACAGAATTATAGCTAATTATTTATCATTACTGTAATAATCTGGTATAACATTCCGGGACCTGGCTGGCTTTAAAACCTAAATAATCCTGTTATTGAGATTTACCAGCCAAGCGATAGCGCACAAACCTAAAAAAATCATCCTAAATATCAAACTGACTCTCCGGGGTCAGCTAGCAAAGGTCACATAAATATCGCTGACTCTTTCTTCATAAACAAAAAAAAACTAAACACCTATTAATCAAAACACTATAATTCAACTCTATCAATTTCACTAATCATTTTGCACTATTTTTCTTTTTTTTGTAATGCAATTTTATCTTATTTTTATCACAAGATTGTAGTTAAAAAAATGAAATAAAAATGATTGTTAAACTCTAAAAATTAAACCTCTAACCCCTAACCTATAACTAATGTATTACATGAGTAATAAAAATCTGATATCAATTTTTATATTATTGCTTTTCTTATCGTTTAAAATCAAGGCACAAGGATCTGATAAAAACGCGAAGGATAGTATAATACTGTACAATAAAATGCTTTCAGTAAAACAAATGCAGCAAGATCTTAAAATACTCCTTGCTATAAACGAAAAAGCAAATTCTGGCTTGTACCAGTACCGCTCTAAAAAACAAATAGACAGCATTTACAATACTACCATCAAAAGTATTAAAAAGCCTATGAGCATTACCGAGTTTTACAAAATAATGCTCCCCCTGGCCGATTATGAAGGAAGTGTACATAACTACACCATTCCTGATCTTGATTTAATAAAATTTCTGAATCGCCAAAAATCATTTTTTCCTTATCCTCTTATTTATATTAACGGGCAAATTATTTTCGATGGTCAATCATCAGATATACCAGCCGGCTCGAGGATAAGAAGCATAAACAGGATAAGTGACGTAAAATTGATGCAATCTTTTTATAAATATTATACAGCAGATGGCTTTAACACTACAGAAAAGTTATCGGCCAGCGTAAATAAATCCTTTGGGATAAACTATCTTCTGGAATATGGTCTTTGTAATGAATTCACAATAGAATACAATTCACCAAAATCTGAGTCTCTTGAAAAAAAGACACTCCCTGCAGTAACGCTAAAGCAAAGAGAAACAAACATTAAAAATAGATTTAGTGCTCCTGTTACTGATTTGATAGATTACAAAAAGCAGGCTCCCTATAGTTTTCGCATGATTAATCCGGCTACAGGTTTGTTAAATCTAAGATGGTTTGGAATGGCATACGGATCAGACGATCCTAAGTTTGAACCCTATGTTCATTTTTTGGATAGCGTTTTTGCAGGACTGGACAAAAACAAGGTTTCTAATCTGATAATTGATGTTAGAAATAATCCCGGTGGCAGTGACCCTAACTTTGAACAGCCTGTAATGTATCTCACAGATAAACCATTCAAAGAAAATCTAAAAGCCACCATAATTTTCGATCCCAACTTGTTGCCTTTTGAAAACTATTTCTGGGGCGTTTCAACATCAGAACGAATGGATAGTATTTCTAAAAAAATGGGGAAAGCATACCTAAAAGATCTGTATCCGGTTTTCAAAAACAATATAAGTGTACAAAACCAAAAATACAATCCGGTTTATTATCCTAAATCACCAGGGTTTAAAGGCAATGTTTATCTTTTGATTAATGAAAATGTAGCATCAGCTGCCTCACATTTTGCTTCTCTGGTAAAAGCATACGTTGAAAATGTTACCATAGTTGGTGTAGAAACTGTTGGCGGTTACTATCGTCACAACGGACATTCACCACTGGTCTATGAGCTTCCCAATTCAAAGATAAAAACCCAATTTTCAATTGTAAATCTGGTGCAGGATGCTCCAAAAAAGGATAATCAGCCAGAAGGTCATGGAATTATGCCCAACCATGAAGTATGGCCATCTCTAGATGATTTTTTCCAACATAAGGATACACAAATGGAGTTTACACTTAACCTTATAAAAACAAAATAATTTGGATTTGTTTATACTTCCCAAAACCAACAGAAAGCTTCAGAGAAATCTGGAGCTTTTTTCATTTATTTAGATTGTAAAACAATGTCTGATTCAGAACGAATCTTTTTAGTTAATCATTTCTTAATCCAATAAGAAAGTTATTAGTATTATTATAAATTCGTTCTGTCAATTCGTATGAAATAAGTTATGTTTTAAAAAATGACTCATTACCATGATATCCCAAAACAAATCTTAAAAACAACTTTTACAGTAAAATATTGATCTATACAGCACTTATAAATATTGCGATTTTTCAAGGAATTGTCTTAGGCTTGATCATTTTAAAGTCTTCACTATTCAATAGCAATTCAAATAAATATTTAGCATACTTACTATTTGCACTTTCCATTGTTTTACTGAATTATGTTTTTGAAATTGAAGGTGCATTTACTTCGTATCCTTTTCTACGTTTTATAGACGATATCGAGTGGATATTTTTATTACCCGTTTTCATATTTCTGTTCATTATAAACCGGATTGACGATACTGTAAGGAATAGGCAGAAGCACTATTTGTATTATATTCCGTTTGCCTATTCCTCTATTGTTCATATTACATACGATCTTAGTAATGTTGCAGGAATTTATAAAATCCCGGATTCAAGTATTTTCCTAATCAATATACTTATGCTAATTCAGCTTTTATTTGCCGTTATCATCATCCCGTTTCTACCTCTTTACTCTTATTTTATGATAAGGCATTTAAAAGACTCTAAAGAAAAAAAATGGATAATTACTTTATTAACTATTCTTTATTTATTGTTATTGACTTGGCTTACGACCTATTTGGTTGGGTTATTGCTTGGTTTAGATATTTCCTCTACTATGAGTGTTCTGGCTCTTTCTGCAACATTCATAATTCACTGGACAGCTTACATAGGCATTTACAAATACAAACTGGCCAAAGACCAAGATGCAGTTTTCAATTTTTTAAATACAGATGTAGCTCTTTCGTATAGCAATCTGCAAATGGCAGAAAATAGTACACCAGAAGAATATAGGGAAGCTATCACAGTAGATAATCTTTATTTTCAAAAACTGGAACATCTTTGTAAAGAGCAGCACATTTATACAGACAGTACATTAAACAGAGAAAAAGTGGCTGAAAAATTAGGTATAAGCCCAGGATATGTTTCACAAATTATAAACACGATAACAGGAGACAACTTTGCCAATTACATCAATAACTATCGAGTTGAAGCGGTCAAAGAAATGATTTCAAATTCTGAATATGAAAACTATAATTTGTTGACGATGGGATTGGAATCTGGGTTTACTTCAAAAACAACTTTTTATAAAGCCTTTAAAAAAGTTACTGGTCAGACACCAAATGAATATAAGAACACCAGCAAATAAGTACCAATTTATACATTTCTGAGTTTTTGAAACCTTTTCTATTTCTTCTTAAGTGAATTTTGCGTTTAAATAATTCAAATTCCTTTTTATGAAAAAAAACTATTTACTACTTATCATTTTGTTTGCCTTTTATTGTGTCAATGCTCAAAATGAAACTGATCCTTATCAGAAAAATAATGAAATTAAATTAAATGCACTGGCTCCTTTATTGCAATCTTTTCAAGTTGGTTACCAAAGACATTTAAATAATAATTCGTCATTAGGACTCTCTTTTTATTATGTTTTTGACAATACAAAGAATGAAAAGGATTTAAATTATTCAATATCTCCGTATTACAGAAGATATTTTGGTAAAAAATACGCATCAGGCTGGTTTGTTGAAGGATTTGGAATACTGGCTTCAATAGATGGTAAAAAAATATACACATCAGATGATCATTCAATATATACCGAGAATCCCGACGTTATTAATTTTGCTCTCGGTGCCGGCGGAGGCTGGAAATGGGTCAGTAAAAGCGGATTTCTTTTTGAATCAAATGTTGGTTATGGCGGTATAATAGTCAATGCAGATAAAACAGATCATACTATAGTTGCAAAATTTGGACTGAGTGTGGGATATCTATTTTAATGCTTGCCGTTATTAAGAGAAAGCTTCAAAGAAATTTGGAGCTTTTTTTATTGTCGATTATCCTGAAACAATTTTGTATTCACAAGCGGGAAACTCGTGCAAGCTGAGAGATTACAATTCAGGGGTATTTCAAAACGGCCTTTTATAAAGCTTAAAAAAAAACAACATGTCAGAACATTAAATAATGTTAAAACACCGCCAAAATAGGTGCCATTTTATCCATTTTTAAGCTTTTGAAACCTTTTTTACTTTTTCTTATATGAATTTTGGACTCAATAATTCAAAACAAATTTTTATGAAAAATTTTTTATTACTAGCTGTTCTTACAGTTTTAGGATTTTTAAATGTTAATGCCCAAGAAATTAAATTTGGTGCTAAAGGAGGTCTAAACTTTGCCAATATCAGCGGAGATAATACCAAAGGTATTGATGTTGTAACATCGTTTAATGTTGGTGTTGTATCAGAAATTCCCATTTCCGAGAAATTTTCTTTTCAACCTGAAATAATGTATTCCGGTCAGGGATATAGTTTCGATGATAATACAGTTGCCTTAAGTTATCTGAACATTCCTTTAATGGGGAAATATTATTTAACAAAAGGATTGAGCCTTGAAGCCGGACCGCAAATAGGTTTTTTACTTGCGGCCAAAAATGAAAAGACAAATGTAAAAGATTCGTTTAACACTTTTGATTTTGGTGTTAATTTTGGCTTAGGCTATAAACTTGACAACGGACTTAATTTTGGCGCGAGATACAATCTGGGACTAACGGATATTAATAATGTAGAGGGTTCTTCTAACAAAAATAAAAACAGTGTATTTCAATTATCTGTTGGTTATTTCTTTTTCTAATACTTATTAAGTTTTAGAAAAACCGCTTTAATACAACAAAAGCTTCAGAGAAATCTGGAGCTTTTTTATTGCTTAGAAAACCTAAACCAATCTGGAAATTATAAAAATAGCAATACAAAAAACTACGGTAAATACTATTGAGTTTACGATTCTGTCTTTTGCCCGAATCGATTTATTAGAGAATGCTAGTTTCGTCGTGTCTTTTTTTCTTGATTTATTTACTTTCATATTTTTTTATTTTAATTCACCACTTTTTTCTGCGTAAAGTCAAATGTTGTGCCAAAATAATGGGATAAATCATAAGTGGATGAATTTCAAACAAGTATAAAAAACATACATTCTCATTCGATTTACAAACACCTTTCAAAATAATACGATGCCTTTCAAAATAGTACAAATTTGTTTTGATTTTGTATAATAAAAAACATTTTCTAAAAGAAATAACAATTGGAAAACATTACAGTAAATTAATTAAAATGTTTTCTCTACAACGCAGTTTGTATTCGTAAATGTTTTTATAAATTTGCAATCTTATATTGAAACCGTTTATTTTCAGCACAAAATTATGACTTTCACACAAATACCTCAAAATTACCTTAAAGTCTTCATCCAAAACAAATTTTTATAATCATACTTACACAACACAATGCTTAAAAAAAACAAACCCCAGATTTTATTTTTTATTCTTTTAAACTTATTTTTTTCCATTAATTCCTTTTCGCAAAAAAATGTATATGTAGGAATTGAAATCGGAAGAAGAGCAATCAAAACTTCTGTTCTTGAAATCAACAATATCAAGAAAGCAGATTATAAAATTCTTTACTTTTCCAATGACAGAATTAGCCTTGCTGATCATATTGCAAGTTTTGGAGAATTACCTCAGGAAGACATCAACAAAACCAGTATTATAGTTGCTGACCAATTAAGAAAAGTAAGAGCTGACTTTAAAATTTCTGAAGGGAATATATTTATAGTTGCTTCTCCAGTTTTCTCCTCTGCCCGCAACATCGACGTTTTAAAAAATAAAATTTCGACTCTTACCAACAAAACTTTTGACATCATCAACGTTGAGGAGGAAGCTAAAATGTTAGTGAAAGGTGCTATACCTCCTGTTGATTATTCTAACGCAATATTATTAGACATTGGTGCTCAAACTACTAAAGGGGGATACATTGATGAAATTGATGATAACAAATTAGAGTTCATTGCTCTAGAACTTGATTTTGGTACAATGACACTTACCGATGCAGTAAAAAAGACGGTTGTAAATCCAAGTCAGGCCAATGATATGTCGACATATCAGGAAAAATCTTTTGACTTTAATACCGTTTTGCGTAAAAAAATCAAAGAAATGCTTGATGCAAATCCTCTTATATTAAAAAAGGAAAAAATCTATTTATCAGGAGGAGCTGTATGGGCTTTTGCAACTTTATATTATAATGAAAACTTAAAAGATCACTACATTCCTTTCAGCTTAGAAGATGTTATTAATTATGACGCGATCCTGAAAAATAACTTCAGCAAGTTCAGTAATCTCTCTAAAACCAATGCAGAAGTAGACAGAGTTTTAAAAACATACGACCAGAAATACCTTATTTCTGCAAACAATATTCTTTCAAACTGCCTTGAAAGTATTCCTAACGTAGCGACAAAGAAAATATATTTTGTAAAAGACGGACAAGTAACCTGGCTTATGTCATACATTGCAGACCGTTCTAAGAAAATTAATACTAATTTCTAAAATATCAGTTTTACTTCTTTTATAGATTAAAGCAAAAAAAGGGTTGGCTCAAATAAACATTGAGACAACCCTTTTATAATTATAATAAGTTGCTAGGCATTCTCGATCACTAGTAAAACAACTTTGATCGTTTCTATGTTATGCATTTGGTGGTGTTTGAATCTCTTTACTTGAGTCGGGTTGGTGGTTCACATTTCCATATTCTTTAGAACCATGTAATAATTTTTCGAATTTTGAATTTGTAGAACTCATAACTAATCTATTTTTTTGATTTACTCAAAGTTAGCAGTACCTGTAAGATAATCTGCATCCCGAAATTCATTATTGCTATCCCTAAATTCCGTTTTGATTATTGAAAACTAAACGATTAAATCCTTTAAAATCTCTAAAAATCAATAAAAACCAGAGTACTTTTTTAGTTATTAAGTGATTATTTAAACCTAATTAAATAATCGTTTTTGTTGGCGATCCAATATAGAAATCTTTTTGTTGCAAAAATAAATCTGCTTACTTTTGAATTTTATGCACTCATAAACAATCTAAGCACGATCAAATGAAAACCTTCTCTGTAATTAGCTCTATAATTTCTTTGTCAGACATTGCAGATTTTGTTTGCGAAAAATATGTATTATCCCCAAATACAACTTGCCGATTGTTAAAAGCAGGAATCAATCACACGTATCGTATTGATAGCGATAACAATACATTTATCTTTAGACTTTATAGCTACAACTGGCGAACCAGAGAAGAAATTGTAGAAGAATTAAAATTGTTACAGCTTTTAAAACAAAATGATATTGCGGTTTCATATCCAATTTCAGATCGTTCAGATAATCTAATTAACTCTATAAATGCTCCGGAAGGGTTGCGTTTTGCTGTTTTGTTCTCTTTTGCTAAAGGAAATAAAGTTTTAAACTTTAGCGAGGATATTCATTTTGAAATTGGAACGCTAATGGCTAAAATTCATAAGCAAACCAAAGGATTAGAGCTTAACAGAATTACCTATTCGCCAGAAATTTTATTAAATCAATCCCTGAATTATATCAAACCTTTTCTCTCTGATGATACCGAAGAGATGCAATTTCTTACTTCGACCCGATTCATTCTGGAAAAGGAATTACTAAATGCCAACAACAAATTATTACGAACAGGAATCGTGCATATGGATGTATGGTTTGATAATTTGAATATTTCTGATGATAATAAAGTCACACTATTTGATTTTGACTTTTGCGGAAATGGCTGGCTTTGCTTAGACATTGCCTATTACATTTTGCAATTGCACAGTACTGAAAAAGACGATATCGAAAGAAATACAAAAATAAATGCATTTTATAAAGGTTATGAGACGATAGAAAAAATCAGCGATGAAGAGAAACATCTAATTCCAATTTTGGGTGTTTGCATGTACTATTTTTATTTAGGAGTTCAATGCAACAGGTTTGAAAATTGGTCAAACACCTTTTTGAATGAAGTCTATTTAAAGCGTTTTATTTCTGTTTTGATCAAAGGTTACTATGAAAAAGTAATTTAAAATAAAACGCCTTAAAGTGATAAGCAGCATTAAAAAGATTCAAATAGTATAATTAAACTTTTAGCTAATAATATCGCAAGTAATCTGTTATCTCAGGTATCAGGATTAATACTATTTTAAAGCCGAAATCATAATAAAAATTGGTCTTCTCAGTTCGTCTTTCATCTCAGCATATTTTTCAATAATTTCCTCTGATGGTTTAGGCTCTGATATTTGTTGAATACTAAAACCAGAATCAATGACGGTATTTATAATACTGGCAAGCGTTCGATGATATTTAATTACTTTATGGCCCAGAAAATTTGTTTGCCTGATTCCTTCGTCTTGGTAATTGTCAACCGGCCAATGTAACCTGCTTCCTTCCTCGTTCGTAGACCAATCTTGTTGGGCTCTTGAAGTAAAAACAGGATGTTCCATTGAGAAAACAAAACTTCCGCCTTTCTTTAAAAATCGGTTTATTTTGCTAAAAACAGTTTCCAGATTTTCTATATAATGAAAAGTAAGTGAACTAAAAACAACATCAAACTGTTCATCCTTAAAATCAATATCTTCAACAGGCATTTGATAATAATCGATTGAGAGATTTTTTGAATTTTCTTTCGCTTTATCAATCATTTTCTGCGATAAATCGATTCCAACAACACTCTCCGCTGCCTGTTCTTTTGCATATATACAATGCCAGCCATAACCACAGCCAAGATCCAAAACACTTTTCCCTTTAAAATCCGGTAACATATTTTTTAATACATGCCATTCGCCAGCTGAGTTTAAACCATCAAACGAACGCGGCATTTTGCCATAACTTTCGAAAAAATCTATATCATCATAAATATTCTGTTTCATTTCCTATCTCTTTTTTTAATTAAAAGTTTAAACTTATGCTAAATAAAAAAGATTGCTCAATGAACAATCTTTTAAATAGTATACTATATCTAAGCAGCTTATGCCATAAATAAAGCTCCTTTGTTATAGTTGTATAAAACCTGATCGTAAGGCACTAAAGGCGTTGCTACTTTCTCTGAAGAAGCATCGAATTTTATTCCGTTATGTTTTCTAAACAAATAAATCTCTTTAAGACAATTCGATAAACTTTGATGAATTGCCGTTGTAAATGTTGGCAATTTTTTATCTCCTACCAATAAATCGATTTGATAATTAGAACTGCTTTTAGACAAATTGTTCCCTATAATTCTTATCGTAAATGTTGTTGCTTTTCCGTGTTGTTCACCTTGATATTGTACTACCATAATTTTGCTATTAAAAGGTTAGAATATTTTTATCATTTTATTTGATTATGCAAATTGATGAATTAAAGTTATGAAAAAAAAGCAAATTCTTAAAAAATACGATCTTAATTATATATTATTTTTTTCTGATGAGAATTAACAGATTTCCACTCTAAAAGAATGAAAGAATTTCAGAGGCTTTCGTCTTTTATTTTTGCTTAAATTTGAGCAACTAATCCAAAAACCTAATCTTATGGAAATGAATTTCTTACCCTTTTTTATTTCGGCATTAATTACTCTTGTTACCGGTTTTATCTGGTATAATCCTAAAGTATTCGGAACTGTCTGGATGCGAGAGGCCGGACTAACGCCTGAAGCCCTGAAAAACGGAAATATGATTAAAATTTTCGGACTCACCTACATCTTTTCTTTAATGATGACCATGATTATCTCAGCACTGACAATTCACCAGTCCGGAGCTGTAGGTATGGTGGGTGGACCTCCTTTAATAGAAACTGCAAAACCTTCATTCGCGGCTTTTATGGCCGATTACGGAACTGCCTATCGCACTTTTAAGCACGGAGCGCTTCATGGTTTTATATCGGGGTTGTTTTTTGCTTTTCCAATGTTGGCTATTAATGGTTTATTCGAAAGAAAATCCTGGAAATACATTTTTATCAATTCAGGATACTGGATTTTAACCCTAACACTTATGGGCGGAATTATATGTGCATATGCATAATGACAAAAACAGAAACCCGTTTGGAAATTACAATTCAAACGGGTTTTTCTTAATAATAACTTAAACCAGATGAGTTATTATAAATATTACCTAATTTTGAAAAAATTAGCGCACTCTTTTGAATACAACATATTCTTTTAAAATCTACAATAGCACATCATCATTGCCTTTAGAATGGAATTCGCTGGCTGTAGATAATATTTTTTTGACCAGAGAATATCTCGAAGTACTGGAAAATTCTTCTCCGGTAAATATGATTTGTCATTTTATTGGAATTTTCAACGAAGATAAATTAGCCGGGATTGTCCTGACCCAATTTTTATTTGCAGAAAAACTGGATTCTTTTGGAGAACGTGATCAATGCCTGAAAACTTCGGTACGTAATTTTGCTTTCAAAAATTTTGCATCGCATGTATTATTCGTGGGCAATAATATGCTTACCGGACAAAACGCTTTTGCTTTCGACAAAAACGTAAAGCAACTTAAAGCCATTAAAACGCTTCATAAAGCAATCAATCAGCTTAAAAAAGACCTGAAAGCGAGTGGAAAAAAAGTACACATTACCAGTATAAAAGATTTTACCGCAGCAGAGATCGAACCTTTGCAGGCTGAATTTAAGAACAACTATACGTTTTCGACCCAGCCCAATATGATTTTTGAAATCAATAAAAACTGGACAACTGAACAGGATTATATTGATGCTTTGTCAAAAAAATATCGCGACCAATACAAACGCGCCCGAAAAAAAGCTGACGCAATAAGAAAGCAAAGAATGTCTTTAGCTGATATTAAAAAGTACGAAGATGTTATTTATGATTTGTACTTTCATGTGGCCAAGAATGCGCCTTTTAATACTTTTTTCTTAGCGCGAAATCACTTTAGTTTTTTTAAAGAAATCATGAAAGATGACTTTTTGTTTTATGGCTATTTCCTAGACGAAAAACTAATAGGTTTCAATACCCTGATTAAAAACGGAAATGTGATGGACACCTACTTTTTAGGTTACGACGAAAGCATTCAACGCGAAAGAATGTTGTACCTAAACATGTTATATGACATGATTGCTTATTCTATCAATCAGGGATTCTCTGAAATTGTTTTTGCCCGTACAGCTCTAGAAATTAAAAGTTCTGTAGGCGCAAAACCCCTAAAAATGTACGGATTAATTACACATAGCAATGCTTTGATCAATCATAACATTGCCAAATTGTTTAATTATCTGGAACCTAAAACAGACTGGCAGGAACGAAATCCTTTTAAATAAATAGCTTTTTACAAATAGAGAAACTCAATATCGCTCCTACCGAGCTATTATATATTGCTGTCTAATTTTCTATGAACTATGGCACCGCAATTTTCATTTGTTTGTGCAAAATATGAATATCTAACGAAGTCTGCGCTCCACAATACTCTCCATCGATCTGAAAATTAACCGGATAATTTGTTTTTATAGTCGCTTTGTCTGTCGAAATAATCACAATATCATCAGAATCGATTGGCATATTTCCGGTAATGATTTTTCCCAGTAATAATAAATCAAGACTTTTCAAGATAACCAATTCAAATCTTCCGTCGTTCATTGCACCATTTGGATTAATTGTTACGCCGGTTCCGTACTTTTTAGAATTGGCTATTACAATCATTCTTGCCGTATGCTCAACTGTTTCTTTATTTGCCGTAATTGTGGCAACAAATGGTTCGCTGGAGTCCACAAGAGTATTGTAGGCCTGTAAGGCGTATCCCCAAATTCCCCTGAGATTACTTTGTTCGTAGTTTTTTACCAAATCGGCATTAAGACCAATATCGCTTAAATGGATACTTTTTTTACCGTTGATGCAAATCATGTCCATTTCGATATAACGGCTTAAAAAGGCAATTTTCAGGTTCTCCTCGATTGTAGTGGGCAAATTAAGATCTACAGATAAACCGTTTGCTGAACCAGCGGGTAAAATACCAATAATGACATCATATTGTTCTACTGCTTCGGCAACCATTTTTATAGTTCCGTCACCGCCAGCTACTATAATTCGCTCCGGTTGTAATTGATTATAAATTGATTGTATTGCTTTTTGGTCTGTTTTACCTGTAGTTTCGTAAACTTCCAGGTCAAAATTATTCGTAGTTGCAAATTCCTGCACAGCCTGAATCAAATCTGATTTATCAAGGTCTCCGGAAATAGGGTTTACAACAAATATGATATTCTTTTTCAAAGTTTTATTTTTAAAGTCAATTAAAATAATTAATTTACAGCATCTATCTATAAATATACGCAATTAATGAAACCAATTTTACAATTATATCGAGGTTATGCCAATGAAGAAGAATTAATTGTAATGGGCCATGTTTTTAAAAGAACGTATGATTATGATTTTCAGAAGAAAAACTTAAAAAATGCACGTTCAATTATCAATCAGTTTAGGATAAAAACGCTTGAAAATTTTGATATTTATCTAAAGTGCGGTAATCAGGAGATTCATACCAAAACATTGGATGACGGTTATTTTAAGTTTTGCATTCCCCTTGAAACTCAAACCAATTTTGGTTGGATGGAATATGAAGTGAGCATTAAAGATGAAAATGAAACCATAACCGAAAAAGGCAGTTTCATAAGACCTCACAAAGGAAAACTGGGAATTATATCGGATATTGATGATACTTTTTTGATCTCCCATACCCAGAATTTCTTTAAAAAAATATATATTCTTTTATTCAAAAACGTAAATGACCGTAAGGTATTTACAGATGTTGTACCTCATTACCAGGCTTTGAGTTCGGCTGGAAGAAATAATAAAGAAGAAGAAAATGCTTTTTTCTATGTTTCAAGCAGCGAATGGAATTTGTATCGTTTTATTGTAAAATTCACTAAAATACACAATCTGCCAAGGGCAGTAATTCTACTAAAAGATATCAGACGAGGCATCACCGACTTTTTTATGAGCGGACGCGGAAATCACGATCATAAATTTGATAAAATAAAACACGTTCTGGAATTTTACCCTAATCTTAAATATGTTCTGTTAGGTGATGATTCACAACATGATCCTGTTTTATATGAAAGAATCTGCAAAATATTTCCTGTTACCGTAAAAGCGGTTTATATCAGGCAAACTGGTAAACACCAGAAAGAATCGACTAAAAAAATAATGAAAAATCTACAGGCTTTAGAGGTTTCTGTTTGTTATTATAAAAATAGCAGCGAAGCAATTATGCATTCTAAAAGCATTGGGCTTATTTAAGGTTGGCACACGGATGATAAGGGTTTTAACTGGTTTTCGCAGATTTTATTCTTGTTTTTGTCATTACGAAAAATTCTTAAGCTGAAAACTAAATAAATCTAAAACTCAATACTGTGACTGAATACTGCTACTCCTAGCCCAGATTGAAGTGGAAAGCCCCAAGCAAAAAAAATTGCATTTCTTGTTGAAAAAAAGCGACCCAAAGAAACTCTATTTATGGCTTAGAAAATTAGTGTTTTTTTTGTGAGGACTTGAAACGCAAAGCTGGATTAGCACCTGAAAACAATAAAAAAACCTTTGTCAAAGCTTAAAAACTTCAACAAAGGCTATTAAAACTGTGACTGTGACTAAAAACTACACTAAGCATTAAAATTATCAATCTCTTCCTGAACGATTTCCCAGTCCAGAAGTAGCTGATCCAGATCTTTTTTCTTTTTGTTGTATGCGGTGAAAAAAGAAGCATCCTCGATATGTTTGTCATAATTAGAAAGCAGCAATTTATCGTCGTGCTGAATGTCTTTCTCTAATTGTTTGATCTGACTCTCGACTTTGCTTAATTTATTTTGTAATGCTTTACCTTTCTTCTGATCTTCATAGGATGTTTTATTGCTTTCTTTAGGAGCAGCGGCTTTTGCCACATCTTTTTTCTCGACTTCACGCATGTTTTCAAGATTACGTTGTTCTAAGAAATAATTGATGTCTCCTAAATATTCTTTTATCTTTTGATCTTTGAATTCGTAAACGATATTCGACATTCCTTGCAGGAAATCTCTATCGTGAGAAACCAATAATAAAGTTCCTCCAAATTTTTGAAGTGCGGCTTTTAGAACGTTTTTAGATTTAATATCTAAGTGATTGGTAGGCTCATCCATCAGCAATACGTTGATAGGCTGCAACAGTAACTTACAAAGTGCCAAACGGTTACGCTCTCCTCCTGAAAGTACTTTTACTTTTTTCTCTACATCATCGCCACGGAATAGAAATGAACCTAACATATCACGCACTTTGGATCGGTTGGTGTCCATTGCGGCATCTTCCATAGTTTGAAGCAATGTAATTTCACCATCCAGGTATTCGGCCTGATTTTGAGCAAAATAACCTAATTGTACATTGTGTCCTAATTTGATGTTTCCCTGATATTCGAATTCGTTTACAATGGCTTTAATAAAAGTCGATTTCCCTTGTCCGTTTTGCCCAACAAAAGCAATTTTACTTCCGCGTTCTACCAGCAAATCAATATCTTTTAAAATAACCTTATCTCCGTACGCTTTTGTAACATTTTCGGCTTCTACTACTACTCTTCCTGGTTCTTTTGAAACGGGAAAAGATATATTCATAACAGAATTGTCATCCTCATCAACTTCGATTCGCTCTACTTTATCTAATTTTTTAATCAACGATTGTGCCATTGAAGCTTTTGAGGCTTTTGCACGGAATTTCTCGATTAATTTTTCTGTTTCTTCAATTTTCTTTGCCTGATTTTTTTGAGTCGCTAATTGCTTCTCGCGAATTTCATGACGTAATTCTAAATATTGAGAATAAGGTTTATTGAAATCGTAGGCCTTTCCTAACGAAATTTCGATCGTACGATTGGTAACATTATCAAGGAACATTTTATCGTGCGAAACAATTACCACAACTCCGGGATAATTACGAAGAAAACCTTCTAACCAAATGATACTCTCGATATCAAGGTGATTGGTAGGCTCATCCAGAAGCAAAACATCATTAGATTGTAATAGTAGTTTAGCCAGCTCGATACGCATTCTCCAACCTCCTGAGAATGTTTCGGTTTGATTATTAAAAACTTCTCTTTTAAAACCTAATCCTAAAAGGATTTTCTCTGTATCTCCCACATAATTATAACCTCCAAGAAGTTCAAAACGATGTGTATAATCCGATAAATCTTCGATGATCTGGCTGTATTCTTCGCTTTCATAATCGGTTCTGGTAACCAATTGATGATTGATTTGTTCTAGTTTTTTTTCAACAATTTTTATCTCTGTAAAAGCTTCATAAGCTTCTTCAAGAACAGTTCGTCCTTGCTCAAAATCGATATCCTGACGCAAGAAACCCATTCTGATATCTTTCTCCTGAGAAATAACTCCCGAGTCAGGAGCAAAATCTCCTGCTAGCATTTTAAGCATAGTAGATTTTCCTGCACCATTTTTCCCGACAAGTCCAACACGATCTCCTGCACCTAAACGAAAAGTTACCTCTTCGAATAAATAAGTACCACCAAAAGAAACCGATAAATTATGTATATTAAGCATGTAATGTTATTTTATAACTAATTGATTGTGTAAATTTACACACCCAAATCAATGGGTAATTTTAATTTTTTGCAAATGTTAAAAAAAGGATCGAAACTAAATAGTATTTTAACAGGAAGTTGTCCAAAATGCCAAAAAGAAAGCATGTATTCAGACAAAAATCCGCTTCACCTGACTAAAGTTCTCAAAATGAACGATCATTGCAGTCATTGTGGATTTAAATATCAAATTGAACCTTCGTTTTTTTATGGTGCAATGTATGTAAGTTACGGATTGAATGTTGCCGTAGGAATTGCTGCTTTTATTGTTTCGTTTGTGTTTTTTAAAGCCACAATCGAAGAGTCATTTATAGCAATCGTAATTACCCTGATCGTATTGTTTCCTTTTGTTTTACGACTATCACGAAATCTATACATTAATATGTTTGTTTCTTATGATCCTAAGGCCGGTCAGAAATAAGACTTTTTAGATATCTTTTATGAAATCTTTTAATATCAATTTCACGAGTCAAAGGAATTTGGTTTTCGATGTAATCATATAAAACTTTTGCCATTGATGGCCCAAGCATCACTCCTCTTGTTCCTAATCCGTTAAGAACGTGGAGTGATTTAAACTCTTGATGAGTTCCTATCAGGGGTCTTCTGTCTTTTACTGTAGGACGAACTCCTCCGTAATGCTCTACAATCTCGAAATCGCAGTTGATAATTTCTTTGATTCGGTCGATTAATTCCTGTCTTCCTGCCTCTGTAGGTAAATCGGTTTTATCTTCCCAGTTGTATGTAGCCCCTACTTTGAACAAATCATTACCCAATGGCAATATAAAGACACTGGTATTCATAATAACATCCAGGTCCAAATCCGGAGCTTTTATTACAAACATTTCGCCTTTTGTACCATCAAGAGGTAAATAATTGAAAAAAGGATTTTTATGCAGTCCAAATCCTTCTGCAAAAACAATATTACGTGCCTGAATATTTTTATATTGAATTCCAAAATCGAAAAACTCAATATATCCGTAATCAAAAAACTGATTTAATAGCAAATCGTTCCCTTGCAGATATTCTCTGTAGGTATCTAATAGCAACATGGTATCTACATATCCGGTATGCAGGACCTGGCCATAATCATACGGAGAATCAATGCCTTTGTATTTTTTTGAAATTATTTTTGTAGATAAAAAGGGCGCCAGATTTATTTTATCAGAAGCGGCAAACCAATTGTTTTGTTCTTCGATAGAGAAAAATTTTCTCAGTATTGGAAGTTTAAAATTAAACTTGGTTTGGAGTTTGTTTTCGATATGATCATAAAAATCATTCATGATAACCAATTGCTGCTGAGCATTCCATACTTCGCTAAATCTCTTTAAAATCACAGGATTATAAAATCCACCGGCAACTCTTGAAGAAACCTGAGACATATTATCTACTATTAAAATAGATTTATTGTTTTTAAGGGCAACTTCGGCAAAAGAAATTCCGGCTAATCCGGATCCGACAATTAAATAATCTAACATGTGTAAAAAGATAAAATATAAAAAAAACTCTTAATACAAAGGTACTAAGAGTTTTTGTTTTAATGTTATTTAGATACTTAGTAGTTCCACATATCTTCTTCGAAATTACGAATCTTCTCTTTTACTCTTTCAGACTCCAATAACTGATTTTGTGCATTATCTTTCATGTAATCTTTAATCTCACGATCTCCGTACATATTTTCTTCTTTATAGATAATAGCATTAAAACGTCTTGAATTTAAGATTTGATCAAATGAAATTGGAGTTGCTGAATTCCTATCATTAAAAGCTTTTCCTTCGTGCAATACTTCCCGCGCATTAGGAAAGAAAACCCAGAAAAGCTCAATATAATCTTTCTCATCACTATTCATTGTATAAACATCTGGCGTAACAGGGCAAATTCCCAGCAAGCGATATTTTAAATCACTTTGTCTTTTGTCAAAATACCAATATCCTTTTATTTTATATTGTGTCACATCAGCAGCAGTTAAATCTTGTTTTAAGATGTATTCTGCCGGAACCGATCTTGTCGGACCAACAGTTTCATCAATATAAGAAACAGACTTCTTTTTACCTGTACCGGTAACTATTTTTTTCTTTACCACACGAGTTCTATACTCATCCGGATATTGGTTAATTAATTCCCTGCCCGCATCTGTTGTATCTACTCGGGATAATGCACCCTGAATGTCTTTTAAAGATTTTTTAGTATTAAAATAACTGTCGCTGTACACTTCAGTTATTCTTCCACTTCTAATACCTCTTGTCAAAACATCATAAAGCGAGCGTCTGTCAGGACCAATATTGGCCGTGTCTACAGGAAAATATAACGGAAAGTTGATTTTTTCGTTTAAATCAATAATTTCCCATACTGTTTTCCCCATCAAAACATCTCTGTCATCGACATAACCATAAGATAATGGTTTATCATTGTCTGAAATAAGCTGCGCCGCACTCTTTATACCAATCTGGTCAGCTGTTTTTGCATTAAGCAGATTCGATTGTGCATTTGAAACAAGACCGCCTGTAACAAATACAATAAACAATAAAAAAAATTTCCCTTTCATCATAACAATTTTTTGTAACAAAGCTAACGCAATATTTTGTATTTTATTGTTATTTTCCTACAATTAACTGAGTTTTTATAATTAAGGCCTAAAAAGCTCATATTTAACAGCGATACACCTAATAAAAGCGAACCAAGAAAATGCGATATAAACGACTTACTATCAAACATGTAACAAGACTCCATATTCAATTATCAAATCTTAATTGCAAAATCATTACAAAGGCCAATTAGGTCCAATAAAAAAAGCTCCTACTGCCAAGGCAATAAGAGCTTTTTATATAATGTATTTTAGATACTTAGTAGTTCCACATATCTTGTTCGAAGTTACGAATCTTCTCTTTTACTCTTTCAGATTCTAACAATTGGTTTTGTGCGTTATCTTTCATGTACTCTTTGATCTCACGATCTCCGTACAAGTTTTCTTCTTTATAAAGAACTGCGTTAAAACGTCTTGAATTTAAGATCTGATCGAATGAAATTGGAAGTGCAGAGTTACTGTCGTTAAATGCTTTTGCTTCATGTAATGCTTCTCTTGCATTAGGGAAGAAAACCCAAAATAACTCGATATAATCTTTCTCGTCACTATTCATTGTATAAACATCCGGGGTTACAGGACAAATTCCTAGTAAACGATATTTCAGTTCACTCTGACGTTTGTCAAAATACCAGTATCCTTTAATTTTATATTGTGTAACATCAGCTGCTGTTAAGTCTTGTTTCAGGATATACTCAGCCGGAACAGATCTTGTTGGACCAACTGTTTCCTCAACATAAGAAACAACTTTCTTTTTACCAGTACCAGTAACTACTTTTTTCTTCACAACACGTGATTTGTAGTCATCCGGATATTGGTTGATTAACTCTCTACCAGCATCTGTTGTATCAATACGAGATAATGCACCTTGAATGTCTTTCAAAGATTTTTTAGTATTGAAATAACTGTCGCTATATACTTCAGTTATTCTGCCGTTTTTAACAGCTTTCGTCAAAACGTCGTAAAGAGAACGTCTATCAGAACCAATATTAGCCGTATCTACCGGAAAGTACATTGGAAAATTGATTTTTTCATTTAAATCAATGATTTCCCAAGTCGTTTTTCCCATCAAGATGTCTCTATCATCTACATAACCATAAGCCAAAGGTTTATCATTATCTGAGATAAGTTGCGCAGGAGTTTTAAGTCCTATCTGAGCAGGTGTTTTCGCATTTAGCAAATTAGATTGCGCATAAGAAGAAAAACCTCCAGCGATAGAAACAATAGCTATTAAAAAATTTCTTACTTTCATCGTGGTATTATTATAAAATATTGAATGTAGGTTTACCTACTTTTATTATAGTATTTCGAAAATTACCGGAGCAGTTCTTGGCAATAAGTAACTACCAGCTCCAACAAGTTTAGTTTTAATTTCAGAAATAGTAACCTGATCTCCTTTTCCGGCTCTTGAAAGTACTTGTTTACATTGTGCATTTAATCTGTTACCAGAAACAACAACAGTAGGCTGTCCAGCAATTTTCATATTAAATCCAACAACATCTAAACCAACCTCAAAATCAAAGTCATTTAATTTAGCTCCAATAGTAGCAACTTCTAAGTTAGATTTAGGTCCTTTAACAACACCTTGTTCTCCTCTAATTGTACCAGTTGGTCCAGGAATACCTTTAATTCTAAATGTTTTCTTATCTGTAACTTTATCTCCGTTTGGTAATGTACCTGTAACAGCAATTGTAGCTTCATTACCAGAACCCGGATTCATGTTATATTTCCCTGGTTTCCCAGCAGAAGATAATCCCGGAGCACTTGCAACAACTTTGTTGTCAGCAACACCAGCGAATGATACAGAGATTGGGTTAACTACACCTCTATAAACAACATTCATTTTATCAGCAGAAATAGTAGCAGAATTTGGTCTTGGTACTACAACATAAGTTCCTTTAAATGGCAAATTAATTTTTTTCCCATCTTCTATGAAATTAAACTGACCGCCAATATTTTGTTCCCCAACATTACCAGCTGTTAAATTAATTCTAGCTTGTCCAGTAGCAGGATCTAAAGAAGCTCCTGTTACACTTTCTGGCTTAGTGTTTTCATCATAACGTCCTAAAACTACCTTACCAGTTACTTTTTCCCCTTGGAAATAAGCATTTTTATCTAAAACAACAATTGCTTGATAGTTACTGTAAGAAGCAGCAGCTACAGCCGCTTTTCCTAAAGCACTATTGTAAACGTCAGCTTCAGTTTTCTTTACGTCATTTTGCCAAGCTGAAAGTTTAGCAGCTGATGCAATTGCAGGAAAACCTTTAAAGTGATATTCTAAATATCTTTCTTTGATACCTTCTTTGTTTTTTACATCAGAAACATCAAATTTTTTCTCAACCTCAGAAATAATTCCAGCATATTTTTTATCTGTACCTAAAGCAGCTTTAATATCTGATTTGTATTTCTCAATTTTAGTAATGATTTCCTTTCCTTTTGCTGTATAACCGTCTCCTGTAAACCAGTCATCGATATTATCACCTCTGTCCATAGACTCATAAGGTAGTTTTCCTGTTTCCTTATCAACCTCAAATCCTTTTATAGATTGAGCTTTTAAAGAACCAATATAATCGTAAAATTCTTTTGAGATTGTTTCTACTTTATGAGCAGTAGATGCAGCAATAGCGAATTCACCTTTTGCCTCAGCAGCTTTTTGATCTAAAGACATCAACAAACTTGCATTTGTTTCAGTTGAATTAGTATTTGCTCCTTCGAATTTTTCATTCATCAAACCAAAAGCAGATATAACTTCTTTTGATACATTCATTGCTAACATTGCGATGAAAACCAGATACATCAGGTTAATCATCTTCTGTCTAGGGGTTAATTTTCCTCCTGCCATTTTTTCTAATTAGTTCTTTATTAATAAATTTAATATAATAGTCAAAAACTAATTATCCTTTGTTACTCATTGCAGAAAGCATACCACCGTAAACACTGTTTAAAGAAGCAATGTTTGCAGTCATAGATTGCATTTGTTCCTTTAATTTAGAAGCATTTTCAGCAATTTCGCTGTTTGCTTGTGCATTTCTTGAAGCACTTTCTAATTGTACTTTGTATAAGCTATTTAATGATTCCATTTGTGCAGCAGCCATAGACATTTCCTCAGCATATTTCTTTTGTCCTGCAATAGAATCTACTGTTGGAGAAATTGCTTTCGCAGCTCCTTCGAAATTTTTAATGCTGTTTCCTAAACTTGCCATTAACTCACCGTCAATTTTAGCTTCTTTCAACATTACATCTAATTTTTGTGACAACAATCCTTGTGCATCCGCTGGAGCCTCAACTTTGTCAGCTTTTTTTCTAGCCTGACCGTTAGCTAATTCAGGGTAAACAAGAGTCCAGTCTAATTCATCTTCAACTGGTTCGAAAGCAGAAAGTGCAAAGATTAACGCTTCAGTTACCAATCCAATAGATAACATCACAGTTCCTGTTAATGGTCCAATTTCAAAGTGAGTAATTTTGAATAAAGCTCCAATAATTACTACTGCCGCTCCCATACCATAAGCGAAATTCATTGCTTTTTTACTTAATAATGCCATAATACTTTTTTTTAGGTTTTAATTTAAAATAGATTTGATTTGGTTATTTGAATTTAATTATTATTTACTTTTTTTTCCGCTTCCTGTTGTTTGAGTCCCCATGTAATCTTGTACAGTTCTAAAACCAATATAACTTCTTGCTGAATCTGCATATTCGTGGTCACGAGTACTTACCTGTAGGAAATAAGCAACATCTTTCCAAGAACCTCCACGAACCACTTTTCTTTGGTTGTTTCCGTCAATTACGTTAGGATTCATTGTAGAAACATATTCGTATGCATTTGGATTATAAGCTGAATCTGTCCACTCTGAAACGTTTCCTGCCATATTGTATAATCCGTAACCGTTTACTTCGTATGATTTAGCTTCAACTGTATATAAAGCTTCATCTGCAGCATAATCTCCTCTGCTTGGTTTAAAGTTTGCTAAGAAACAACCTCTGTCACTTTTAGTATAAGGACCACCCCAAGGATAAGTTGCAGATTCCAGACCTCCTCTTGCAGCATACTCCCATTCTGCCTCGGTTGGCAATCTGAATGCATTTACTAAATCACGTCCTTTTTTCTTAGATTTGATATAGCTGTTTTTGTTTAAAGTTCTCCAAGCACAAAATGCTTTTGCTTGTTTCCATGTTACACCAACTACAGGATAATCTCCGTAAGCTTTGTGCCAGAAATAATCATTGTGCATTGGCTCATTATAAGAATAAGCGAAATCTTTAATCCAAACTGTTGTATCAGGGTAAACGCTTACTTGTTCTGTTTTAACGAAGTCTTTTCTTTTTCCAACTTTGGCTTTTGCAGCAGCCTGAATATCCATCCAAGAATAACGGAATTTCAATTTATTTACATCAATTGTTCTTAAACCATTATATGATTCTTCAATTGGCAAATACATAGAGTCCATTACCTCAGCATAATACTCATCCGGATAAGCTTTAGTATCTTTAATTAACTTCACTTTTTTGTTTAATTTTCTACCAGCATACGGATCGTCTTTTGTTCCTACACTATAGTAGTTATCATACATATATTTATCATATGCCGTCATTTTGTCCGGCTCTGAATCATTAAATGCATAATCTGCAATACTTCCACCTTTTTTACCTTTATCACCAGTAGATTTTTGTCCTGTTTCATCAGCTAAGATTGCTAAACGAACTCTCATTGTAGAATCTTTTACCCATTCTACAAACTGACGGTACTCGCTGTTAGTAATTTCTGTTTCATCCATATAGAATGAACGAACCGTTACTGTTTTAGTCGGAGCATCTTCAACATTAGCTAAATCAGCATCTGATTTACCCATAATAAAAGATCCACCTGGAACTAACGTCATTCCATAAGGTTTTTCAGGATGCCATTTCCCTCCTGTAACACCAACTAACTCACCTTTGTCTCCTGACTTACCACAGCCAATTACCAGTGTTAACATTGCTGCAAATGCAATAAACTTCTTCATATAAATTTGGGATTATCTATTCATTATTATAAGTCCGTAAACGTATTTATTATTTATCTAAAAAACAATACTAGTTGCGAAATTTATTTTACCGTTCAAAAATAATGTTAAATAAAATAAAAAAAAAATATTTCATCGATAAACTAACAGAAAAAATCGACGTAAAACGTTAAATTTTATACTTTATATTTATTTTCTTACTAATATATTTTAACATTTTTAAAAAACTCAAAAAAAACCACAATTTTCGCTTAAATTTTACTCTATAAAGCGTTTTTTCGTTGTGCTTTCCACCATCTTTCAGGCAATTCCTGATTACAAGCGCTCAAATACTCGTCGTACGAACACGGTAATAACGTATTTCTTTTCAATTTATTATGACCATTTGATTCGAACGGAATTTCGATCCACCAACGATCTGTTTTATCACTTTTATAGAAAACTAATTCTTCATCTTCAAGAGGAACAATATATTTTAAATACGTTGCCCGACTACCAAAAGGATATTCTTTTGATCGATAATGATACCCTTCGATAAAATACCACACTATTTGTGCAATAATAGCTGCTTCCGGCGCTGTACTATGATGATTAAAAACTCCAAAACAGGAAACTTTATCACTAATTCCGGCATATCTGGCCAATGAACATATTTCTTTTCCGTTGAATCCGTTTGGCTCAAAAGAAACCATGTTAGCTGACGCTGATGATTTTACTGAATTAAGATCAATGCTTACCAAATCAGCATCTCTAAAAACGGGCTCTGCCAATGCAATTTTACTGGAAATTTCCCCTAAACGATAGGCATCAAAAAACAATTTTTCGATCAAATCGATTTCTTCCTGAGAATTGTAATAGGTTTGATATCCTATATTACAGTAATTAAAAAGATTATTTGGCTCATCGATAATAATTTTAGTCAGATAAGAATTAGCCGAAACGGTTTCATTTTCTTTACCAAAGTCAAACTTATTATCTACAGCAACCATGTTTACCATTTGCTCTAAATCATCATATGCACGGTATAATGCATAGGTCAAATCCTGTGAACCTCCTATAACTATAGGAATCACTTTATTCTTAATTAAAGTAGAAGTTACCTTTTTTAAAGCAAAATAAGTATCCTCTACAGAATCCCCTGCAAGAATATCTCCTAAGTCAGCAATCGATGCATCCCAATTACCGGGAAACATATTATACAGTTTCTTACGAACTGCATTCAAATTAACCTCATTAATTACATTGCTATTACGGCGATCTTCTAAAACACCTACAATTGCAATTGTAATTTTACTAATATCAGGAAACTGATCCTGTGTATGCAAAACAATTTTGCTTCCCAATTCTTGTGAAGACAATGAATTAATGAATTTTAAAATTCCGTCATTAACTGGTTCTAGAAAATCAAATTCCATTTATTATTTCTTTTTAGCAGCTGTTTTTTTAGCTGGAGCTTTCTTAGCGGTTGTTGCTTTTTTTGCTGGTGTCTTTTTTGCCGGTGTTTTAGCCGCAATCATTTCCTGAACTTGGGTCAGTGTCAATTTTGTTGCATCAACATCTTTACTTAGTTCAATTTTGATTTTACCTTTTGTAATTACCGAGCGCCCCCAACGTGCTTTTTCAACCAAAATTCCTTCGTCCTCCCAATTGTGGAGTACTTTATCTATATTTTTCTGTAATTTATCCTCAATTAATTCCTCGATTTCCTGTTGAGATAAATTATCGAAATTGTATTTTTTACTTACGTTAATGAAAATACCGTTCCATTTGATGAACGGACCAAAACGCCCTACACCTTTTTGAACACCTTCGCCTTTGTAAACGGCAATCGGAGCATCGGCAATTGCTTTTTCATCGATTAATTCCTGCGCTCTTTCCTTAGAAAGACTTAACGGATCTTCTCCTTTTGGTAAAGAAATAAATACACTTCCGTGACGTACATAAGGACCATAACGACCATTACTCACCTCTACTTCTTCTCCTTTATATTCACCTAAGTTTTTAGGCAATAAAAATAAATTCAATGCTTCTTCAAGGGTAATATTCCCAATGTTTTGATCTGCCATTAAACTGGCAAACTTTTTATCTTCGTCATCTGCTTCTCCAATTTGAGCCATTGGTCCAAATTTTCCTAAACGAACAGAAACTTGTCTTCCCTCAGCATCTTTCCCCAGGATTCTTTCTCCGCTTTCACGTTCTGCATTTGCTTCAACCTCTTTTACATTTGGGTGAAATTTATTGTAGAACTCCTGCATCATGATTGCCCAGTCGATATTTCCTTCGGCAATTTCATCAAAATCCTGTTCTACTTTTGCAGTGAAGTTATAATCTAAGATGTTCCCGAAATTCTTCACTAAGAAATCTGTAACGATTGTCCCGATATCTGTTGGAACTAATTTCCCTTTATCAGAACCTGTATTTTCTTTCAACAGCTTTTCATCAACTTTATCTGCTTGCAAAGTAAGTTGAGTATAATTACGTTGCTGACCTTCAAGAGTTCCTTTTTCAACATAATTTCTGTTGATGATAGTCGAAATAGTTGGCGCATACGTAGAGGGACGACCAATTCCTAATTCTTCTAATTTTTTTACCAAAGAAGCCTCTGTGTAACGAGCCGGAGGTCTTGAATACCTCTCGGTTGCCGTGATATAGTTGTTAACTAATTTTTCGTTTACTTTTAATGCCGGCAACATTCCTTCTTGTTCTTCCTCATCATCATCATGTCCTTCTAGGTAAACTTTCAAAAATCCTTCGAAAAGTAAAACTTCTCCTGAAGCTGTAAAAATTTCGCTGTGATTATTGGCCTCAATTTTTACGTTTGTTCTTTCAAGTTGCGCATCACTCATTTGAGAAGCCAATGTTCTTTTCCAGATCAAATCATATAAACGAGCCTGGTCACGGTCAATGTTTACGGTGTGACGCGACATATCAGTTGGACGAATTGCTTCGTGCGCTTCCTGAGCTCCTTTACTTTTGTTGGCAAAAACTCTCGGTTTTGAAAATTCTTTACCGTATGATTTTATGATTTCAGCTTCAGCGGCATCCATTGCATCTTTAGAAAGATTCACACTATCTGTTCTCATATAAGTAATAAGTCCAGCCTCGTATAAACGTTGTGCAAGCTGCATGGTGATTCCAACTGGCAAATACAATTTTCTCGCTGCTTCTTGTTGAAGAGTCGAAGTTGTAAAAGGTGCTGTTGGTGATTTTTTGCTAGGTTTAGTTTCTAAATCGGCTACCTTATATTTTGATCCGATGTTTTGTCTTAAAAAATCTTCGGCTTCTTTTTTTGTATTGAAGTTTTTTGGCAATTTGGCTTTGAAAGATTTTCCAGCCTCATTTACAAATTCTGCTACGATAGAATAACTTGCAACTGCATTAAAGTTTTGAATCTCGCGTTCTCTCTCTACTATCAAACGTACTGAAACTGATTGTACACGACCAGCTGATAATCCTCCTTTAATTTTCCTCCATAAAACAGGAGATAACTCATAACCTACTAGACGGTCTAATACTCGACGTGCTTGTTGTGCGTTTACTAAATTATAATCTATTTCTCTTGGATTTTCGATTGCTTTAAGAATCGCAGATTTTGTAATCTCATGAAAAACAATTCGTTTGGTTTTTTTAACATCCAATTTTAATTCTTCCGCCAGATGCCATGAAATAGCCTCCCCCTCGCGGTCCTCATCGCTTGCTAACCAAACCATTTCGGCATTCTTAGATAGTGTCTTTAATTTACTTACCAGGGCTTTTTTATCCGGAGAAACTTCGTATTTAGGCTTAAAACCATTCTCTACATCTACACCAATTTCCTTTGATGGCAAGTCGGCTATGTGACCATAACTTGACTCTACCTGAAAATCACTTCCTAAAAATTTCTCTATCGTTTTCGCCTTTGCAGGTGACTCCACTATTACTAAATTCTTTGCCATTGCTCTATTTTTCTGCAACAAAAGTATCTATTTTTTTTAAATATCAGCCTAGCGAATTGATTTTTGAGTTATTTTAGTATTATGATTCTTAAAATTACAGATTTATCTGTATTGCTACCTATTATATATAGGTATAACTTTTATAGGTTTATGACCACCAAATATTCTTTTTTACCCAATATTAATAGCACGGATTGTAGTGAAAAGCCCAGAATAAAAAATGCAAAAGTTTCTTGTTTTAAAAAAGCGACCAACGGAATCTCTTTTGAAAACATTAGAAAATTTGTGCTTTTTATGTCCCGATAGCTATCGCGATGTAACGGAAAGCTGGAAATAGCTTTAAAATATTTTAGATTTTAGATTCCCTTATTCTTTGTCGCTTCCAACAATCTAAAATCTGAATTCTAAAATCTAAAATCTTTTCTCTGCCATCTTGTCACATTGATCACATTTGCGTTATCTTTGCACTTTGAAATTATACAATGGAAAAGATTATTGAAGAAAGCAAACAGGGCGAAAGTCTTGTTTTAGAAAATAAACCTGAGAATACTAAAAAACTTTTTATAGAGAGTTACGGTTGTGCGATGAATTTTTCGGACAGTGAAGTTGTAGCTTCTATTTTATCAATAAACGGATATAATACTACACAAACTCTTGAAGACGCCGATTTAGTCCTGGTAAATACCTGCTCGATTCGGGATAAGGCCGAACAGACTATTCGTAAGCGTCTGGAGAAATACAATGCGGTAAAACGTATTAACCCAAAAATGAAAGTGGGCGTTTTGGGCTGTATGGCCGAACGTTTGAAAAGTCAGTTTTTGGAGGAAGAAAAAATAGTCGACCTTGTTGTTGGTCCTGATGCTTACAAAGATTTGCCTAATTTACTGGCAGAAGTTGAAGAGGGCCGCGACGCCATTAATGTAATTTTATCCAAAGAGGAAACCTACGGAGATATTTCGCCGGTTCGTTTGATGAGCAACGGAATTACAGCTTTGGTTTCGATCACTCGTGGATGCGATAATATGTGTACGTTTTGTGTTGTACCTTTTACACGCGGACGTGAACGTAGTCGTGAGCCTCAGAGTATCATCAACGAAATTCAGGATTTGTGGGACAAAGGTTTTAAGGAAATTACGCTTTTAGGGCAAAACGTTGACAGTTATCTTTGGTATGGTGGCGGTTTGAAAAAAGATTTCGTAAATGCATCGGATATGCAAAAAGCAACTGCTGTTGATTTTGATCAATTACTTGAAATGGTTGCTATTGGATTCCCTAAAATGCGTATTCGTTTTTCGACTTCTAATCCGCAGGATATGCACGAAAGTGTTTTGCACGTGATTGCCAAATATCCAAATATCTGCAAACACATTCACTTACCGGTTCAATCGGGAAGCGATAGAATTCTAAAAGAAATGAATCGTTTGCATACCCGTGAAGAATATATGACTTTGATTGACAAAATCAGAACAATTATTCCTAATGCTTCGATTTCGCAAGATATGATTGCCGGTTTCCCAACAGAAACTGAACAAGATCACCAGGATACCATGAGCTTGATGGAATATGTAAAGTATAATTTTGGTTATATGTATTCGTATTCTGAACGTCCTGGAACTCTGGCAGGAAGAAAAATGCAGGATGATGTTCCGGAAGAAACCAAAGCCAGAAGATTACAGGAAATTGTGGATTTACAACAAAAACATGCCTGGTTTCGTAGTGAAGAATATGTGGGACAAATTGTAGAGGTTTTAGTAGAAAAAGTGTCTAAAAAGTCAACCGAAGAATTCTCAGGAAGAAATTCTCAGAGTATTACGGTGGTTTTCCCAAAAGAGAATTATAAGATTGGGGATTTTGTAAACGTAAAAATCACAAGTTGTACTAGTGGAACTCTAAAAGGTGAAGCGGTTGGATTAAGCAGCATGAATTAAAGTTTTTTTTGCCACAGATTAAAAGGATCAAAATGATTTTATACATTACTTTTCTTACTTTTAAGTTGTGATAAAAATTAATTAAGCAACATTATAGAGAAGCTCAGACTTACAAGCTTATAGGAATTTGTATGGAAGTCCATCCAAATCTTGGACCAGGTCTTTTAGAAGTAATTTACAAAGATGCTTTAGAAATAGAATTTAGAAACAATATTTCTTTTGAAAGAGAAAAAGAATATTCAATTGAATATAAAGGTAGAATCTTACCTCATAAATCTTATGCTGATTGTATAATTAATGAAGACATAGTTTTAGAGGTTAAAGCAGTAAAAGAATTTTCAAATGAACATATTGCCCAGATTTTAAATTATATAAAATTATCAAATTCAGAAGTTGGACTTCTTGTCAATTTCCAAACAAAATCGCTTCAACATAAAAGATATGTTTTATAAAAATTAAAAGAATCTGTGTTAATCATTTTAATCTGTGGCATAAAAAATAAAAATATTATTTGTGGTTTTAAGACTCGTATACATTGCGTAACTTGAAACCTGAAACAAATAAAACTTGAAACAAAACATACATGGAAACAGTTCAAGCAATAAAACAGCGATTTGAAATTATTGGAAATGATCCGAAATTAAATCGCGCCATCGAAAAAGCCATTCAGGTTGCTCCTACTGATATTTCGGTAATGGTAACTGGGGAAAGTGGTGTTGGTAAAGAAAATATTCCAAGAATAATCCATTCGCTTTCGCACAGAAAGCATGGTAAATATATTGCCGTAAACTGTGGTGCAATTCCGGAAGGAACTATCGATAGTGAACTTTTTGGTCACGAAAAAGGCGCTTTTACAGGAGCTACAAGTACACGTGAAGGTTATTTTGAAGTGGCAGATGGCGGAACTATTTTCCTGGATGAAGTGGGTGAATTACCACTGACAACTCAGGTTCGTTTGCTTCGTGTACTTGAAAACGGTGAGTTTATAAAAGTAGGTTCGTCTCAGGTTCAAAAAACAAATGTGAGAATTGTGGCCGCTACAAACGTAAACTTATTCAATGCAATTGAAAAGGGAAAATTCCGTGAGGATTTGTATTATCGTTTGACAACTGTCGAAATTACCCTACCGCCTTTGCGAGAAAGAAACGAAGACATTCATTTATTGTTTAGAAAATTTGTTGCCGATTTTGCACATAAATATAAAATGCCACCGTTGAAACTAGACGATGATGCAGTTCAGCTTTTGCAAAAATTCAGATGGAACGGAAACATTCGTCAGCTGCGAAATGTAGCCGAACAAATATCTGTTTTAGAAACCAATCGCGATATTACACTTGCCACTTTACAATCGTATTTACCAACTGAAGGCACTAATTTGCCGTCTGTAATTAGCGATAAGAAAAAAGAAAGCGATTTTAGTACCGAAAGAGACATTTTATACAAAGTCCTTTTTGATATGAAAAGCGATCTGAATGACCTAAAGAAACTTACTCTGGAATTGATGAAAAACGGTACAAAAGTACAGGATATCAACCCTAATTTGATTCAGAAGATATACGGCTCGCAGGAAAACGAAAGCGAAATTGATTTTGAAGAGGAACCTAGAACCGCTGTTATGACTCCTGCAACGCGCGAAGATAATTATCAGATGCAGGACGATAACTATTTGTTTGCTGAAACCATTGAAGAAGAAGAGGTTTTACGTTTAGAACAAAAAGAAATCGAAATGATCAAAAAATCATTAGAAAAAAACAAAGGAAAGCGAAAAGCTGCCGCTGATGAATTAGGCATCTCTGAACGTACTTTATACAGAAAAATTAAACAATTCGATTTATAAAAATAAATAAATCCCAAATTTTTTAAATACTAAATTCCAACTTTTAAAAAGTTAAATATTAAAAAATAAATCCCAAATTACTTAGCAGTTCGCCAGCGCTCGGGTCCAAATTGTTATATTTGAAAAAAATTGGAATTTTACAACTACACTGATTTTATGAAAAAAATATATTCTCTATTAGCTTTAATGAGCCTTTTTATGCTAAGCGGCTGTGGGCCTTACAATTTTACAGGAACAGGAAAAATCGATGCTAAAACATTTCAGGTTAACTTTTTCCAGAATAATGCTGATTTGATTGAACCGGGAATTGACAGAACCTTTACACTGGCTTTACAGGATTTAATTCAAAATCAGACCAATTTAAACTTAGTAAGCAATAGTGGTGACTTAGTTTACGAAGGAGAAATTGTAGATTACAGAACCACTCCAATGACAGCAACTGCAGATCAGCAAGCGGCTCAAAACCGTTTAACGATTCGTATAAATGTTAGGTTTACCAATAAAAATAAAGAAACAGATGATTTCGAGAAACCATTCGAATTCTATTATGATTTCCCTGGAACCGGTTTACCAACAGGTGCCACTTTAAATACTGCCCTTCAGGCTATTTTTGAAAGAATCACGCAGGATATTTTTAATGATTCATTAGCTAAATGGTAAAATTGTTTAATCGATTCTTTTAAACGATTAAACAGTTAAACAAAAAAAACGATTAAACATAAAAACATGAATGTAACTGATTATACCTACTTAATGAACAAACCCGATGCTATCACAGAAAAGCAAGCGGACGCATTAGGAAGTGTTTTGAATGAATTTCCGTATTTTCAAAGTGCAAGAGCATTACGATTAAAAGGACTTTACAATCAAAACAGCTTTAAGTATAATTATGCATTAAAAGTTACAGCCGCTCATACTACTGATCGCGCTGTTTTATTTGATTTTATTACCTCAGAAAGTTTTACCTCTATTCAGAACGATTTTTATGATCAAAAATTAAGAGACCTGTTAGAAATTAAAGTATTCGACAGCGAGATTGTTTCTTTTGAAGAAATTAAAAAAGCAACCGAAGTTCGAATTGATCCCATTGAGCAATCGATTCTCAACTCTATAAAAGGAGCAATAAATACTACTTTTACTGAGCCTACAGCAATAGAAGAAAAGCCAATTGAAATAATTGACAAGCAAGCGATCTTAAATTCTTTTAAAGAAGTAACACCAGATACTGTTGAAGAAGAAGTAAAAAGTGAAGAAAATCCAATTGAAATAATTGACGAGCAAGCGATTCTAAATTCATTTAAAGAAGTAATACCTGCTACTGTTGAAGAACCGGTAAAAATCGAAGAGGTTAAAGTAGAGCCAATTACAGAACCAATTACAATTACTGAACAATCAATTCTAGATACTTTTAAAGAAGTACTGCCAACCACTTTTGAAGAACCGGTAAAAATTGAAGAAAAACCAATTGAAGCTATTACCGAGCAGTCTATTTTAGACACTTTTAAAGAAGTAACACCAAACACTTTTCAAGGACCGGCAACAACTGAAGAAAAACAAATTGATCCGGTTATTGAACAGTCTATCTTAGAATCTATAAAAGAAGTAGCCAATATAACTTTTGAGAAAGCTCCAAAAATAGAAGAGTCAAAAGAGGAACCAATTGCTGAGCAGCCCATTTTAACTTCGACTAAAGAACATACCAAAACCTTTTTTGAAGAAACAGTAGAAGACGGAGAAGAAGAAGAAGAAGAAATAGTAGAACAGGAAATTCCATCAGTAAGAATTGATCCTATCGAACAATCGATATTAAATTCTATCAAAGAAGCAAATGCAGTAGTTTTTGAAGAACCAAAAATAGCTGAAGAACCAAAAGAAATAGAAATTCAGGAAAATGTAAAAATCGCAGAGGAAAACCTTGAAATAGGAAAACCACTTGATTTTTCTGTTAATGAAAAACACTCTTTTCAGGAGTGGCTTCAATTAGCACGAACAGAACCAATTGACAGAACAGAAGAAGGTCCTCAAGAGCAAAAAGAAATCAAAAAGACAGCTGAGCCAAAAGTTAAAGCAGAAATAATTGATCTGGAGAAAAAGAAAAAGGCAGAAATAATCGATAAATTCATCGAGACAAACCCAAAAATATCTCCAATAAAACAAACTGCAATAACCCCTGCAGTACAATTTGACCTTAATAAAGAAGATAATTCTTATTTAATGACAGAGACTTTGGCCAGAGTATATTTGGAACAAAAGAAATATACAAAAGCAATACAAGCATATGAAATATTAATTTTGAAATATCCAGAAAAAATTAGTTTCTTTGCAGACCGTATTTCGGATATAAAGATTTTACAACAAAATAACAATAATAATTAAGCAATGAGCACATTTTCAATTTTTTTAGTTTTAATCACAATAGTTTGTTTTCTATTGATCGTAGTAATCATGGTTCAAAACCCTAAAGGAGGCGGATTATCGTCTACAATTAGCGGAACTCAAATGTTAGGTGGAGTACAAAAAACAACTGACTTTTTAGATAAAAGTACCTGGACACTAGCTACTATTTTGATTGCTTTAATCTTGCTTTCAAGTTTAAGTTTTACAGGATCATTAAGTGATACTGACTCTAAAATTATTGACAAATCTGAAGTTCCTGCTGCTGGCACACCTGCTGCTCCAGCTCAACAAACACCTGCTCCGGCAACTCCTGCAGCGAAATAATAATTTTGAAATAAATATAAAATGCCAGCCTGTCAAAGCTGGCATTTTTTTTAGGAAATAATGTCAGTTTTTCCAGCATGGCACAATTTCTGAAAGTTACTTTAGCATTAAAAAAATATAAACTATTAATAATATAAATCATGACTTTAAACATTAAACCGCTTTCAGACCGCGTACTTATTGAGCCTGTTGCAGCTGAGACTAAAACTGCGTCAGGGATTTTTATTCCGGATACTGCCAAAGAGAAACCACAAAAAGGAACTGTAGTTGCAGTAGGAAATGGATCTAAAGATCACACTATGACTGTAAAAGTTGGCGACACTGTTCTTTATGGTAAATATGCAGGAACAGAATTAAAACTTGAAGGAACTGATTATTTGATTATGCGTGAAGATGATATCTTAGCTATAATCTAAAAAAACATAGGTCTCAAGAATTAAGTATTAGGGAAACCTGAAACAAATAAAACATTAAACAAAAAAGAAAATGGCAAAAGATATAAAATTTGATATTGAAGCACGTGACGGATTAAAACGTGGTGTTGATGCATTAGCAAATGCTGTAAAAGTAACTCTTGGACCAAAAGGTCGTAATGTAATTATTGGTAAATCATTTGGTGGACCAACTGTTACTAAAGATGGTGTTTCTGTTGCAAAAGAAATCGAATTAAAAGACCCATTAGAAAATATGGGCGCGCAAATGGTTAAGGAAGTTGCTTCTAAAACCAATGATTTAGCGGGGGACGGAACTACAACTGCTACAGTTTTAGCTCAGGCTATCGTAAAAGAAGGTCTTAAAAACGTTGCTGCAGGTGCAAACCCAATGGACTTGAAACGTGGTATTGATAAAGCTGTTGAAGCTATCGTTGCTGATCTTGCAAAACAAGCTAAAGTAGTTGGAAGTGATTCTGATAAAATCAAACAAATTGCTTCTATCTCTGCAAATAATGACGAAGTAATTGGTGAATTAATCGCTACTGCTTTTGCAAAAGTAGGTAAAGAAGGTGTTATTACTGTTGAAGAAGCTAAAGGAACCGATACTTTTGTTGACGTTGTTGAAGGTATGCAGTTTGATAGAGGATATCTTTCTCCTTACTTCGTAACAAACCCTGAGAAAATGGAAGTTGAATTAGACTCTCCATACATCTTATTATACGACAAAAAAGTATCTTCTTTAAAAGAATTACTTCCAGTTTTAGAGCCGGTTGCTCAATCAGGAAAACCATTATTAATTATCGCTGAAGATGTTGACGGAGAAGCTCTTTCTACTCTTGTAGTAAATAAATTAAGAGGTGCTCTTAAAATTGCTGCTGTAAAAGCTCCAGGTTTTGGAGACAGAAGAAAAGCAATGCTTGAAGATATCGCTATCTTAACTGGTGGAACTGTAATTTCTGAAGAAAGAGGTTATACACTTGAAAATACAACTATCGAAATGTTAGGAACTGCAAAAAGAGTTTCTATCGATAAAGACAACACTACAATTGTAAGTGGTGCTGGTGAAGCTGATATCATCAAAAACAGAGTAAACCAAATTAAAGGTCAGATGGAGACTACTACATCTGATTATGATAAAGAAAAATTGCAAGAGCGTTTGGCTAAATTAGCTGGTGGTGTTGCTGTTCTTTATGTTGGTGCTGCTTCTGAAGTTGAAATGAAAGAGAAAAAAGACAGAGTTGACGATGCATTACACGCTACTCGCGCTGCTGTTGAAGAAGGAATTGTTGCTGGTGGTGGTGTTGCTTTATTAAGAGCAAAAGCTGCATTAGCCGATCTTAAAGCTGACAACGCTGACGAAGCTACAGGAATTCAGATTGTATCTCGCGCTGTTGAATCTCCATTAAGAACTATTGTTGAAAATGCAGGTCTTGAAGGTTCTGTAGTAGTAGCAAAAGTTTCTGAAGGTTCAAGTGATTTTGGATACAATGCAAAAACTGACGAATATGTAGATATGCTTACAGCTGGAATTATCGATCCTAAAAAAGTAACTCGTGTGGCATTAGAAAATGCTGCGTCTGTTGCAGGAATGATCCTTACTACAGAATGTGCATTAATTGATATTAAAGAAGAAAACGCAGGCGGAATGCCAATGGGCGGCGGTATGCCAGGAATGATGTAATCGTTCTTCACTTCTTAAAAATTGAAACGCCGGATATTTTATCTGGCGTTTTTTTTTGCTATAGTTTTTTCTGCCACGAATTGCACAAATTAGCACAAATTCTTTTTCTATAAATTATACCTAAAAAATTAGCGAAAATTCGTGAAGTTCGTGGCAAACTCTTTTAGCTTATTTCGGGACAAACTTTTCCTTTAGTTTAACATTGTCTTTTTCTTTAAAAAATCGTTTATCAGTAAATTTACAGTTCTATTAAAATTGCAAAATGAGAAAATTCACCACTCACCTATTACTTTTTACATTCTTACTTCTTACCTCTTTTTCCTATTCTCAATCCAATAAAGATGCTTACGTCGTTTTGGTTTCTATGGATGGATTTCGTTGGGATTATCAAAAACAATTTAATCTTGAGAATTTAAAGCAAATTGCTAAAAAAGGTGTTCATGCCAAATCTATGAAACCGTCTTATCCAAGTAAAACTTTTCCGAATCATTACTCAATTGTAACCGGACTCTATCCGGATCATCACGGGATCATCAATAATGTTTTTTATGATACTCAACTCAACGAATCTTTTTCCCTATCAAGCAAAGCAAAAAATGATTCGCGTTTTTATGGTGGAAATCCAATTTGGAATGTAGCTGAACAACAAGGTGTAAAAACGGCTTCTTTCTTCTGGCCGGGATCTGATATTGACAAAAGAAATCCTGGTATTTATAAAAATTATGACAATAAAATTCCGTACGGAGCCAGAATCGATACAGTTTTAAAATGGTTACAGCTTCCAGAGAAACAACGTCCGCATTTGGTTACTTTATATTTTGATGAACCAGACCATACCGGACATAATTTTGGTCCGCTCTCCGGGGAAAACAAAAAAATGGTCATCAAAATGGATTCTATTATGGGTGAATTATCACGAAGATTAGATCAGTTAGCCATTGGAAAAGAAATTAATTTAATTATTGTTTCAGATCACGGAATGGCCAATATCAGCAATGATAAAAAAGTAGTAGTCTTAGATTACCTAAAACCAGAATGGCTGGGTTACAAAGATGTAATTAACCCCATTATGAGTATTCAAGCAAAACCGGGTTATCAGGATTCTATTGCAAAAGCGTTAAAGAAAGTACCCCATATTAAATTCTGGAAATCTACCGAAGTCCCAAAGAGACTGCATTACGGAACCAATCCGCGTGTACATGATTTTGTGATTGAAGCTAAAAAAGGATATAGTTTAGCAAAAGACAAAACTCAAAATATAAAAGGCGGAACGCATGGCTACGACAATAGCGAAAAAGATATGCACGCTATTTTTTATGCAAAAGGCCCGGCTTTTAAAGTAGATAAAGAAGTAAAAACGTTTCAAAACGTTTCAGTTTATCCTTTGATTGCTCATATTTTAGGACTGCATATAGACAAAGTTGATGGGGAATTCAGCCATGTAAAGTCGATGCTGGTGAATTAATTAGAGAATGTGTCAATTAGAAAATTAGATAATTTGAAAATTGAATTAATATATTTATTTATTTCCTATTATCAGAAATATATGAATAGTCCCCAGCTTTAGCTGGCGATATTGAATGAAATAGAAAAGGCTTTAGCCGAACTTTAAAGTTTGGCCAAAGCCTTTTTTGCAATCTTATTTTTACTACAGCTAAAGCTGGAGGCTATTCAAAAAAATTTTATTTTTAAGACACCGTAATTAATTATCTAATTAACACATTTTCTAATTATCTAATTAGAAACCTGTCGAAACAGAAACCGCTTTCCAGTTTTCTAAATCTTTCTGAACACTTTCTATCTTTTGGTTCGCCATATCATACGCATCTTGTCCTAAGAATAAATGCAAAGGAGGATTTTCTTCGTGACTTACTTTAATTAAAGCTTCTGCTAATTTTACAGGATCTCCCGGTTGATTTTGGTTGATATCATCTTTGTGCGCGCTTTCAGATTGTCTTACCGCTTTATAATCTGCAATTGGGTTTTGAGGCAATAATAAAGAACTGTCTTTTAAGAAATCGGTTCTAAAATAACCTGGATATACAATAGTAGCATTGATTCCGAATGGTTTTACTTCTGCTGCCAGCGATTCTGTCAAACCTGCAACTGCAAATTTTGTCGAACAGTAAATTCCCCAACCCGGAAAATTACCCGAATAACCACCAACAGATGAAATATTAAAAATTTGTCCCGATTGATTGGCATGCATATACGGAACTGTATTTCTAATTACATTCAACAATCCGAAAACATTTACCTCGTAATTTTTTCTTGATTCGGCATCTGTTAATTCTTCTAATGCACCTAATAATCCGTAACCTGCATTATTTACTAAAACATCAATTGTTTTAAAATGACTTACGGCAACTTCTATTGCATTTTTGACACTTTTTTCATCAACCAAATCCATTTCCAGCGGAAGAAAGTTTGCTGATGGATTTCCTAGTACTTTAATCAAGGCGTCTTCACTTCTTGACGTTGCAGCTACTTTGTAACCTTCATTCAATAGTTTTTTAGCCAATTCTAATCCAAGTCCTTTTGAAGCACCTGTGATAAACCAAACTTTGTTATTTTCCATGATTTTAAATTTTTACGTTTTAATTACAGGACAAAGGTATTGGCGAAGTACTTTTAAAAAATTAAAGGAATCAAACAAGAAGTTACAAAAATCAAACAATTTCGGTCACGCGATACGTTTTGGGTGAAACCTGAGTATTTTTCTTGAAGAAATTAATAAAATGAGACAATTCATCAAAGCCTAAACACCACGCAATTTCATTAATATTCCAATTGGTTTGTTTTAATAAAATCATGGCTTCCTGAACAATTCTTTCAGATATAATCTGCGAAGTGGTTTTTCCGGTAGTTTCTTTCAAGGCTTTATTGAGGTGATTGACATGAACATTTAATTGATTCGCAAATTCTGAAGGGGATCGAAAGTTAATTTGCTGCGAAATAGATTCAATAGGAAATTGACGTTCGAGCAATTCCAGAAACAAAGATGAAATTCGAATCGTAGCATTCGACTTACTGTATAATGAAGCAGTTAGCGTTTGTGTTTTTAGCGCAAGATGGATAATTTCAAAAACCAAATTTCGAATTACATCATATTTAAAAGCATAATCTGAATTGATTTCATCAAACATTTTCAGATACACCTTATTTAAAGACTCGGCCAATTCCTTTGAAACCGGAACAATCGGATTTCCGCCGGGCTGAAACAAAGGATATTCTTTTAAATTCCCAAACTGACTAAAAAATGCATCTGTAAAAATACAGAAAAATCCGGTTTGGTTTTCGTCAATATGTTCCCAACTATACGGAATTTGTGGATTGGCAAAAAATAAAGCCTGATTGTCAATCGAAACGACTTTATCAGCATAATGCACTTTGTTTTTACCAATTATTAAACTTATTTTATAAAAGTCTTTTCGGGTATAAGGCAAAGGATTACAAGTACTCCCAACATAATCGTCGAGTTTAAAAACATTAAAGTGTCCGATTTCTTTTTTAAGATTCTCGGGCATTCCTTTTATCTTTACAGTATAAAAATCTTCGAGTGTTTCTTGTAGTTTCATTTGGCAAAGTTACAAAAATCAAACAAATTAGGCAATTAGATAATTTGATCATGAATGGTGTGTCACTCTGAGCACAGTCCAAGGGCGGTCCAATTGGCAGATTTTCTAATTAAGAAACTACCTTATAAGTAGGATCTTCAATTACATTTACTTTTATCACCGCTTCGGCATTTTTAAGCAATGTGATACAATCAGGGCTGAGATGCTGAAGTTCTATTACTTTATTGAGCTGATTGTATTTTTTAGTCAAATTATTCAGAGCTTCAATCGCTGACATATCAGCGACACGGCTTTCTTTAAAATCGATAATAACATGTTCAGGATCGTTTGCAACATCAAATTTTTCGACAAAAGCAGCTATCGAACCAAAAAATAAAGGACCGTAAATCTGGTAATGCTTTACTCCTGCTTGATCAATAAAATTTCTTGCTCGGATTCTTTTAGCACTTTCCCATGCAAAAACAAGGGCTGAGATAATCACACCAATTAAAACCGCCAAAGCCAGATTGTGCAATACAATTGTAATTACGGCTACCAAAATTCCAACGAAAATATCATGTTTGGGCATTTTATTGATGACTCTGAAACTCGCCCATTCAAAAGTGGTAATTGCTACCATCATCATTACTCCTACCAAAGCCGCCATGGGCAATTTACCAATTACAGGCGCACCAAAAAGGATAATCAATAAAATCGTCAGTGCTGCAATAATTCCCGAAAGTCGTGCTCTTGAACCTGCCGAAAGGTTCACCAGAGTCTGTGCAATCATTGGGCAACCTCCCATTCCAAAAAAGAAACCATTTAAAATATTCGAACTTCCCTGCGCAATACACTCGCGATTGCTGTTGCCTCGTGTTCCGGTAATTTCGTCGACTAAATTCAGCGTAAGCAAACCTTCGGTTAAACCAACAGCAGCAACAATTACAGAATAGGGAAATATAACTTTGAAAGTCTCAAAAGAAAGTGCAATATCAGGGATATGAAACGGAGGAAATCCGCCTTGAACAGAGGCAATATCCTCGACCGTTTTGGTTTCGATATTAAAAATCAGGACAATGGCAAAAACCACCATTATCGCAACTAAGGAAGCCGGAACTGCTTTGGTCAATTTCGGAAAAAGTAAAACGATTCCAATTGTTAAGGCGACCAAACCCAGCATAATATACAAAGGAGTACCCTGCAGCCATGAAACTTGTCCGTTTACAACGGTTTTAAACTGCTCGAGCTGCGACATAAAAATCACGACCGCTAATCCGTTTACAAAACCAAACATAACGGGCTGAGGCACTAAGCGAATAAATTTTCCGAGTTTAAAAAGTCCGATGCAGATCTGCACGACACCGCCAAGGGCGACAGCTGCAAAAACATATTCTATACCGTGGGATTTCATCAAGGCAATCAAAACAATAACAGTTGCTCCTGCCCCGCCCGAAATCATTCCGGGTCTTCCACCAAAAACAGCAGTAACCAAACCGGCAATAAAAGCAGCATATAAACCCACCAAAGGCGGAAAGCCAGCCAAAATAGCAAAGGACAACGATTCAGGAATCATGGTCATGGCAACGGTTAAACCGGCTAAAATTTCGTTTTTGTAATTTACTTTTTGGGTAAAGTCAAAGAGATGGAGCGCTTTTTTCATAGGCCACAAATGTAGAAAATAATGACCAAAAGAGCATTAACCTTTTCAAATCTGAAAAAGCATCATAAAAATAATAAGGTATCAAAACAGTTAACTAAGCTGTTTTAAAAGTAAAACCAAAAGTGAAAGAATAAAACTTGTCATAACTTAATTTTCAAAAGAAATTATCGTACAAAATTATTTATAAAATGATATATAAAGCTGCGTATTTATACCTGTTTTTATTTTATTACAGCAATAAATAAAACTAATCTTAGTGCTTCATTAGTAATCTAAAAAAAATAAACTATTCTAATTTCACACACGTATATCCCAGACAATTTACATAGTCTATGATATTATTGGGCTCGAGATCTACACCTTCGACACGTAATATTTTATCACAATCTTCGAGATCAAAATTAATTTTATAATCAGGAAACTGCGTCAGGATTACGGCAATGATGTAATTGGTATCTGCTTCTTTTTGAACATTTGTTTTAAAAACTTCAACAACCATAATTATTTATTTTAATACAATAAAAAACAATAAATGAACTATAGAACTAATTCTGATTAAAAAGGATTGTATGAGATTCCAAATCTAAAATATCCCTGAGCATCTTCTTTGTGCTCATAAATATACTTAGACGTTCGTTCACCTCTTTCTGTTACACGAGTACTCAAAATATTATTAACACCTCCTTTTAAAAAACCAATTATTTGAGCTGTAATACGGTATTCATAGGTAATACCGGACTTTAGTTCCAACTGATTTAACTCGTAAATTCCTTTTAAATTTGAAGCATTTAAATTTAAATAAAAACTTTCAGAATTTAGTTCTGTTCCTAAGGAAATTCTTCCATTTTCTAAAAATTGCCTTCTGAACAATAAACGCTGGGGAAGAATGAAGTCCAAATCCCATTTTGAATCTTCGAATTTATGATTCAGCGTAAAAAGCGGCGTAATGGGGATAATTGATGAGGGATCCAACATGGCCAAAGCTCCAACGGTAATCGTAGTATTGGCTGTTCTTTTAAGAACGATATTGGCAGTTACAAATCCTTTTACGCGCTGTACATTATCCTGATTCCCGTCCACTGTGGCGGTGGCGTTGTAAATAACAGGTTTGCGAAAAAGTGTCGACATATAAGTGGCACTCACAGCCCCTGCAAAATAATGAAATTCCTCTTTTGGTTTTGTGTAGGCAGAAGCCGCAGCATAATTATAAACATCACCAAAATCATAGGTTTCGTATTTATAACGCAAAGAACCCGTTAGCACAAAACGTTTTGATGCTGTGGCAAAAAACGGCACATTGATCGCTACTTTTAGTCGGTCGTGATGGTCGATTCGGCCTCTTTCATAACGATCGCCAAAAAGCTTCGAATCATAATTTGTTGGTCCCAATTGTTCGTATTGCACATCCAGAATTCGGGTAGTAGGAAACTTATCCGTTATTGCTTTTACCACCGTTTTCATAGGCGCTTCTTTTTCCTGAGCCGTAGTTCGTATCGACACGCAAATGAATAAAACACAAATGATTTTTGTTTTCATAAATTGGTATAAGATTAAAATTTGTTTACTGGAAAAGGATTAAAACCCTCGGCAAAAGTAACTGCGAAGCATCTATTATAATAGCATATTTATACAAATGGCGTATCATTTATACGAATGGCGTTTGTATAAATTATGCTTTACAAAGTGTTACAAACTATAATATTAGCCTATTTTTGCCGTTATGAAGATTTTAAAAATTTATCAGAACTTTTTTCTGCGCAACATCATTGTCAACGCCTTTATAATTTTGGTTATTTTGGCTTGTGTTTATGACGAAATAAAATTAGACGGTCGCGATTGGTCTTATATGCTCAGTAAAATAGCCGTTGGGTATTTACCTTGTATTATCTGGGTAACGATCTTTAACGTTTTTATCATCAGGCCTTTTTTATTTAAAAGAAAACTGAAAACATTCTTTACACTCTTTGTCATTTACTGGACTTCATTTTACTTTTTTATGAATTGGTTTTTTCCGCTGGTTGGTCTGGGAAATTTCAAAACGCTTCAAATATTATCACTGATTATCAACGGAATGTTTTTCTATTTTATTCATGTTGTCATCACTAAAAAAATTAGGGATGCAGATAAGGATATCATGAATTTCAAATCTGAACTTTCGTTTTTGAAACAGCAACTGAATCCGCATTTTTTACTGAATGCCATGAATAATTTATACGGAGAATCGTTATCTGATCCTGATAAATTACCGGACAGAATCCTGAATCTTTCGGACATGCTCCGCTATCAGATTGAAGCCACTAAAAAGGATTATGTTTTTCTGGAAGAAGAAATTGCCTTTATCAAAAAATACATCGAATATTATACTTTTCAAAACGAACGCCTTGTGGTCACTCAGCTTTTTGAAGGCGATTATGACAATATCGATATTCCGCCTTTGTTCTTTTTGCCACTAGTTGAAAATGCTGTTAAATTCTCGGCAGAAACTCCAAAACCTTTTATAAATATAGATCTTAAGGTAAAGTGCAACCAATTGTCTTTTACTTTAAAAAACAATTATCTCGAATCGGGTTCACGACTTTCGAGCACGGGAATTGGAATCGAAAACCTAAAAAGACGTCTGGAAGTTTACGGCTTACGACATGAACTGAACTGCAAGAAAGAAAAGAATATCTTTATGGTAAAATTAAAAATATGGCACTTACCTACCGCTGTCTTATCATAGACGATGAATCGCCGGCACATAAGGCGCTTGCATCACACATGTCTAAATTTGACGATCTGGAACATTCCGGAAGTGCTTTTAGTGGTATGGAAGCGGTAAAAATGCTCAACGAAAACACCTATGATATTATTTTTCTGGATATTAATATGCCCGTAATTTCCGGTGTCGAATTGATGGAGTTACAGCCTAAAAGACCGCTTACCATTGTCACCACAGCTTATTCTGATTTTGCTCTTTCGGCTTACCAAAACGATGCTATAGACTATTTACTCAAACCCATTTCGTTCGAAAAATTCTCAAAAGCGATTGAAAAAGCCAAGATTTATTTCTCCGGCACTACCATAAAAAAAGAAACTACTACCAATACCAAAGTCCTCTCGCACCGCGTAAACGGACAAATGACTCAAACCCTCTTAAGCGATATTATTTATATCGAAAGCCTGGGCAACTACATGAAATTGTACAGCACCAAACTAAAATCTCCTATCATAATTTACGGTTCACTCTTGAGTATTGCTACAGAAATTGACAACGCCAATTTTGTACAAGTTCATCGCTCCTTTATTGTAAATATCACCAAAATTACAGCTGTAACTTTTAAATCTCTTACCATATTCAATGGCGAAATTATTCCTATTGGGAGGAAATACCAAATTTTGTTGGATAATCTGCAAATTAGATAAATAGTAGATTTGAAAATTAGACAATTTGAAAAGCTCAAGTTTTGTTGGGCTTTTTTGTTTTTGTTAATCAATGATAAAACACTTGATAGTTTTTATTTTGTGGTATAAATCTTGATATTTCTTAAAAAAGCCTGTATCGAAGCTATAAATCAAAAATTGCAATCTTAACATCAAAATTATCTTATCTAAACCACTAATTATTAACCCAAATTAACCCATGAAAAAACTACTTCTTACCCTTACACTATTATTCAGTTTCTCTGGTTTTGCACAAACCATCAACGGAATTCCTATTCAGGATTTGGATGTAGAATACCTTCAAATTATTGGAACTTCAAAATACATGTCTTCTAAAGTTAGGATTTTGATAGACATTGGGCAAAGAACAAAACTCATGTCGAGCAATAATGAGACAGCGCGTTTAATAGATAAAAATGGAGAAGTTTTAGTATTTAACTCTATTATTGATGCTTTAAACTTTATGGCAGCCTACGGATACGAATTTATACATTCGAATATTGTCGCCGATGGCGCAGAAAATGTTTATTATTATTTGATGAAAAAAAAGGCTTAAATCTGTAGAATACACAAAACAAAAAACTTAGATTATAAAAACCAACTGTTCTCTTTACCCTAAAAAAATGTTCAATTCTCAGGACTCATAAATCGTTTCCTTAAAAAAAATGCATTCCTAAACCAATTTTTCTTACATAAATAATTATATTCGCGACGCCACTAATCGCTAAATAATTGTAGAGAAAAATGACCATTTTTAATTTCCTATTTAGAAAATCAAATATAGAGTGCCCGAGATGCCTAGGAAAAGCTTTTGTGGATTGGGATGACATACGACGCCTGAACCAAGAATTAAAATGGACCCCCGCCCCTTGCGCGTATTGCTTAGGATCCGGAAAAGTAGACAAAGAAATGCTGGCAAAAGTTCCTGTAGACTACACATACCTCACTATAGATTTAACGGAATCTGAAATGGAAAAAATAAAAGAAGGGGACCAAGCAACACTCGAAAAAGCAAAAATACGAGAACTTTTTTTAGACAATCTTATAAAATACGCCGAACACCACTACCTAAACAATCAAATGGATGCCGAAAGCATCGCCGATTTATACCTAAAAACAGAAGATGAAGATGCTATATTTTCGGTAGAAAGAAAATACCTTATACAATACGTCGAAAAAATAATCGAATTAAAAAGCCCTGAACTCAATTAATCCAAATAATCGTACAACATTAAACAAAAAACTTGTGACTTAGCCACTTCGGGGCAAAACAAACCTCAGCAAAAAAGCCTTAGTATCTTCATATCAAAAGCCTCAAAATAAAAAGCCTTATTGTCTTAGTGTCCTGGTGGCTAAATTTAAAAAACAGGTATAAATACCTATTGCCAAAACTATATTTAGTGGTAAAATTGCGGTAAATAATTTTTACTCAAGATTTATCATTTTACCGAAAGGAAAATATTAAATGCTGTCACTTTTTTTTGGAACAATAAAAGTGGGATTTCTAATCGACGCCAACGATTAAAAGTCTCACTTTTTTTATATTTCTATTTATTTATTTTTTTTTACAAGCCCCCTACCTTAGTAGCTTTAAATTCCAAAACTGAAAATTTACAGTAATTGAAGCCATTACCAAAGACAATGCCTTATTACTGCTTAAAGGAAATTCTATAGTTTAATGATCTGGATTTTGCGCCACTAACTACACAAATTATTCCTGCTCAGATTGTTTTAAAAAAGGATAAAAAAGAATTCATTATCATCATTGTTGACATAAACAAGATATATTTCTCCGCAAATGATACTGTCTCCTTATGATTATATACCTTTTTATGGATAACAATATCAACACTTCTTCCCAAAGACGACATACTATTACCTGTAACTTATAAAGCACCATCGCACTTATAAATTTTAGGTATCCAGATCAAATCTAGAGGAGTCGATAAGAAAACACAGCAAGTTCTCGAATCGTAGTAAAACAGATTTTAAGTTAAGTATTTTTCATGATGTAAATCAGTATCTCCTCTTCTAGCTCTTTAGATAAGAGCTCATATTTGAGCTGATGCTGGAAATCCCTCTCGAGTTTTTCCCTGAATTTTTCAGCATTTATTTTACTGATACAATAATCATCACAAATCATTTAAATCGATCGTCTACCAAATACATGATTTTGATAGATTCAATATATTCGGCAAATTTTGCGTTGTGCAATTCGTTTGGGAGGGATATAAAATGATTTTTTAAATTAAGTAAAATAAAAATAGTAAGAGTCTAGCCTACTATGCGGCAACTAACACGTTAATTTTTAAAATTACATTGCGATCAATACTGTTGCAGATCATTCTATTTTTTACAGATCCATTTCTTTATTAAAGTTTAAACAGTATTTAAAAGTCTTATAAAATTATAAAGTTAAAAAGACATAAATCATTTTTTAGAAACAAACTATATTTCAAATTATAAAATGAAACAAGCTTTGATTATGCACCAAAAATATCCCGAAGCTTTGGTCCAAAATCTTTTAATAAATTCCAAATTCCAATCTTTGCCACTTTGAACTTCTTTTCACAAAGAAACTTAAGCTATGTTGCCAAGTCCGTCCGGAAATGGTCTGTAGGCGTAATAATGCAAAACTTCTTGGATTGCTATTTTGAGCGCCTCATTTATGGGTACTAAAATAACGCCCATCCTCATGTCTATTTGCGCCAATCGCATATAATAATCCGTAAAAATCGGGACATATTTACCGTTGTTAATAGATTCTTCGGCAGCGATAAAATTTTCCTGTTGTTCTTCTTTGATAATTTTGCAGGTAGCCAAACGTAGTTTTCCATATTTATCGGTAGTAGCGGCATAGCCAAAAAGTCGGCATATCAGCCCACGGTAAAGATAATTACTACAATTTCCTTTATCTTCTAAGACAGAAAGCGGACGGTATATCAGGCAATTATGATTATTAGTCTGATTCAAAAGTCTTAAGGTTTCCTCGGCTTTACCATTCAAAAACAAATGAAATGCCCAAGGTAAAAATTCTAAAGGCGAAGCATCGATATTAGGCGTAGTACAGCATTTGCCACAACCCGCATTACAGTACAAATGAGTTTCTGACTGAAAAGCAGTAATTTCAACTTCAAGACGATCAAATAATGCTTCAACCTGCCTAACCTTCTCTTCTATCGCCATCCTTTTTTTGGTAAGGTAGGTTAATAGAAATGGCTTGAGCTATAATGATGATAGTATTGGGAAAATAAATTCCAATACTGAAATTCTAAACGGGAAAAAAATCCAAAGTAAAAAATTCTAAACTTTGCCCCTTTGAACCTTTGTTGCTCTGCCCCTTTCCTAAAAAAACCTTAGCAAATTAGTTCCTTAGCGTTTTAATCCCTTAAAGAAAGCTATTGCCCCCGAAGACCATAACGTCAGGAAAATCAAAACGGGCTGAAAAAACAATCTTATCAAACGGGTCTGATCAGTATCCAGACCAAAAGCGCTTGTACCATTTAGATACTGTGCAATGTTACCCGGAAAAACCAAAACGTAAAATAAAGCCAGCGCGATTCCTACCTGTACTTTATATTTGGTTAAAAATATCATACCAAGACCTAAGGCAATTTCTACAATTCCGGAGAGTATTACCACAAGATCTTTATCAAGGGGAACCCAATTAGGAACCTGTGCCTGAAAATCATCTCTTTGAAAAGTAAAATGACCAATGGCGGCTGTTATCATAAAAATACCCAAAAGTATTCTAACAAAATTTTGAGTTTTAGAAGTATGTATATTTTCCATATCAGGATGTATTGGTGTAAAGTTTTAATTTCCAGTTTAAAATTTGAGTTTTATTTCAAAGCAAACCTATCCAAATTTACGATAATCTGTAGTGCGTTATTTGCAAAATTCTGCTCGAATTGTTGTGTGATACCCATGTCTCTACCGTCTTTAAACCTTTAAAAGAAAATAACTAAATTTTAATAGAAAATCCGTTCAGAAATCAAATTTCCGATGGTATTTTTGCGTTTTAGAAATACCACTAAATTTAAGCCCCCAAAATGTATGAAGCGAGAACATTATATTCCCTTTAACAAGGAATTCTTACTCGAACAACAAATAGCCACTTTCGCTGATGATCAAAAAAAGGTCGAAGATTTCAAAAAATTATTTGATATCATCGAGCACTATTTTCATTACGAAGCCTTTAACCTGAACCGAAACCTAAAGCAAAACTACGCCTTATTCGATCCGGATTTAAGTCTCAAAGAGCGTCAGGCATTTTTGGGCAAAAGTGATTTTTCTGTTTTCAAACAAACCCTTCTAAAAGTTTTAGATCAAGGCAATTATCGTCGTGTAGATCAGGAAACTCTCGACAAAGCCTTTGAAGATTCGGATTTAATAGGCCTGAATCTTTCAATAGATTTTAATGCCTTCAAAGATTACGAATTATATGTTCGCGGGCACCATCAGGCAAAAGAAAAAGTAAAGAAATATATTTTCTGGAAAAAAGAAATCGAAATCGAATACTACGATCGTGTCCTGATTTACCTCAACTATAACGAAAAAGAATACCTAAGCGAAAACAAAGTCAAATTAGGTAAAATGCCAATTGATCCGGGAACGATAGCCTTAAAAATCTTTAAGCGTGTTCCGAAAAACGATCTCGAAACCATTTTTCCCAACGCCATCCCCAGAATGTCTACCAGAGACAAACTATTCTTTTGGGTTCCCGGTATTGGCGGCGGCATCTCATTATTAAGTACCACCGTAGTTCCGGCCTTAATTGGTATGTATGCGGCCTATCAATCTGGCGAGACAATCGATTTATTAAACAGTAAAGCCTCGCTAAATCAGGGTTTAATTGCCCTTGGCGTTTTGTCGCTGTACCTGTTTCGCCAATACAGCAATTTTGTAAACAAGAAAATCAAATACTCTAAAATACTTTCAGACAGTCTCTATTTTAAGAATCTCGGGAACAACAGCGGCGCCTTTTATTCACTGCTGAATTCCTCCGAAGAAGAAGTCCTTAAAGAAACCATTTTGGCGTATACTTTTCTATACCAAAGCGACAAACCTTTAACCGCCGAAGAACTCGATAACCAAATAGAATCCTGGTTCATAACAAAGCTCCATACAGATCTTGATTTTAATGTAAAAGACGCTTTACTGAAACTTAAAAATATTGGCCTTGGCATAGAAACCAACGGAAAATGGGAAGTTATTCCGCTAGACAAAGCCCTTGTTACCATCGATGAACTTTGGGATAATGTTTTTGAATATGCCAATACTCCTGTAAATATTTAGGGGCTAATCCTTCTATCAGTTCCAAACGAAGTTCACTGAACTCCGAAATAAAATAAAAATTAAGTAAAGTAATCTTTTGTGCCGAAGACCGGCACAAAAGGTTTTACACTTCTATCAGGGCTTAGTTTTTAGAAGAAAACTTATCTTCTTATTGTCATAAATAGCTCATTTTAAAAAACTCAAAGAGCCGGAGACTTGTCCCGCTGCATCCATATTAAAAATTGATTCCTTATATTTCTTCGGTTAATTTTTAAGTCAAATTCATAAATCGATCAACGAAAAAGAAATTTGATTAGATTTACGCAACTAACCTCAAAACCAAAATAATGAGAACATTACAACAATGGTTTGATGAATATGCCGTAAGTCATCAAAATCCAAAAAACAAAGCGATACATTATATATGTGTTCCTGCAATTTACTTTTCTATAGTAGGATTATTAATGAGCATTCCAAGTGGTTTTATTGCCAATATATTAAAACTACATGCCCCTATTATCGAAAATTGGGCTGCCGTGGTGCTTATTTTTGTGCTCATTTTCTATATTCGCTTATCTGTTTCAATGGCATTTAAGATTGCGATTTTATCGGCGATCTGTTTTGTTGTAAATTATTATATAGGTCAATTTGTACCTTTATGGATTTTCTCTATAGGTGTTTTTGTGATCGCCTGGATCGGGCAATTTTACGGTCATAATATCGAAGGCAAAAAACCATCTTTCCTAAAAGATCTTCAGTTCCTGATGATTGGGCCGGCATGGGTGGTAGAGAATTTATTTTCTAAGAAAGTAAACCAATAATGACAAAATTAATACTTCTCGTTTTATTATTTTCGATAGTAAGCTGCTCGCAAAAAAGCAAAGAACAAAGCGTATCTCTGTCTAAAAAACTCAGCACAAAAAAAGAGAGCATTAAACCTGAAACTAAAATAGATACCGCCAAAACTGTTTTAGAAGAAGCTTTTACAGATAGCACTCAGGTTGGAACAAAAGGAAAATTTAAATTAACCGTTAACCAATTTAAATCTGATGACAGCACTTATGTTGAAATTAATTTGTTCGAAAAAAGAAACAACAAATGGTTGGTCAAACAAAAACTGGAATACCTGAAAGATGGCATAACAAATTGTGATGCCGAACTTACAGATTTCAATAACGACGGATTCAATGACCTTACCTTTCAATCTTCGGTTGCTGCAAGAGGCGCGAATGAAATTAGAAAACTACTTATTTTCGATCTGTCAAAAAAGGAATTCGTTCTGATGAAAAACTCCGATCATTACCCTAACTTACAATATAACGAACTCTTAAATTGTGTAGATGCCTGGCTGGTTTACGGAGGAAGTTCAACGGTATTTTTGAAAATAGAAAAAGATAGCTTAAGAGAGTTTGCGGGCGTTTCGCTAGACAATGATAATAGAGAAATTTATACCATCGACAAAAAAGGAAAACGCAAAACGGTAAAAAAAGAATTCGTAAAGGATTTAGAAGTTTACACAAGATATAAAAACTACAATCCTTTGACTGAGTAGTAATTAAGAATAGAAAAAATCAACAACTAAATAATTCAAATTGTTATACGGCCAGCCTCATATTGATACCAAAATAAGTCTATTTATAGAAATTATACGTTTTTTTATTACAGCATTGGCTATTTCTATTTTAGTAATAACCATTGCCAGAAAATGGAGTGTCATTAGTTTTTCAAAAGTGCTAAAATCAAATTTATCATTATACGGAACGTTAATAGGCATTTATATCATCAGCTTTATACTAAATATTTACATCAATAATTTCAGTAGAAAAAATGACTTAGTCGAGAAAGTTTTTTACGCTTTATTTTTCTTAATTTTATTTCTGATTCAGGCATTTTACATTTTAAAATATTTTTATAAAAACACTAAAGAGTCCTTCATAAAAGGATATAAAATATTAATTATATTGCTGTATTTTGTTTCTTTAGTTTATATCGTAATCAATTACTTTCCTCAAAATGCATACGATAAGTATTTAATACATTCTAAAATCTATACCTATTTACCTATTGAGAATAATAAAACTTTGTTAGATAATTCAACCCTTAAAATAGATTCGGCAATTTCGAGCATTGATTATTATAGTAATAAAAAGACTTTTGAAAAAGACCTGAGCTTTACAATTTATTTCACTACTCGACATAAAGAAATGTTCCTTTTAGTTTTAAAGCGCTGGATTCTACAAATGAATTTGGAGGATCAAGCAGTCAAATAAAATATAAAGAACTTTATCTGAGAAAACTTAATGACTCGATCAAAATTATAGTACAAGGATTTAATTTCAAAAATGATAAAGAATGGGATCATCCGAAAAATACTGATACAATTGTATTTGTAAAACGAAAAATAACAATCAAAAAATATCCTTGATAAAAATATACACCTGATTAACAAGGACTTCGACTTCGCCTCAGTCTGACAATAAAACCTTCTAAAAAAATCCCATTCTCTTAGGTGTTTTTTATTCAAATAAGCTTTTTTCATTTTTTTTTCAATTTTTACTAACTTTATCATTATCAAACAAATACATCGATAATATGAAAATTGATATCAACAATGAAATTAAAATGGAGAGTTACGATGTTTTCACCTACAGAAGAATCAGACGTGCCATTGGCTATCTGGGTATAAGCCTTCCGATATTTTTAGTCGGTTTTTCTTTGATTTCTTACTTTCAAACTGATATTCAGCATTCTATCAGTCATTATTATTATACGCATCTACGAGAGTTTTTTACCGGAACTTTATGCGCTGTTGGTTTATTTTTAATTCGGTATAAAGGTCACGGAAATGTTTCGATCTGGAAAAACGATAATTTACTCACCAATATTGCCGGAATTATGGCTTTGGGCGTTGCTTTTTTTCCCACTACTCCTGAAAAAAATGAAATAGAAACCAAAATTTACACACTGATTCCTTCTAATCAGGAATGGCTGGGCTGGCTTCATTATGGTTTTGCTGCGCTCCTATTCCTGATCATGGCTCTACTGGCCATTAATGTTTTTACGATAGGACAAAAAAACGAAACCAGAACTCCAAAAAGCATCTTAAACGAAAATAATATTTACAGAACTTGTGGTTATTCAATTATTCTATTTGTTGTTTTGGTGCCAATATCAGAGAAACTAGAGCGGTTCGAATATTCGACTTTGGTTCTCGAAGCATTGTCTCTTTTTGCGTTTGGGATTGCCTGGTTAATAAAAGGGCGTGCATTAGGAGATAGTGGTATAACAGGTGAGACACTTTATCAGGAAAAGAACGCCATTGATACTGAAAAAATATTGGAAGAATAAAATCGGTTTAACCAATAAATTTAAAAAAAGCATTTTCTTATATTAAGCAAATTTCATTTTTACATTTTCTAAATTTATGTATAGCCTAAACCTTCAATTACATACAATAATGTTAGTAGGCATCCCCTATTAAACGTGCGAAAGTCTCACGAAATCTTTTGATGAGATTTTTATTCTGTTGTTTACATCTTGATATAATTTAAGTTCCTGCAGTATTGCTTCATAAAAACATCTTAACTTTGGTCTGTCAATATAACACAGTTTTAATACAAATAACCAGTCCAGATGTTACGACCTTGGCCATTAGAAATTCAGTTAGACAAAAAATCGAATACGGCACTTTATCTGCAAATTGCCAATGCGATTATCAATGCTATAAAATCAGGTAAATTATCCAGTGGTAATGCTTTACCCGGAAGCAGGCAATTGGCAGGTTTACTTCATGTAAACCGCAATACCGTAATTGAAGCCCTGGATGTATTGATTGCCGAAGGCTGGCTAATTACAATGGACCGAAAAGGAACATTCGTAGCCGATATATTACCCGAAATTGGCCTTGAAAAAAAACAGCAACAGAAAGCGATTAGTATTGAGGATGAGGCAAAACCACATCTTATTTTTGATGACGGTCTCCCGGATAGCCGACTTGCTCCTATGACAGATCTGGCGCGTGCGTACAGAGAAATATTCAACAGAAAATCGCGTTGGCAAATCATGGGCTACAGCAATGAATTTGGAAATACTGAATTTAGAAAAGCAATTGCCCAAATGCTGAATTTTAAAAGGGGAATGAATGTTTCACACGATCAAATTTGCATTACGCGCGGCAGCCAAATGGCAATGTATCTTGCTGCACATTCTTTATTCTCGAAGGGAGATTATGTTATGATCGAAAATCCGGGGTATAAACCGGCATGGAAAGCGTTTGAAAATGCCGGTGCAGCTTTGCTCCCGGTAAGTATTACTTCTGATGGTTTGAATTTAGATGAAGTCGAAGAGTATCTAAAAAATTACAACGCTATAAAAGCCATATACGTTACGCCTCACCATCAATTTCCGACGACAGTAACAATGAGCCTTAAAAAAAGATTAAAGCTTATCGAACTATCCAATCAATACGGATTTATGATTATCGAGGACGATTATGATCATGAATTTCATTTTGGTCAGCGTCCTATTTTACCTATTTCGAGTTACGAAAGTACCCAAAACTTTATTTATATTGGCACTTTAAGTAAGATTGTGGCTCCGGCATTGCGTATTGGTTATTTGGTAAGTACTCCTGAAAGTATTGAGAAAGTAGGTGAACATAGAAAAATAATCGATGTACAGGGCGATAATATCATGGAAGAAGCGGTATTGCATCTTATCAATGAAGGTATCATCAAAAGGCATCTTAAAAAAACGAACTTAATTTATAAAGCAAAAAGAGATTATTTTGAAAGCCTCTGTAAGCAACATCTCAAAGACAAAATTACTTTATCTAAACCCGAAGGAGGTTTGGCCTTTTGGATTGTTCCAAAATCAGAAATTGACATCGCATTCGTCTGCCAGCAATTATTGGTTAAAGGCATTAAAATCATGAATCCTGAGAATTTTAGTTTTAGAAATTCTGCCTCCGGATTTAGATTAGGTTATGCATCGCTGACAGAACAACAAATGGAACAGGGAATTATAGCACTTTCAGAATACCTATAAAAAACTGAAAGCTAAAGCACTTTTAGTCTATAAACTCTTCGATTCTATTTTTGGAGAATAATTAACTGCAATTTTCCATTTCAATAATAGAAAAACCATTTTCACGAATTTGGTTTTCTACTGCCTCAGGAGCTTTATCTATATGGCAAAATCTGCATTCTTTTGAACTTAAAGGCTGACCTTCTTGCGAAACTGTTTTTAAATAACTTTTACCAAATTCAAAAATCTCATTTTCATCATTTGTATTCTCGTCTACCAGAATATCAAAATGCATAATTTTTCCGTCTTTTCGGGTTACATAAGTATCCCATACTGCTACTTTCATAAATTGTTATCTCTTAATTATTTACTATTAAATATTGATCTTTTTAATAGTACAAATTTACTTTGCTTATTGAGAAGCGGCATAATCCAGTTTTTTCATTTATTACATATTACTGGTCTGGTTGTAATTTTAAAACAAAGCAAAAACTGGACTACTTTAAATAGCAAAAACTGGATCGCAGCTTTAAGTCGGGCAAGTCTTAATTTTGCAACATGAAAGAGATTATATTATCTAATTTAAAAGAGGTTCACAATCGAATTGAAGTTGCCTGTAAACTTTCAGGCAGGAATCCGTTAGATGTACAATTGTTATTGGCCACTAAAACTGTTCCTACCGATAAAATCAGGATTGCAATCGAAGCTGGAGAAACCTTAATTGGCGAAAACAAAATGCAGGAGTTACGGGATAAAGATCCTGGATTAAAAGAATTACATATAGAACGTCATTTTATTGGACATCTTCAAACCAATAAAGTAAAAGATGTCCTGAAATATGCTTCTTGCATTCAATCTCTTGATCGATTGAGTCTTGCGCAGGAACTTGACAGACAATTACAAAAAGAAGGAAGAAATCTGGATGTTTTTATTCAGGTCAATACTTCACTCGAGGAAAGTAAATTTGGACTTAAACCAGATGAGGCTATATCTTTTATTGGTGACATAAAACAATACGAGACTTTAAAAATAAAAGGCCTGATGACCATTGGTTTATTAGATGTCGAAAAAGAAAAAATGCAGCCTTCTTTACGATTACTGCGAGAAATCAGGGATGAAATTTACAGGGCAAGAATAGAAGGAATAAACGAATTAAAACTTTCTATGGGAATGTCTCAGGATTTGGAACTGGCTATTGCCGAAGGATCTAATCTGGTTAGAATTGGGACTTCGATCTTTGGAAACCGCTTTTTGGGAAAAGAGATATGGAATGAAAATATTGCAGAATAAAATCTAATTTTGCACCAAATAAAAATTCAGATGAATCTATACGAACTTACCGTAAACGATACCGAAAAAATAGCTTTAGCCGATTTACTTTTTAGCGAAGAAAACAAAGCTGCTTTAAACCAAACCATTAAAGAGCATAAATATCTTGAAGAATTAAAAAAGTACAATCTTAAAATAGATAACAAAATATTACTTCACGGTCATTCCGGTTGTGGTAAAACGACAACTGCAAAAGCTATTGCGACTGCGTTGAATAAAAATATTGTAATCATTAATCTCAGTACATTAATCAATGCCCGAATTGGCGAAACTTCGAAAAATGTAAAAGCGATATTCGATAAAGCAATTAGGGAAAAGTCAGTATTATTTTTAGACGAATTCGACCAGATTGGTAAAAGCCGTGATAGCGATGATAAAGACGTTGGTGAAATGAGACGTCTGGTGAATACCATCATTCAATTGATTGATTACTTCCCAACAGATAGCTTGCTTATTTGTGCTACCAATCATTACCATACCATTGACACTGCTTTATTGCGAAGATTTCAATTGCGTTTACAATTCGAAATGCCAAACGAAAGCGAATTAGATCTTTATTATGATAAATTACTGGCAAACTTCCCTGTTCATTTACAAGATATTCCGCGTAAGTATGCTATCTCTTATGCCGAAGCCAAAGATTATATTCATACCATAATGAAAAAGCAAATTATTGCAGAGTTGGAAGTTAAAGAATTATTGTAAAAATTGAAAATATTTACAATAATATGTCTGCAAAATCAATTGGTTGTGCAGACTTTTTTTTTGGCATTAATTAATAGATTCAATTAATTAAATATAAAAAAACAGCTAATTATAATAGCATATCATCCAAAGAATCATTTTATTCTATTTTCGTTTAAACAAACAACATTCAGAAGAAAAACATATAATTCTCCCTGTATCATTAACTAATCTTAAATACTTTTTTAAGATAGCTACTCCCTTTTACCATTAAAATTAGTTTTACATTAGCAATTACATCAAATGTCATAAAAATGTCATAAGATAACCGTTATCAAATCATCCTTTTTTAAATAATTTTGGCTTAAAATAAATGATATAAACCATGAATTCTATAGGGAAAAAAATTAGCGATGCGCGAAAGTTAAAAGGCTTTACTCAGGAAGAACTCGCAGAACTATCAAAAGTGAATCTGAGAACCATTCAAAGAATTGAAAACAACAATAATGAACCTCGCGGAAAAACTTTGAGCCTGATTTGTGATGTGCTTCAAATCGATAAAGCCGATTTACAAGGATTAAATCAGCTCTCGGAGAATAAAACAATGACATCTTATATTATAAATGGCATCTTTTTAATTCTTTTAAACATAATTATAGTGGGAACTATTGGCTATCTGACTTTGCCTATTGAAGCAAATACAAATAGTAAAGTCGGAGCAATTCTTTTAAGTTTTTTTATTCCCTTTTTCATTGTCCATTTTACACAAAAAATAAGAGCAACCAAACGTCTTTTAAAATTTGGAATTGGTTTTGCGGCCTACCTCCTTTTACTTATGTGCGTACAAGGTTTTATTGGTGGATGCCGAATTGGATTTAGATCGTGGATCTTTTCGTGTATATTGATATTTATTGGCGTTTTATTCTATGGGGAAATTCTCTACAAACCAGAGAAATAAAATATACTACAAAATTAGCCTAAGCAAGATTTAAATATAACTCCACAAGAAAGCCTACTTCTAGCCTATATACGCTTAACAAAAATTAATCGTATCACAAAAACATATCTTAAATCGATAAATTTTTAACTACTTCACAAGTGGTACAACTAAAATTACAACAATTTTATTAAATTTATAGCAACGAATTAATTCATGAAATAATTATAAAATAAACATAATTGACATACTTATAAAACATTAAACAAAATGGAAAATAAAAAATCATTATCGTTTCCTTTGATGGTTGTAGTAATCATTTTAGGAGTAACATTATATAAACAGTTTGACTTCGAGAACCTAAAATTTGAGAAACCTGCACTGGCAATTCTTTACATCATTGTTTTTCTGGCATCACTTTACTTTCTGGTAAAAAAGCCAAAGAAAAGCTCTGAAAAATAAAAAACTACTCTTACCCTTATTTGAAGCTTCTTATAAATATTCAATTATTGGTACTAATTATGCAATTGATTTTTTAGAGCGTATAGTTTATTTCTAAGATTTTTTAACAATAAAGGATCCGAAGATTTACTACTTACCTCTGTTAAAAATATTGTTTTTCCAATAGTCATCTTTAGAGCATGTCCTTGTTTATTAAACAACTCTGAAATTAGTTTTGAAGTTTGCAGCATAGGGTGAATTGATTTTAGCATACTAAAGAAAAAACCATTATTTCCGTGAAAATAGATAGGCAATATAGGTACGTTTGCTTTACTGATAACCTTGCCTACTACAGGATGCCACTCCGGGTCTGTTATCTGACTTGTCTTAAAATCATAAGATGAAACTTCTCCTGCAGGAAATATTGCAACGGGAACACCATCGCTTAGTGCTTTGAGCGTCATTTTTAATCCCGTAATACTTGCCGAATTTTGTACGTTCTCAAATGGATTTACTGCAATAATACATTTTGCAAGATTAGGAATTTCCTTTAATAAAAAATTGCCCATATACATCGTATCAGGGCGTCTTTTAGCAATTGTACTTAACAAAGCTAACGATTCGATACCGCCATAAGGATGATTTGCAATAACAATAAAGGCGCCTTTACTAGGAATATTTAATAATTCCGTATCATCAAATTGGACTTCCACTCCAATTTTCGTTAAAACGTAATTTGCAAAATCTGCACCCTCAAGATCACCTCCCTCTTTTACAATGGTATTTAAATTATTAATTTTCATTACTTTCATTAAATAAGAGGATAATCCGGGGATAGGAATTTTAGAAAGGCCGGCAGCTTCAGAAAATTTTTCTTTGGATATTAATGTCATATGCTATTACTATTAAGGTTGAGTGTAAAAACTAATAAAACCCCTAAAAGGAATTGGCACTAGTAATGATTATTATTTATCAGGAAATTTTGTTAATTATAACTTGATGCCTGCAAAAAAGAATTCTACGATATTAAATGGAGAGCCAGGCAATCATCTACAAACTCTTTATTACAATCACGGGTAAAGATACACGATTTTATATGCGAACATTAAATATGCAAATAAAACAACTTTAAAAACCACAAATTTTAAAATAGTTTTACACTGAAGGATTTCAGATGTTAAACTTAACAACTGAATCAAACAAAATTGCTGATAATTTTGTCGACCAAAAAAGCCTGCAAAAAAACATATTTTGCAGGCTTTTATTCCTCTTTAGTGACCTTGGCGGTACAGAATTCGAACCATTTAATGGAAGATTTGAAAATTTTAAATGATTCTTAATTTTTTGATTCGACGTTAATATTACTATTGATTAATCGTGTTTGTGCTGATTCAATAAAGCAGCAAGTCCACTGAATTTTATACCTATATCTGCACGAAAAGCATTCAACGAATTAAAAGCTCTTTTGATTATTTATAAGTTTATTATTATATATTTGATAATAAATAAACCCTGACCTTTATCAGACATATCTACCCAATTTTGGGGTGATAAGTCTAATGTTGTCAGTAGTATATACCAGTTACCTGCCATTTTACTTAACCAAGAAATTCAAAACGAGAATGAGGTATTTAATATTTATTTGTCTTTTTTTATCCTTTATTAGTTGCAATAAATCGAACGAATGGACCGAAAAAGAAAGACAAGATTTTAAAATTAAATATTCAAAAACGATTTATTTTAAACCTGACCCAATATCTTTTACGGGTTTTGAATTTGATGAAATTGATTCAGTTAAAGTTGTCGAGAAAAACAATTCCAAAAAAGTAAATACATTCTTCTTCCATGCTGATAAAGAAAATAATTTGAATCGTATTGAAGACAAAATTTATTGGGCTCATATTGAAAATAATTTAAACGTTAATCATAGTTATGAGTTTTATTTAGGAAAAGACAAACCATATATATTAGACAATATGGAAATGATTATGTGGGCGCAATATACTTCGAATGGTGAAGGATGGGGATGCGAAATGGGAAACTTTACAATTGACAATAAAAAGTTTGAACATATTGGAAACATTAATTTTACGAAAAGAGGATTTAAAGAGAAATGGGAATAAAAAAAACGGCAGGTAACAGCAACTACAACGGATTTGGGCAATTGGCTTAATGGGAAAATGGTTTTGTATTTGGAATGATTTGGCAAATCCGAAAATAGGGCTTAATTTAGTCCCAAACCCGCTGTAGTAGCGGGACGTTGGTCGACAGCAACACACCGAATGGAGAAAAAAGAAACAAATGATAAAAATCAAATTCACATTTTATATATTTTTACTTTTTACAATTATAAGTTGTAATCCGAATTGGGATTTATCAGAATTGTATGTTCAGAAAATTGAAAATTGTTCAAAACTAATTTATAAATATGACGCTTGGGGTGGACGAGATTCTCATATATTTGGAATTGTAATTTTAGATTCGACTGAAAATTTCGACATTAATAGCGTTGAGCCTTTACCTTTTAATCTATTAGAAACAATTCCAACAAAAGAATTAATACTTGGAATTAAAAGTGATAATTCTGATTATACGAATACCAAAAATGAAATTCACAAGCCTGTAGAAGTTACAACTGATAATCGAAGAGAGTTTAAAATCAAAACTAAAATATTTCAATATAAAGGTTATGCAAATCGAAGTGGCGGTTTGGGAAGATACGAATTTGAAAAATTTAAAGAAACTCACGATAGTATAATCTTCTATAATTTAAATGACGTAGAAAGTATGAAACCAGAACATTTGAATACTTTAAAATTTAAAAAAACGAACATTACAATTAGAAAAACGAAACAAAATAATGTTTTACAAATTGAGATTGAAGATTTAAAATTATCTAAAAATGATGAAATTTTATCTAATATTACCTATCATTTAAAACCAAAAGCAGAAACAAATATAAATGCTTTTTCTAATATTGGAATATTTAAAGAACTAAACGTAAAAGAATAAATTGCCATCGCCCAACAACGGCTAAACGCAATTGCTGCATTTCGGTAGATAGAACCTTTATTTTACCTAACTTCATTTACGGTAGCGAAGAATACTCTGTTCTTTAGTCCGCAACTGCCGTTTAAGCCGCGAAACGTTATAAGCCATTTTATGACAATCTTAGAGATAATAAAACATATAGAAATTAACGAAAACTATCAAGGTATTAACTTGACTGAATTTTCTTTTGATGCAGATGATTTTGTAAGCAATGACCAAATTGTCAATACTTTTCTCAAGTCGAAAAGTTTTAGTTATGACAGTCTTCCAGATTGCGTAAAAAGAGAGCCTAAAAAAGGATATTTGCGTAGAGCCTTTTATATGGAACATATAGAAATTAATGATTTCAAAAAATGCAATAACGAAGGCTTAATAAAATTTCTTGTAGATTTTTTAAATGAACCAAATTGGGGAGATGATAGAATTAATTTTGAAAGATTACTTAACAAATATTTTGAAATTCACAATCCTTACGAAAAAAACGATTTCTATATTATTTCGAAAGATTGGTTCGAAGAAGAAAATAAAAAATTGACTGAACCAGAAAATTTGATTTACATTTTTTACTTTCTCATTATTTCAGTTGACAGAAAATCAAAGAGATTAACCCTTACAGAATGGACTTACGATTAATCAAAACGGCTTATAACAGCGGTTTTGCGCTATTGCTGTTTTTGTTGTTGCAGGAACGCGCTTTTTTCATAACTTCGTTTTGTCCAGCCTAGAGAACTCAGTTTCAATTGCCGCAACAGTCGCAAAGCCACAGGACGTTAGCGGTCAGGCTGAAAAAAACAGACGAATGAAAAGAAATTTAGTAATTATGGGGATTATATCAACAATATTAAGTGTATTTGGATGTTCGCCGAACGGGAAAAAAAATGACGAAAAAATCACTCAATCAATTGAAGAATTTAATAACAGAAAGATCTATACAAAACTAACTGAAGAACTACTTGATAATACTTCTGACGATAAATTATTACAATTAGTTTTTGACAACTTATCGCAAAAGAATTCCGAACATTATGAAAATGAATTTGCAAATGTAATGAGTTGGAACAAATCAAAACAAGCAATTTATATAATTTGGGTTTTAGAATCAGAAGTTAATAATGGTGGTTATAATCAATTTTACTTTAATTCAAGTGGACAGTTTTATAAATATTTGCCAGATGCTTTAAAATTAGTTGGAGCAAATAAATATTCCGAATTAACTAAACGAGCTAATGAAACTTTTGAAAAAGAAAATCCAAAAATCACACAACATCAGGATGGAACAATAGAAGGTTTTAGTAAATCTTATGAAGACAATCCATTAAATAAGTTTGACGATGAATTTTATAAACTTTACGAAACAGAAAATTTACAACAATTACAAGTAGATTTTATTAGAAAGCATAAAACTGAATTTATCGACAACTGAAACGTAAAAAAGCCCAAACCGCTAACAGCTGTTTAGCGAGATTGGGGTTTTAGGCTGAATTTAAAGATGGTTTTGTACTTAGGAAATTTGTGTTTAACCGAAAAATCCCGCATCCTTATTCCCCAAACTCGCCAAGCGCCAGAACGTTACCAGCTAGTTTACCAAAACAGAATGACAAAAGAATTATGAAGAACGTATTTAAAGTAATAACAATATTCTTGATTTCATTCAATTTAAATGCTCAAGTAGAAGGCAAATTCAAACATAAAATATGTAAATACGGACCAAATTGTTTTGTTTTAAAATTTGACATAAACGGTACTTTTGAATTTATTTATAGTCAAGATATTTTAGGAAGTGGAACTTTAACAGGTAAATATGTAAAAGTAAAAGATACACTTAAATTAACTCCAGATAAAGTGTTTTTTTCGCATCCAACAGAAATAATTGAAACCGAAAATTCAGATTCAAAAATTACTAAAATAGTTGTAAAGTATCAAAGAGCATCAAAAAAAGGAGAAGAAAAAACGGAAAATTTTGAATGTTATTTGTCAATAAATGACGAAAAATATTTAAAAACCGACCAAAATGGGACATTAGTAATTCCTAAAATGAAAATTAACAAAATCCAAATAAAAGATATTTTCGAAATAGAATTAAAAAGCGAACCTTTAGTAAAATTAACTGAAACAATCTTTTATCCCAAACTTGACAAAAATTATATAGAATTACTCACGTCTGAAAGTGATGAAGGAATTGATTTAGCAATGTCAAGCTGGATGACAAAATTGTTACTAATTAAAGGGCGGAAATTGTTTCCTATAAGTTTTGAACCCGAAGAAGTATACTTGGGTAAAGAAAAAACATATTACGAAAAATTTAATTAATATTCAGTAAAAAAAAACAGCTGGTAACACACGCTACAAGCAATTTGGGCATTTGGCTTAATGGAAAAATTGGTTTGTATTTGGAAGATTTGGTAAATCCGAAAGATAACGCTGATTTAATCCCAAACTGCGTGTAGCGCGGGAACGTTATTTCGCAGTAGAAGAAACATAATGGAAGAAAACGAAGATAAAAAACAAGTATATTTTAAAGGAGTTTATGACAATATTAAAAATATTGGATATCATACAACAGCAATAATGGAAGAAGAAAACTTCACTCCTTTTGCGTACTCTACTGGAATATTTGAAAACTTTAAAATACCTGAATTATTCATTTCTGGACTTGGTCCAAATCTATCAGGTGAGCTTATAAAAAACTATGTCGAAAAATTTAAATTTGGAAAAGTCCCTTTAAATGAAAGACTTGATAATTTAAGCAAAAAGTTTCCAGTTTACTTAATAAAAGTTGATAATGAACACTTGACCGAATATACTCTAACTTCAATTAAATTTTATGAAAATCGTAATTATGAATATTTGCAACTCGTTTTTCCAGACTTAAATGGAAATTTTCCGAATGAGAGTAACTATGATTACGACCAAAAAATAATTGGAGAATTCTACGCTTAAATAAAGAAACAACCGCTAACACACGCTACAAGCAATTTGGGTATTAGGCTCAATTGAAAAATTGGGTTGTATTTGGGGATTTGGCAAATCCGAGAATAGGGCTTAATTTAGTCCCAAACCCGCTGTAGTAACAGAACGTTAGAAATAATCATATGACAAAATTATATTACAAAAGACATTTTAACGAAAGCCGGATTGAAAAATTCGAAACTTGGGGAACCTGTGGCTTTTATTTTGAATCAAATCAAAAAGGAGAAATACTTCGACAAATTGAAGTTTATGAAAATGGCAGAAGATTAAAATATAGTGAAGAAATATTAGAAGATGAGTTTGGATTTCTTTCAGATCAAAAAATTGACCTTTTAGAATTTGAAAAATTCATTATAAACAAAAAAGACTTTGAATATCAATGGGAACAGTGATAAATTATATTATAGGCGATGCTACAAATCCGAAAATAATCGGTAATAAAATCATTGTCCATATTTGTAATGATATTGGAGGTTGGGGAAAAGGATTTGTAATGGCAATTTCTAAACGTTGGAAAGAACCAGAAAAAAAATATCGAGAGTGGTTTAAATTGCAAGACAACTTCTTACTTGGGCAAGTTCAATTTATAAAAGTAGAAGACGATATTTGGATTGCAAATTTAATTGGACAGCACAAAATAAACAAGGATGAAAATGGTAATGCCCCAATCCGTTATGATGCAATAAAAATTGGACTTAAGAAAGTTGCTGAATTTGCAACAGAAAATAAATCATCTGTACATATGCCCAGAATTGGTTGTGGATTAGCAGGTGGAACGTGGAACAAAATAGAACCGTTAATACAAAAAACTTTGTTGAACAACGAAATCGAAACTTATGTTTATGACTTCATTTAAATTAAGTGATATAAATAATCGAAAAATTGTTCTGTATTTTTGATGGTTTTCAAATCCGCAAAGATATATTTAAACGCAAAGTCGAGCAACAGAATCTTTTTGATTTTAATAATTATCGCTAAATAAGAACATAGGACAGAAAATGGATTGGAGGTTTAACACAATATGGCTTGAAGAGTTAGAGCAAAGCAAAATCTTTAGTAAGGATTTTAAAGAAAATTCTATTCAAACAGAGAACAAGAATTTTGACAACTCTGAATACGCAATTATATGGCATCTAAAAGAAAAACTAAATTCATTTGACAATTTATCAGAAACTGACAAACTTTTGTATCTAGAACTAAATTGCGCAAACATCAAAAATTTTACTGGGCTTGAAAAATTTAATAATCTCAAAAGACTTGAACTTCATTACTGCGTAAAACTTCAAGAAGACAGAGGATTAAATCAAATTAGAAACAGTCTAGAGTTTTTACATATTAATCAATCTAAAAAACTCAAGTTTACTGATGAGCTTTTAAAGTTAAAAAAGCTAAAAGTTTTATGCTTAAATGCCTGCGCACCCATTGAAAACCTTAATTTTTTAAATAGTTTTCCAAATCTCATTGACTTTCGATTTGTAAATACCAACATTTTGGACGGAAACCTAAAACCAATTCTTGAGCATCCCACACTACGAACAGTAGGCTTTTTAAACAAGAAACATTACAACTACAAGTCGGAAAAAATAAAACAAGAGCTTGAAAACAAGGGCGACAAAGAATATAAAACAATTGTTGAAAAAGGAGAATATTCAACATATAGATATGATTATTAGTAACCTTACAACTATTACAAGTATTTGGCAATTTGCTTAATTAATCCGCTAACTGAGCATGGAGTTCAAGTTGGAAAATAAACAATAGCATTAGAAGCTGAAAGAGAATCTTAAAACGTAACAGATCCATTAATAGGGTTCGAACCAAAATTTCCTTTAAATCTAGACATTTTCAAAACTAAAAGAAAATTTTGAAAATTTTCGAACCATAAAAAAGCCTGCAAAATATACACTTTGCAGGCTTTCAATTTTTATAGTGACCACGGAGGGGTTCGAACCCCCAACCCTCAGAGCCGAAATCTGATATTCTATCCAGTTGAACTACGTGGTCAAAAACTTAAATTTCAATTTTTTGAATCCCAAATTCCAACTTTTACATTTGGAATTTGGAATTTATATATTGGAATTTTATTATACTAATAATTTTTTTACAATTGCAGAAATAGTTTTTCCTTCAGCAGTTCCGCCTAATTGTGCAGAAGCTAATCCCATAACTTTTCCCATTGAGGCAATTCCTGAAGCTCCTGTTTCAGCGATAATTTTTGCAACTACAGCTTCTACTTCTTCTTCACTTAATTGTGCAGGTAAAAATTTCTCGATTACAGCAACCTGAGCCAATTCCGGCTCTGCTAAATCAGGACGATTTTGCTCTGTAAAAATACGAGCACTTTCTTTACGGGTTTTAACTAATCTTTGAAGTAATTTAATTTCATCGTCTTCTGTTAATTCTTCTTTAGAACCTGATGATGTTGCAGCTAATAGCATTTCAGATTTAATGGCTCTTAATGCTTCTAATGCTACTGTATCTTTTGCTCTCATGGCGGTTTTAATCTCGTCCATGATTAATGTTTGTAAACTCATCTTATTTTTTTATTTAAATAGGTACTACCTATAATTGATATGCATATTTGAAATTGCAATCTCGACTTCGCCCGAACTGACAACAAGATTAACTTTAAAAGCTAAGTATAGAAGTCAAATTTTAAATTCTGTGCGAAGATAAAAAAAATAACCCGAAAATTAAATCCAATTTTCGGGCTATCTTTATTATTAGGATTGTAAAATTAATCTACGTTGTCGTGCAAAAATGAATTGTTTGAACGCAACTGCAAATCGTTGTTACTATCTGTTCCAACTGATATTCTCGAATTGTTATTATTTGATTGAGAATTTGATAAATCGATACCTAATCTTTTGTAAGCAGGCTCTTTTTCAAGTTCATCAATTCTTGAAACATTATTATGGAATTTATAATTAAATTCTTTTAGTTTCTTTCTTCTTTCTTCAGCTCTCAAACGTAAAGTTTCCTCGATTGTCAATTCCATCGGAGAAACCTCTGAAGTTGTTGTAAAATGAGCTTCACTTGCAAAATCAGTTTTTTGCTTCATCGTGATATTTAATTCCGCAGGAATTACATCTTCTACCACTTTATCCACAGGTTTTGACGCTACTAACTCATTCTCTACCTCCATATATTCTTCCAGAGAATATTTGATGATTCCTTTATCTGAAAGCTCTGTTACCGGAACAAACTGAACCGGATCGTTTACTTTTATATTACGGGTCTCATTCGATAATTCGAATAAAACTTTATTTTCCTGTTCTGCAACCGGTTCCTTTTTAACTTCTGGCTCTGATCTAAAAAGAGGCAAATCGAATGAGAAAGTCGTTTGTTCTTCTCTTTCAAAAGTTCTTTGCTGAACCTGCTGAATTGGTTTTACATCCTGAAAAATTGGAGTTTCCGCAGCCGAAATAGTAAAATCAATATCGCTAATAGGCGAAACAATTTCGAAAGTTACGTCAAGATTTTTGATAAACTCAGACATAACCACTAATTCTTCCTTATTCATTTGCGGATTTCCTGCAACACTCGTTGACGGATTTCCTGTAACATTCATTGATGGATTGCCTACAACATTCATTGACGGAGTAACAGCAACTGGCGCAACTTCAATTGGAGCAACTTCAACTGGAGCAACATGCGTAGCTGTAAACGGCATTTCGGTATCTTCATCATCCATTAAATCAAAAACAATTTTCTCTTCAGATTTTGCAGTAGGTGTTTCTGCATTTACATCAAAAGAAGTAACTGATTTATTCGATAAATTATGAACACTTCTTTGCTCATCCTCTAGCGTATGAATGATTTTTTTAGGCTCTGTATTTACAATTTCATTTTGTTGTTCAACATCAAAACCTGTTGCAATAATAGTCACGGCAATAGCATCACCAAGAGTTTCGTCTTCACCAACCCCCATGATAATATTGGCATTATGACCTGCTTCTACCTGAATGTGATCATTGATTTCTCCAATCTCATCCAATGTAATTTCGTTTGATCCAGAAACGATAAGCAACAATACGTTTTTGGCTCCTGTAATTTTGTTATCGTTTAACAATGGAGAATCCAATGCAGAAACAATAGCATCCTTGGCTCTGTTTTCGCCTTCGGCAACAGAAGATCCCATGATCGCTGTTCCACTGTTTGACAAAACAGTTTTAGCATCACGTAAATCGATATTTTGAGTATAGTGGTGCGTAATTACTTCAGCAATACCTCTTGAGGCTGTTGCTAAAACTTCATCCGCTTTCGAGAATCCTGCTTTAAAACCAAGATTTCCGTATACTTCTCTTAGCTTATTATTATTAATTACAATTAGCGAATCGACTTGCTTACGCAATTTTTCGATTCCTAAAAGCGCTTGCTCCTGACGTACTTTTCCTTCGAACTGAAAAGGAATAGTCACGATACCAACCGTAAGGATTTCTCTTTCTTTGGCCAATTGTGCAATTACCGGAGCTGCACCAGTACCTGTACCACCACCCATACCAGCGGTAATAAATACCATCTTAGTACCACGGTCTAACATTTTTTCGATATCGGCGATACTCTCAATAGCAGATTGCTGTCCTACATCAGGATTTGCTCCTGCTCCAAGACCTTCTGTTAGATTCATACCTAATTGAATTTTATTAGGTACCGAACTGTTCTGTAGTGCCTGTGAATCGGTATTACAAACGATGAAATCAACGCCTTTAATACCTTGTTTAAACATATGGTTGATAGCATTACTACCACCTCCACCTACACCTATTACTTTGATAACATTTGATTGGTTTTTTGGTAAATCAAATGAAATACTTCCAAATTCTGAGTTGCTCATCATCTTTTTGGTTTTTGAAATTCTTATTTAATACATTTTTTACTTCTTGACTTGGGGCCAAAAAAGTAATCCTTTTCTTTTATTATTTTATTCTGCGTTGTCTAAAAAATCTTTGATTTTATCGACATATCGGTCAAAAAATGATCTTCTAATTTTAGTTTCAGTAGATTCTTCCTTAGCGGCATTACTTCTGAGATCTCTGGATTCTTCAATAGTTTCTACTCTTTCAACGTAGTTTTCTTCTACTTCGTATCGTTGCTGTACAGGTTGTTGCACTTGCGGAGGAACATTTCTGTAAACCACTTTTGGCTGCTCATTTACAATCTCCATTCTAACAGCACTTTGCGTGCTATTTTCGATACTGTTCATCACTAAACCAACTGCGGTTGCAAATAACGGACTAGAAATTTCTTCGCTCGAATTTCCTGCTAAATGCTCATTTGGATATCCAATTCTGGTATCCATACCTGTAATGTACTCTACTAATTGTTTGATATGTTTTAGTTGAGCCCCTCCACCGGTCAGAACAATTCCCGCAATTAATTTTTTACGGGGATCTTCGTGTCCATACGCTTTAATTTCTGCAAAAACCTGCTCTACAATTTCAACCACACGGGCATGAATAATTTTAGATAAGTTTTTAAGCGAAATCTCTTTTGGCTCTCTGCCTCTTAACCCGGGAATAGAAACAATCTCGTTGTCTTTATTTTCTCCGGGCCAGGCTGATCCGAATTTTATTTTTAAAAGCTCTGCTTGTTTTTCGATAATCGAACAACCTTCTTTGATATCGTCTGTAATTACATTTCCTCCAAAAGGAATCACTGCTGTATGACGAATAATACCATCTTTAAAAATGGCTAAATCTGTTGTCCCCCCACCAATATCAATCAGGGCTACACCTGCTTCTTTTTCTTCCTGACTTAAAACTGCATCTGCCGAAGCTAACGGTTCTAATGTCAAACCTGACAATTCGATTCCTGAACTCTGAATACATCTTCCAACATTTCTGATAGATGATGCCTGCCCAACTACAACGTGAAAACTAGATTCCAATCTTCCGCCGTACATTCCGATTGGTTCTTTGATCTCCGATTGTCCGTCGATTTTAAATTCCTGTGGCAAAACGTGAATAATTTCTTCTCCCGGTAACATGGCCAGTTTATTTACCTGGTCAATCAAAAGCTGAATATCTTTTTCGCCAATTACTTCTTCCGGATTATTACGGCTGATGTAATCTGTATGCTGAATACTTCTGATGTGTTGTCCTGCGATACCTACAACAACATCTTTTATTTTATAACCCGAATTGTTTTCTGCTTCAAGTATTGCTTGCTGAATGGACTGAATAGTTTGCGTAATGTTGTTTACAACTCCTCTCGCAACTCCTAAACTTTTGGATTTTCCAATACCCAAAATTTCCAACTTTCCATACTCATTCTTCTTGCCGATCATGGCAACTATCTTTGTCGTTCCAATATCTAGACCTACTGCAATGTTATCTTTTTCCATTTTCTATTATTTTGTGCAAACTACTTGTTCCGTAAACCTAAGGTCAATCTTATTGTATTTATATAACGAACTATCTAAAACCGCTTTTTGAAAAAAGGCCTTATAGTTATTAAATTTCTTATCAACATTCATCGTTCTGCCAAAATCGATGAAGTAATTATAATTTCTATTAAACATTTTTAGGCTACCATTCGGCATAATTTGAATTGCAATGATGTTTTTTCTCAAAAACGCATCGTCATAAATTGTGCGAAATAAAGTAGCTAAATCTTCGTTATTTTTTTTATTTATTGCCCCAGAAACAAGTGGAACCCGAGCAGTATAATTGTCTGACAAAGGCATTTTATTACCCTCATAGTCAATATAAAAAGAAGCGTCACCATCATAAACTCTTGCTATTGGTGTCTTCTGTTTTACTACTGCTTTTAGAACCCCATCAATACTTACAAAAACGTCTGACTTCTCAATCATCTCTTGCGTATCAAGGGTTTTCTCAATCTTATTCAAATCTAGTTCATCTTTTCGGATACTGGAAGCGTCTCTTTTATTTTCTATCAACAATTTATTAACCGTTTCCGGCTTCACAAAAAGCGTATTTTCTCCTACAAAAACAACCATCGATTTTTTCAATTTTCGATCCCCATTTCGATGTTGAGCAAAAGAATATAAAAATAAAACAAGCCCTAAAATGAGAATTAATCTAATATTTGTCCAATTAAATATTTTCATTTAGCATTTTTTTGATTGACGGAACCATCTCTCCAATATCACCAGCTCCTATTGTCACAATTATTGGCGCATCACTGGCTTTGATCTCCGCTAATAAATCATTTTTTGCAACAATTTTTTTGTTCGAATTTGTCATTTTCCCTAACAGCCATTGCGATGTAATCCCTTCCATCGGCAACTCACGTGCAGGGTAAATATCCATTAAAAACACTTCATCAAACTGCGATAAACTTTCAGCAAACCCCTCAGCAAAATCTCTTGTTCTGCTAAACAAATGCGGCTGAAAAATAGCCAACACTTTACGATCCGGATACAACTCCCTAATCGCTTGATGTACAGCATTTATTTCTGTTGGATGATGTGCATAATCATCTATATATACTAATTTTTCTGATTTAATCTGATACGAAAAACGTCTTCTGATTCCGTTAAATGAAGCAATAGCTTTTGCAATCAAGTCGGTCGGGGTGCCAAAAGTCTTAGCCATTGCAATAGCCATCAATCCATTCATCAAATTGTGTTTTCCAGGCAATCCAAAATGCAAATCTTTCATAATTTCTGATGGCGTCTGCACATCAAAAACATAACTTCCGTTTTCTATGCGAACATTAAAAGCCTTATATACAGCATCTTCATTTATAGCACATTGCACACCTTCAAGTGGCAACTCTTTTGTTATAAACAACTTATTTTTATCTTCTACTTTCGAAGCAAATTCAACAAACGAGGCTTCGATTGCTTCACTTGTTCCGTAAATATCCAAATGATCTGCATCCATCGAGGTAATACAGGCAATATTGGGGTGTAAATGCAAAAACGAACGATCGAATTCATCTGCTTCAACAACTGTTACAGTTTTTCCGTTCCCGATTAAATTAGAATTGTAATTCTCTACTATTCCACCCACAAAGGCAGTAACATCTGCTCCGCTTTCGTATAAAATATGACCCAGAATACTTGACGTTGTTGTTTTTCCGTGTGTTCCGGCAACAGCAAAACTAAAAGTGTCTTTGGTAATAATTCCTAAAACCTCGGCACGTTTTTTTATTTCGTAATTTCTCTCGATAAAATAATGCCACTCAGAATGCGTAACAGGAACTGCGGGGGTAAAAATCACCAAAGTATTTTCTAGAAAATAATCAGAAGGAATCAGATTAATATTATCTTCAAAATGAATATCAATACCGCTTTCAATCAACTCAGTTGTTAACATTGATGGCGTTTTGTCGTAACCAGAAACCTGTTTTCCGATATTTTTAAAATAGCGGGCCAGAGCACTCATTCCGATGCCTCCAATGCCAATAAAATAAACGTTCTGTATCTGATTTAAATTCATTTCTATTTAATTTTGAGCTATTTACAAGTTGCTTTACGCTATAAAAAACTAGTACTTAGGCCTTTGTAATTTTATTATTTTAATAACTCAAAACGCTTAAAAATAGCGTTCTAAATTTTTATTCTGTTCTATAATTTTCGTAAAAAGTTATATTATAACAACTTTTTAATCTGATCTACAATCTCTTTGGTTGCATTTGGCATTGCCAGCTTTTTGATATTATCGCTTAATTGTTTTTGTTTGCCATGATCTTTCATCAAGGCCTCAAAGACAATACTAAACTGACTGTCTAATTCTGATTCTTTCAATAAAATAGCCCCTTTTGCATCTACTATTGCCTGAGCATTTTTAGTTTGATGATCTTCGGCTACATTTGGCGAGGGAATAAAAATTACCGGTTTACCCACAATACATAATTCAGATACTGATGATGCTCCTGCTCTTGAAATAATCACATCTGCCGCAGCATATACAAAATCCATTCTTTCAATAAAATCAACGACTCTTACGTGCTGTTGACTGTGTTTTTTATATTCTTCAAAATATAACTTCCCGCACTGCCAGATGATCTGAACATCTTGCGTAAGCATATTTTGTAATTCTTTCTCAATTAACTGGTTGACTCTTCTTGCACCTAAGCTTCCGCCCAAAACCAGCAATGTTTTTTTATTAGGATCTAAACCATAAAAAGCAATTGCTTCATCACGTTTGCTTTCGATATCGATCAAATCCTGACGAACCGGATTTCCTGTTAAGACAATTTTCTCTTTAGGAAAAAATCGTTCTAAATTTCCGTACGCCACACAAATTGCATTGGCTTTTTTGCTCAACAATTTATTGGTAATTCCCGGAAATGAATTTTGTTCCTGAATCACCGTTGGTATTCCTGCTCCTCCAGCTGCCTGCAATAAAGGCCCACTTGCAAAACCGCCTGTACCAATTACCACATTTGGCTTGAACTGTTTGATAATTCGTCTTGACTCTAGCAAACTTGTTGCCAATTTTAGCGGAAACATCAAATTTTGCAAGGTTAATTTTCTTTGCAAACCTGCGATCCAAAGCCCTTTGATTTCATAACCTGCCTGAGGCACTTTTTGCATTTCCATTTTATCCTGAGCTCCTACAAAAAGAAACTCAGCATCAGGGAATTGCGTTTTTAATTCATTGGCAATAGCGATTGCAGGATAGATATGCCCTCCTGTTCCGCCACCACTTAATATGAATTTATAATTTGTCATATTTTTAAAAGTTATTCGCTTTAAAAAACTATTTGTATTCTTTTTTTTACTTATTCAAAACTGCATTCATCGGATTTCTGGAATTATCTTCTATCGAATACATTCCTTCTTCTTCATAAACTGGTTCTTTTTCATTACTAATCAAATCTTCTTCGGCCAGTTCTTTATCGATTAATCTCTGAAGCGCTTCTTTTCTTCTTTCTTTTTCTTGCTGTTCTTCGGCGATTTCTTCCTCTTTTTTCGTTACACTAATGATAATCCCAAGAGAGAAACACGTCATCCAGATCGAACTACCTCCACTACTTATCAGCGGAAGAGTCTGTCCCGTTACCGGTAATAATTCTACTGCAACTGCCATATTGATCATCGCCTGAAATATCATCGGAAAACCGAGCCCGACGACCACTAACTTCCCAAATAGTGTATTGGCTTTATGCGATGCAATTACAAATCTGAATAACAGCAATAAGTACAAAACCAAAATGGCTACTCCGCCCACTAAACCATATTCTTCGACAATAATTGCATAAATAAAATCTGAAGATGATTGGGGCAAAAAGTTTTTCTGAACACTTTTTCCAGGTCCTAATCCTCCTAATTTTCCTGATGCAATGGCAATTTTTGCTTTCTCTATTTGATAATCATCTTCATCTGGTTTATCTGTGGTAAAGTTCGTAATACGACTTTCCCAGGTTGAAACCCTACTGAAGAATCTTGAATCCGGAAATGCTTTGGCTACCAAAAGGAAAAACAACAGCATCCCGATTCCTGAACCAATGATAAAGCCAATATATTTAAGCGGATATCTGCCAATAAATGTCAACATAATTACCATCGAAAATATCAACGCTGTGGTCGAAAAGTTAGCTGGTAATATCAAAACCAATGTAATAAAGACAGGTATCCAAAGCTGTATTAACGAGGTTTGAAACGGCTCATTTTCTTCTCTTGTTTTTGACAAATAACGTGCAACATAAATAAACAATATACTAGCCGCCAAAGTAGAGGTTTGAAACGTAATACCAATAAAAGGTACCTGAATCCAACGACTTGCATTTGCTCCGGCAATTACAGTTCCTTTTAGCAATGTATACAAAAGTAAAAACCAAACAACAGGTAACGCTACTTTTGAAATTGCTCTAAAATAATGATATGGAATTCTGTGAACCCAATATATAATTAGAAAACCAATACAAACGTGAGCCAGATGTTTTACTAAATAACCCAATGTATTCCCCGTCCCGTGACCTATATAAGCCAAATTACTACTCGCACTAAAAACAGGCATAAACGAAAACAGCGCTAATAAAGCCACGAATGACCATATTACCCTATCTCCTTTTAATTTGTTTACTAATTCCTTCATGTTTTTAGTTTCAGGTTTTTCTTGTTTCAGGTTTCAGATTCCCACATAACGTGAAACCTGAAACTTGAAACTATTTTTTACAAGTTATGAACGGCTTGCTTAAACTGCTTTCCTCTGTCTTCGTAATTTTCGAATAAATCGAAACTTGCGCAGGCTGGAGACAATAAAACTGCATCACCTTTTTCTGTTAGACGTTGCGCTGTTTTCACCGCATCGTTCATATTATTTACTTCAACCATGATATCTACTACATTTCCAAAAGCATTGATGATTTTATGATTATCAACTCCAAGGCAAATAATAGCCTTTACTTTTTCACGAACCAATGACATCAATTCGTTGTAATCGTTTCCTTTATCAACACCTCCAACAATCCAAACAGTTGGCACATTCATGCTATCTAAGGCAAAGAAAGTAGCGTTTACATTGGTTGCTTTCGAATCGTTGATGTATTGTACATTCTGAATTTTTAGAACTTTTTCTAAACGGTGTTCAACACCTTGAAAATTAGATAAACTTTCGCGGATTGTTGCATTTCTAATTTGCATCAATTTCGCTACAGAGCTTGCTGCCATTGCGTTTTTCATGTTATGTTTTCCTTCTAACGCAATGTATTCTGTTTCCATTGTAAACTCTTCTTGGTTGATCTTTATTTCCATTTTGTTGTTATTTATAGAAGCCCCTTCATCAAATTTTTCAGTCAATGAAAAAGGAATTAATTTTGCTTTTGTTTTGTTGTTTTTTAACCATTCTGCAATTGCCTGATCATCTGCATCGTAAATAAGATAATCGCTCTCGGTCTGATTCATTGTTATTCGAAACTTAGAATCGATGTAATTTTGATATTTATATTCATACCGGTCTAAATGATCCGGACTAATATTTGTAATAATGGCAATATCCGGCCTGTAATCTATAATTCCGTCGAGCTGAAAACTACTAAGTTCAAGCACATAGGCATCGTACTTATTTTCGGCTACCTGCCAGGCAAAACTCTTTCCGATGTTTCCTCCTAAACCAACATTTAAACCTGCTGATTTCAACAAGTGATGTGTTAACATCGTTGTGGTAGTTTTACCGTTACTACCTGTAATCCCGATAGTCAATGCTTCTGTAAATGGTTTAGCGAACTCAATTTCTGAAATCACCTTAATTCCGGCAGCGATCAGTTTTTGTACTATGGGAGATTTCTCTGGAATTCCCGGACTTTTCATTACCACCTCGGCATTTAAAATCAGGTCTTCGGTATGTTTTTCTTCTTCCCAAGCAATTTTATTAATGATAAGAACTTCTTTATAGCTCTCTTTTATTTTTCCAAAATCTGATACAAAAACTTCGTATCCTTGTTTCTTTCCGAGAATAGCGGTTCCAACACCACTTTCTCCTCCACCAAGTACTACCAATCTCTTCATCTATCTTAATTTTAAAGTAACAATTGATAATATGGCTAACATGATGGCAACAATCCAAAAACGAGTTACAATTTTACTCTCATGGTATCCTTTCTTTTGATAATGGTGATGCAACGGTGACATCAGAAAAATTCTTCGGCCTTCGCCAAAACGTCTTTTTGTATATTTAAAATAAGCTACCTGAATAATTACCGAAGCACTTTCTGCAAGGAAAATTCCACAGAATAAAACAATCAATATTTCTTTACGAACTGCAATTGCCAAAACTGCTATAATTCCTCCAATAGTCAAACTACCTGTATCTCCCATAAAAACGGATGCGGGATAGGAATTGTACCAGAGAAAACCAATCAACGCCCCCACAAAAGCCGATATAAAGACGGTCATCTCACCGGAATTGGGGATATACATAATATTGAGATAATTAGAAAAAATAATATTTCCCGATACAAATGTGAATATCCCGAGCGCGAGTACCGATATTGCCGAAGTTCCTGCAGCAAGACCATCAATTCCATCAGTTAGATTTGCTCCGTTTGAAACGGCAGTTATAATAAAAATAACAACCGGAATAAAAATCAACCAGGCCCATTTTTCGTATCCTTCACCTGTCCAGGCAAGCAATTCAGCATAATCAAATTCGTTGTTTTTCACAAAAGGAATCGTCGTTGCTGTCGATTTTTCTTCAATTTGTGCAGGCATAACTATCGAAGAAGATGCTTTTACTCCTCCATTATAACCTGTATCTGTTCTAACGGTAACTGCAGGATTAAAATAAAGTACTGTTCCTACAATAAGCCCTAAACCTACCTGGCCAATAACTTTAAAAATTCCCTTAAGACCTTGCTTATCTTTTTTGAATATCTTGATATAATCATCTACAAAACCAATTGTTCCCATCCATAATGTGGTCACAATAAGCAATACGATATAGATGTTTTGCAAACGAGCAAACAACAACACTGGCACAAGAGTGGCAAAAATGATAATCAGACCTCCCATTGTTGGCGTTCCTGCTTTTTCATTCTGACCGGCAAGTCCAAGCTCACGAACTGTTTCACCAACTTGTTGACTACGTAAAAAATTGATAATTCTTTTTCCGTAAATTGTTGATAATAGTAAGGAAAGCATAAATGCTAAAGCTGACCTAAAAGTGATGTACTGAAAAACCCCCGCCCCCGGCATGTCTAATGTTTTTCTCAAGTATTCAAATAAATAGTATAGCATATATCTTTTATTTTAAATTCCAATCTTGATATTCCAAACTCCAATTTTAATGTGTGGTATTTTAGAATTAAAATTGATTATTATTTATTTAGTTGATTTAAAATTTCTTTTACTGTTTCCATATCATCAAAATGATGACGAACACCATTTATTTCCTGATAGGTTTCATGACCTTTACCGGCAATTAAAATAATATCATTTGGCTGAGCCAATTGACAAGCCGTTTTTATAGCCTGTTTTCGGTCGGTAATTCTCAATACTTTTTTATAATTATGAGCTTCAACACCTCTTTCCATTTCATCCAGAATCACTTCAGGATCTTCGTTTCTTGGATTATCAGAAGTTAAAATCGCTTTATCACTAAGATCTGTAGCAATTTTGGCCATAATTGGTCTTTTCGTCTTGTCTCTGTTTCCGCCGCAACCCACAACTGCAATTAGCTGTTCGTTTTTAGTACGGATATCACCTATCGTTTTTAGAACATTATCCAGAGCATCCGGAGTATGTGCATAATCTACAATTGCTGTAATATTTCCTTCTGAAACAATGTATTGAAAACGTCCTGAAACACTCTCCAAATCAGACAGTAATCGTAATGCTTCGAGACTATCCATTCCTAATTCTACAGCGGTTCCGTAAATTGCCAAAACGTTGTAAGCATTAAAAGTTCCAATTAGTTTTACCCAAACTTCATTGTCATTTACTTTTAATAATAAACCCGACAATTGGCTTTCTAATATTGTAGCTTTAAAATCGGCATACGATTTTAAGGCGTATGTAAATTTTCTGGCCAAGGTGTTTTGCAACATCACAGGTCCGTTTTTATCATCGATGTTAGATAAAGCAAAAGCTGTTTTTGGCAACGAATCAAAAAATGACTTTTTTACATCTCTGTATTCTGCAAAAGTTGGATGATAATCCAAATGATCGTGCGACAAATTCGTGAAAACTCCTCCAACAAAATGCAAAGCCTCTGTGCGTTTTTGATGAATTCCGTGTGAACTCACTTCCATAAAACAATGCGTTACACCTGCTTGGATCATTTCGTTTAAAAAATGATTGATTGTAATTGAATCCGGCGTTGTATGGGTTGCTTTATATTCAGCCTCATCAACCATGATTTTTACCGTTGATAATAAACCAACTTTAAAACCTGCTTTTTGAAACAATTGAAACAATAATGAAGCAATTGTAGTTTTTCCGTTTGTGCCAGTAACGCCAACTAATTTTAACTTTTCAGAAGGATTTCCAAAATAATTAGCCGCCATAAAAGCCAAAGCGGTATTGGTATCTTTTACTTTAATATAAGTGATTCCTTTTTCGACATGCTCGGGCAACGTATCGCAAATGATCGCAACTGCGCCTAATTGAATCGCTTTTTCTATATAATGATGACCATCAGAAAGTGATCCGCGAATCGCTACAAAAACATCTTTCTCTTCAATTTTTCTTGAATCAAAATCAATTTTATGTATATCGATTTCTGTTGAACCTGTTACAGACTCAATAGCTACTTTATATAATATGTCTTTCAGTATCTTCACGATAATTCTAATACTATTGTTGTGTTTTTACTAATATTTTGTCCAGCCTGCAAAGACTGTTTTTTTACTTTTCCTACTCCGTTTACTTTTACTTTCAAACCTAAATTTTCCAGTAAAGCAATAGCATCCATTCCCGGCATTCCTTTTAAATCCGGAATTTGATTTAATTTTTTATTCGCCTCTGCCGTATATTTATTATAACTGTCTTCTTGTTTTGGAATCCTTGAATCCAGTTTTTTTATTTTATTGGTAGAAGGTGCGTCTGTAAATATTTTTTGGGCGATTCTTTTAAAAACCGGCCCTGCAACGTCTGCTCCGTAATAATTATTCTTTGATGTATTAGGTTTATGAACCACTACAATACAAGAATATTTAGGATGATCTGCCGGAAAATACCCCACAAAAGAAGACGCGTAATACAACGCCGATTTTCCTTCTTTTCCTCCGTAATTTACCTGAGCCGTTCCTGTTTTACCCGCCATCGAAAAATCTTTCGAATACAGTTTTGATCCTGTTCCTTTTTTAACCACATTGGCTAAAACTGCTTTTAGTTTTTTAATGGTTTCCGGTGAACAAACACTTGGGTTTATCACTTCAACATCAAACTTTTTGATGGTTTTATTCCACTCTTTAATTTCTGATACAAATTGAGGTTTTACCATTACCCCATTATTGGCTACTGAATTATAAAAAGCCAAGGTCTGCATTGGCGTAACCGAAACTCCGTATCCAAATGCCATCCACGGAAGTGAAACACCTGACCAGTGTTTGTCGCCAGGTTGTGGTATATAAGGTCTTCCTTCTCCTTTAAAATGCAATCCTAATGGTTTATCTAATCCATAACTTTTAATGTGATTCACAAACTTGGATGGATTATTTTTATAAGCTTCATACACCGCCTGAACCATTACCGTATTGGATGAAAGTTCAAAACCACGCGCCAATGTAACCTTTCCGTAACCAGCTCTGTGCGAATCAGTAACAGAACGTCCGTAATATTTAACTTGTCCGTTGTGACTATCGTAAACCGTACTTGTATCTGCAACTTTATCATCTAAAATCGCCATTAAATCAACTAATTTAAAAGTAGATCCCGGCTCATGAGATTCTGCTACAGCATAATTGGTAGTTTCATAATACGTCCCGTCTTCTGCTCTTCCCAGATTCGAAATTGCTTTTACATGACCTGTTTCAGTTTCCATCACCACTACACAACCGTGATCTGCTTCATATTCTTCTAATTGTTTCAACAAAGCGTGGTGTGCAATATCCTGAATAAAAACATCGATTGTCGAGATCACATCATAACCATCTATAGGATCGACTTCATTGATATCACGAATCGGTTTCCATTGTCCTTTTGCAATTTTTTGCTTTAAAATCTTACCGTCTTTTCCGTTCAGATAATTTTTAAAAGCCCACTCGATTCCTTTGCCCACTTCTACTCCAGTTGCGGGATCAATTTTATCATAACCAATAGTTCTTTCAGCAATTTTACCTATCGGATGTTTTCTTACCGTTTCCTGCTCAATTATAATCCCTCCTTTGAACGCTCCTAAATTGAATAATGGAAATCCCTTTATTTTCACATATTCAGTATAACTCAACTTACGGGCAATCAAATAATAACGATTTTTATTGGCTCTGGCTTTTCGTAATTCTTTTTCGAAATAACTTCCGGGTTTGCCTAAAACTGTGGACAATGAATCTGATAACGATTTTACATATTTTTCGAAAGTTTCTGTTTTTGGCGCTTTAGCATCAAATCGAATCTCATAATTAGGGATCGATGTTGCCAGTAAACTTCCGTCAGCAGAATAAATATTTCCTTTGTTTGCCGGAATTACAAAATTTCTAACCGTACGCTGTTTGGCCAGTTTTCTATAATAGTCTCCTTCAACCCATTGAATATTGGTTAACTTAACAACAATAGCAATTGCCATCACAAAGATGAAAACTGCTACGAGGTAAATTCTGTAGGATATATGTTTATCGTCTACTGCCATATTCTTTTAAAGAAACTTTTTTCTTCTTCTTTTTTTACTTCTATCTTAACCGGAGGAACCGTTGACGGGAAAATTTGTTTTTCAAGCATTTTATCCGATATCGTTGATTCCATCTTCAACTTCATTAATTCTGAACGACGATCTACAAATTCAGATCGTAATTCTTTTACTTCATTGTTTAGTTTTGCTATTTCAAAAACCTTTTGTTCGTATCGTTGTGTATTGGCAATCATCAGTATAGCAAGCAGAATGATAAAAACAATGAACCTCCAGTTCTTCACCGCGTCATCGTTTAACAGAAATCTTGCTTTTAATATGCCAAATACTCCACTTTTCATTTTCTACCTATATATATTATATCTTCTCGGCAATTCTTAATTTTGCACTTCTTGCTCTATTGTTGATTTTGATCTCAGCATCATCGGGAACAATTAATTTTCCTATTGTTTTATAAGGAACAGAAAAATTTCCAAAAAAATCGCGTTCCGGTTCTCCTTCAAACATTCCGTTTTTAATAAATCTTTTTACCAGTCTGTCTTCAAGAGAATGATATGAGATTACTGAGAATCTTCCGCCCGGATTAAGAATTTCAAGAGATTGCTCGATAAATTCTTTTAAAACATCCATTTCCTGGTTTACTTCAATTCGAATCGCCTGATAAATCTGAGCCAATACTTTATTTCGAATTCGTTCAGGTAAAAATTTCGCCAAAACATCTTTCAGTTCGTCTGTTGTTTTAATTGGGTAATGCTCTCTGGCCTCTACAATTGTTCTGGCCAAAAGCGGTGCATTCTTCAACTCCCCATAATCAAAAAAAACACGACGTAAATCCTGTTCTTCATATTCGTTAACCACACGATAAGCACTTAAATCATTTTTTTGACTCATCCGCATATCGAGTTCAGCATCAAATCTTGTCGAGAATCCTCTTTCTGGAACATCAAACTGATGCGATGAAACACCTAAATCAGCCAAAATCCCATCTACACTTTTAACTCCGTGAAAACGTAAAAATCTTTTTATAAATCTAAAGTTCTCATTAATCAAGGTAAACCGTTCGTCTGGCAGCGCATTTGCTAGAGCATCTTCATCCTGATCAAAAGCAAATAATTTTCCGTTTGGCCCTAATCGTCTCAAAATTTCTTTTGAATGACCACCGCCACCAAACGTTACATCTACATAAATACCATCTGGTTTAATATTTAAACCATCAACTGTAGGATGAAGCAAAACCGGATTATGATATTCCATTGTCGTCGTCATTAATATTTCCCATTACTTCTTCGGCTAAATCTGCAAAATCCATATCTTCGCCGCTTATTGATTTTTCATATAAATCTTTATCCCAAATCTCCACAATATTAACCGCAGATGAAAAAACCACATCTTTAGAAATACTTGAAAAAGCTACCAAATCCTTTGGAACCAATAACCTTCCCAATGCATCAATCTCTACCATTTTAACACCGGCAGTAAATCTTCGAATGAAATCATTGTTCTTTTTTACAAAACGATTCAGCTTGTTGATTTTCTGCATCATCAAGTTCCATTCATCCATTGGATACAATTCTAAACACGGCTGAAAAACAGAGCGCTTCAAAACGAACCCGTCCTGAAGAGAAGAAGCCAATTGCTTTTTTAAGGGTGCAGGCATCATTAGCCTCCCTTTAGCATCGACTTTACACTCATATGTTCCAACAATTGTGTTCAAGAAAAATACATTGATATGTTATACAGCAAAAATATAAAAAATATTACCACATTTTACCACAATATACCACTTTGTTAATAAGTTTAACCACTTTCTTACCACTATCCTTAATTTATGGACAATCAATACTTTAACTTATAATTAACGAAAACTCAATAACACTTCGACATCAAAAAAATAATGCATAATATTTCTTAAAAAATTAGTTATAATGCAGTTTTCTTAACATTTAGGAAACACACCAAAAACACCTATAAAAGCTGATTTTTAACCACTTACAAGTTCTACTAAAATTATCTAGTTAAAAAACGGTGGCAAAAATTCATTTTTATTTATTAAACCCTATATTTGTCCCAATTGAAATTGGCATTAAATTAAATGGACAAACACTACAAAAAAGAAGGCAAATACAGCTATTATGAAGCTGGAGAAGGAACTCCTATCGTTATTTTACATGGCTTAATGGGAGGCCTTAGTAACTTTGATGCTGTAGCAGAATATTTCCCAACGAAAGGATACAAAGTTGTTATCCCGGATTTGCCAATATATACTCAGAGTATTTTAAAAACGAACGTAAAAAGCTTTGCTAAATACGTTAAAGATTTTATCACTTTTAAAGGTTATGATAAGGTCATTTTACTAGGCAACTCATTAGGAGGCCACATCGCACTTTATCACACAAAACTATATCCCGAAAAAGTTGCAGGACTTGTAATTACCGGAAGTTCTGGTCTTTACGAAAGCGCAATGGGAGACAGCTACCCTAAAAGAGGCGATTACGAATACATCAAAAAGAAAGCTGAAGATGTATTTTACGATCCTAAAATTGCAACTCCGGAACTAATAGATGAAGTTTATGCAACGGTTAATGATCGTATCAAACTGATCAAAACCCTAACGATTGCCAAAAGCGCAATTCGTCATAATATGGCCAAAGATTTACCAAAAATGACAGTGGAAACCTGTATTATTTGGGGTAAAAATGACGCCGTAACTCCGCCGAATGTGGCCGAAGAATTTGACAAACTATTACCTAATTCAACTTTGTATTGGATAGACAAATGTGGACACGCTGCTATGATGGAACATCCTCAGGAATTCAACACAATTCTTGAAGAATGGCTCGTTAAAACGAATTTATAGCACCTAACTTTCGACTTTAAGGAGGTCTTAAACACAAAAAACATGAAAATTAATACCGCCGAATTTATTATCAGTAATTCTGAAGTTGCAAAATGTCCGCAGGATTTTTTGCCGGAATATGCTTTTATCGGAAGATCAAACGTGGGGAAATCTTCGTTGATCAATATGCTTACCAATCATAAAAATTTAGCAAAAACTTCAGGAAGACCTGGAAAAACTCAATTGATTAATCACTTTAAGATTAACAATAATTGGTTTTTAGTCGATTTACCTGGTTACGGTTATGCTAAAGTATCTAAAAAAACAAAATCGGTTTTCCAGCAATTCATTACAGATTATTTTGAAACCAGAGAACAATTAGTTTGCGCTTTTGTTTTGATTGATATTCGCCATGAAGCTCAAAACATCGACATCGAATTTATGTCGTATATGGGCGAAAGCGAAATTCCGTTTTGTATTATTTTTACTAAAGCTGATAAAATCAGTAAAGTAAAAATCGATTCGCACATTGCTGCTTACAAAAAACAAATGTTTGCCAATAACTGGGAAGAAATGCCTCATTATTTTGTGACTTCTGCCACAGAACAAACAGGAAAAGATGATGTTTTAAGCTACATTGATGAAGTGAATCAGGAAGTTTTTAAAAACAACTCGCAATTTTAAAAAAATAAATTCCAAATTTTAAATCCCAAATTCCAATATTGGAAGGGAATTTTAAAGAATATAAAAAATTCCAAATTCCAGTTTTAAACTGGAATTTGGAATTTTTTTATTCGTAGTCACACCTTTTAAAGATATTTTACAGCAAACTCAAAGACAGCATATTTTATATTACATTTGAAACGAATCAATTTGTAATTCATGAAAAATACCACGCTTCTCTTTTTATTTTTATATCGTTTTGCTTTTCATCATGTACTACAGCATCCTACAGATTTGCTACAGGACAACGAACAGGAGTTGATTTCACCTCTGGGAAATGACTTTTAAACGAGCTCGATTGCCCGAGCAGCTCTAAAGACAGACTAACCGAAAAGTCCTTACAGTATTTTAAAAAACATTTAGGTGAAAGATTATTTTACATTCACGATGTTAAAGGATTACTTGTTACCCAAAAAATTAGTTTAAACCCGGGCAAAACAAAACTGAAGGAACTAAAAGACGGAACAGGTTTTGATTTCTTCATTAATATTTCGACCAGAAAAAACAAAAGCGATTTTTCTTCTCTAGAACTTTATCAAAATAACTACGACCGAGGAAGAAATGAAGGATCTGTAATTGTCGAAATTTAGGATCTAAATTTACAACAGATTATTTATTCTCAAAATGTAATTGGAACTACTTCAAAAGTAACCGATCCACCGAACGGAAACACCCAAAAATCAGGTAAACTTGCAGACAACATTATGCTTTATAAAAACACCGATCAATTAGTAGAAGGTGCTTTAAAACGAATATTTAAAGATTTAGATAAAAGATCTGTTAAGTAAAAAAATTCCATTTTTTTAAAATTCCAAATTCCAAACCTTCGACTTCACTCAAGATGACGCAACAATTTAAATAAAATTTCAAAAGCAAAATCCCAAAATCCAACCTTACTATTGGAATTTGGGATTTTTTATATTTTTTAAAATTTCTTTCCAATATTGGAATTTGGAATTTTAAAAATTGGAATTTAACTATTTTGCTAGTTCGAGTTTCTCTGCAAAATAATCACAGAAATCTTTCATTGTGTCTGACATTTTCTCGTCGTCTGTAGCACGTTTAAAAGTATCTGACATGGCTACTAATGTTTGGTGAAAGAAAATTTTCATTTCATCTACCGGCATATCTTTTGTCCAAAGATCAATACGCATCGTTTCTTTGGCTTTACTGTCCCAAATAGACAACATAATAGCTTTTGCTTCTTCTGCCTGCACACCGCCGTCCTGCGCACTCCAGGTTAATTTTTCCGGTACGCGGTTTTCGTCTAATTCTATATTGAATTTAATTTCTGAGTTTATTGTATCTGACATTATTTCTTAGGTTTATATTTTGACTGTTCAAAAATTTCTTTTGCATTTGTTTTTAATAATTCCGGCAAGGTAACATTCGTATTATTCTTCATATAAGATCGTACCATTTGCCATCCGAGCCATGCGCCAATTCGTCCTGGAGAATCATTGTCGATTTCTAAATAAAATTTAGAAAACGGAGCAGGCGCAATAAATCGGGTATTTAATTTTGGATCCTCGCTGTACAACATCTCACTTTCGATAAAAAAGCGCCACATATAGGCTTCATTTTCCTGACTCCATTTTATTTGTTCCGGGGTATAACCAATTTTTTCAGCATCTGTATATTCAGGTAAAAGCAAATCTTTTGCATACAATTGCTTTCCTTCAAAGATCATTTGCGAAACTAAATTTTTATCCGGAAAGGCAGGAATGTTTCTAAAAGCAAAACTAGACACCACATCCGGCATAATTTGTCTTTCCTCAAAATTCTGTTTTAGATAATTTGGGAACTCATAGAACTTATGTTCTTTACCTAAATATAGTTCTAAAGCAACAATAACAAGACTATCAGCATAAATCGCTTTAGCATTATAATCCATTTCTCCAATTACGGTAATTACTTTAGGAGTTTTAGTTTTTGGAAAATAGTATTTTACGTGCTGAAACAACTTATTAAATTCCTGACGGACAGGTTCAAAATTGGCGTATTTTTTTTGCACTTCAGTATATACTTCTCTCCATAAAGGATCCTGCATTTTTTTAAGCCAGATAGCATCATCATTACCTGCCGGAAAAAAGAAAGGATATTGTTTTTTTACTTTCTCCAAATCTTCCGGTTTTGTTTCAAAAAACACTTTATCAAAACGTTCTACCTTTATATCAACCGGGATTTCTTCGACTGCTTTTTCTACTTTGGTTTTTTGCTCACAGGACAAAAAAAACAAGCACAGAACCACTACAAAGCGATAAATTTTCATTTTATTTTAATTAGATTTGTGTTGCTGGATTTTAAGTAAATGTATACTTAAAAATAATTCTGCAAATATACATCCCTGTATCTTAAAACTTGAACTATTATGGCTAAAAAAAGTACCATTCAGACAGAAAAAGTAAATATCCACATTGTAGAGTGGCTAAAAAATTATGCTAACAATGCAAAAGCAAACGGATTTGTAATTGGAATTTCAGGCGGAGTTGACTCTGCGGTAACTTCTACCCTGTGCGCTCAGACGGGTTTACAGGTTTTATGCGTAGAAATGCCAATTCATCAGGCGCCAAATCAAGTTTTAAGAGGAAGAGAACATATTGACCAATTAAAAAAGCGTTTTCCTAACGTTTTGGATGTAAAAACAGATTTAACTGACACTTTTGAAGCTTTTAAGAGCGCTGTGCCTACTACAAAAGATTCAACAAAAGTTAATTTATCCTTAGCAAACACTCGTGCACGTCTGAGAATGACCTCTTTATATTATTTAGCCGGAATTCATGGGCTTTTAGTAGCAGGCACTGGAAACAAAGTAGAAGATTTTGGTGTAGGATTTTATACTAAATATGGAGACGGTGGAGTTGATTTAAGTCCAATTGCCGACTTAATGAAATCAGATGTTTATGCTCTTGGAGAATTTTTAACGATTCCCGAGTCAATTTTAACAGCCGCACCAACCGATGGATTATTTGGTGATAATCGTACTGATGAAGATCAATTGGGCGCAAGTTACGACGAACTTGAATGGGCGATGTTAGCCGCGGAGTCAGGAAAAACGCCAGCTGACTTCATTGGGAGAGAAAAATCTGTCTTTGAAATTTATAAACGTTTAAACACCAGCAACAAGCATAAAATGGATCCAATTCCAGTTTGTATAATACCAAAAACGTTAAAATAAAACATTTTAACATTTGTCTGCAATTAATTACAGAATTTATTTATTAATTTTACAGTTCCAAAAACATGAACAATTCTAAAAAAGGTAAAAATTATGATTAAAGTATGTCTTGCAGACAATCATCCTGTGACTCACTTTGGCGTTAAGTCTTATTTTAAAGACCACGATCAAATTTCAATTGTTGCCAACGTAGGCAATTTTTCAATGGTTAGAGATATCCTTCAAACGAAGGAAATTGACATCCTAATCCTCGACTTAGAGCTCGAAGGCCTCTCGAGCATCTTCGAAGTGAAGTCGATTTTGAAAAATTTCCCAAAAACAAAAATTGTAATTTTTAGTGACCTCGCTGAACAAATGTATGCTCCAAATGCAATTAAAGCAGGAGTTTCCGGGTATGTGCACAAAACAGAAAAACTTGAAACTTTAGGTCTTTCTATTATTAAAGTACACGAAGGAAAAATTATCATCAACGAAACTGTACGTAAAAACATGGCTCTTATTGCTAAACAAAGCAAAAGCGAGCGTTTGTACAGAAAACTTTCCAATCGTGAGATCGAAGTTTTACGTTACTTAAGTGATGGTAAGAAAAACAATGAAATCTCTAAAATCTTAAACCTGAACGAAAAAACGATCAGTACTTACAAATTAAGATTATTGACTAAATTAAATGTTACTAATTTAGTTGACTTAGTTAACAAAGCGAAGACTTTAGAAATTATTTAATGGTACCTCGACATTACTCTTCCTAGTTTTTTCGAGAATGCATTAACTAATTTTGAGTAATCGACAACCATAGACAAAAGCTCTGTATTATCTGAATTATCAGGTTGTATAGAGCTTTTTAATTCCTCGATGATTTTACCCACCAAAAACCAACGCATAGACATAATGGTTTCTGTAACGTATTGCGCTATCGTTTCGTGTTTCATTTTCGAGAAAATATTCTGCCCTTCCCAATCGTGAAGCGTCAGCCTTTCATCTTCCATTAAAATATCGGTAACTTCCTGAGCAAAATCAGGCTGCAAACGCATTAAATACTGTTCGAGACTAAATTTTTCATGTTGGTTATAAAAACCAATTAGGTCTGTAAAAATATCGCGGAACAAATTATTAGAAAGCTCTACCTCATCTTCCTGCAAACTCAGATAAATACGCTGGTATACTTTGTAAGCTCTCATTTCAGAGACCATTACAACTTCACCTTCATCGTTATTTTTTAAAAGTACATCTTCAAATTCTTCTGTCTTATCTCCGTAAAGCAATAAAATCTCAATTACTTTTCGTTCTAAACGATACAAAATATCTACTTTTTCTGCAGGTTCTGCTACCGGATATCCAGGCTCTCCCGGATAATAATCTTCAGGAGGACCATTTCTTGGATCTTCAGGATCTCCTCCTGAAAAACTGCCTTGTTTTGGAGTTTGGTTTCTAAAAACTTCAAACGGTTTTTGTTCCTTCTGTTGCTTTTTACTAACTTCTGCAAGATCTTTTTGAATTAGCTGAGCCAAAGTACTCACTAATACCTGCTCAGAAATATCCATGATTCTGGCACATTCCTGAGTATAAATTTCACGCTGAATACGATCCGGAATTTTCGAAATACTAACGACCATATCGCGAATCAAATCGGCTTTTTTTATAGGATCGTTTTTGGCCTCTTTCATTAAGAGAGACGCTTTAAACTGTATAAAATCTTTACTGTTTTCTTCCAAATAAGCAACAAGATCATCATGCGAATTTTTTCTGGCAAAACTATCGGGATCTTCTCCGTCAGGAAAAGCACAAACCCTTACGTTCATTCCTTCTTCCAGAATCAAATCGATTCCTCGAACAGAAGCTCGTAATCCTGCAGCATCCCCGTCAAACAGCACTGTAATGTTTCTTGTTAACCTATTGATCAAACGAATCTGATCTGGCGTTAAAGCAGTTCCTGATGAAGCCACAACGTTCTCGATTCCGGCCTGGTGAAACTGAATCACATCGGTATAACCTTCAACCAGATAACAATTGTTTTGTTTGGCTATAGATTGTTTGGCCTGAAAAATACCATAAAGTACTTTACTTTTATGGTAAATATCACTTTCTGGCGAGTTCAGGTACTTCGCTGCTTTTTTATCATTGGTTAAAATACGTCCTCCAAAACCTAAAACACGGCCCGACATACTTTCTATGGGGAACATCACACGACCTTTGAAACGGTCAAAAGGACGGTCTTCCCTTGCAATGGTTAGACCGGTACTTTCCAGAAATTCCAGTTTATACCCTTTACCCAAAGCTTCTTTGGTCAGGGCGTCCCAGGTTTCCGGTGAATATCCTAAACTAAACTTTTTGATGGTTTCATTGGTAAAACCTCTTTCTTTAAAATAAGAGAGTCCAATTGCTTTTCCTTCTTCTGAATTTAAAAGTGTTTTATTAAAATAGTCTTTGGCAAATTCAGAAACCAAGTACATACTTTCGCGAACATCCGTCATTGCTTTTTCAGCATCTGTTTGTTCTGTTTCTTCAATTTCAATATTGTATTTTCTGGCCAGATATCGAATGGCTTCCGGATAGGTAAATTGCGAATGCTCCATCAAAAATTTGACAGAATTCCCTCCTTTTCCTGTACTAAAATCTTTCCAGATTCCTTTTGCAGGCGAAACCATGAACGACGGAGAGCGCTCATCTGAGAACGGACTTAATCCTTTATAGTTACTCCCGGCACGCTTTAAATTAACATAATCACCAATAACCTCCTCTACACGAGCAGTTTCAAAAACAGAATCAATAGTAGCTTGTGAAATCAAAACGTAAAATATTTTTAAAAATTTGAAGTCTGTAAAAGTACACAAATGAATCTTGAAATTTGGCGATTTAACATAAAAAAAGCACCTCTTTTCAAGGTGCTTTCTACTAACTAATTAAACTGCATTCTTAATTTAAATCAACTCTTATACCCAGTGAAATATTATTTTCTTTCACTAAATTATCCTCAAACAGTGGGTTTAGATCATATTTTGCATACAAACTAAATTCTCTGTAACCGATATAAGAACTCAGTCCGTAAATAAAATTATTTACATTATACTCTCCTTTTATTGTTGTTTTATAATCTAAATCATCCTGATCAAATTTTAGGATTTGTTTCGATTTTACATTAATTCCTGCATAACCTCCAATCCCAAAACGGAAACTTCTATGGGTTTTAAAATATGTTTTGCCGTTACTTATCTGAGGTTTAGAAAAATCGAATTCTAAATGCAGCGGCAACACTATATAAACATTTCTAAAACGGGATTCATCAAGATTTATAGCATTGGTCTGCAGAACCGTTTGATCTCCATTTACTACAAAACTCCTGTTATCTGTTGGGCGAATGTTATTGTACATTAATGAAAGTCCATATTTTGCATGCAATAAATTGTCGTTTTTCATTAATCTGCTGTTGTAGGTAAAACCCCACTCATAGAAATGCGAACCCATAAAACTATAATTAGAGTCCTGAAGTTTGCCATCGACCATCATATTATTCAACCCCATGGCAAATACAAATTGAGAGGTTGTTCTTTTTTCTCCATGAATTGAATCTTTAGAATTATCCCGATCTCTGTCTCTAACATGAAACACAATACTATATTTTTTGCTTAATGAATCTTCTTTGATTTTTCCGTCTACTTTTTGCTGAACCAAATCATTAAGCTCGTTTTGTGCCACTGTTACTTTTTCTTCAATAATTCTCGCTCTGGCTTCTGCCAATTCTTTTTTGCGCTTATCTGCTTGTTCCTGGGTAATTTTTCCTTCAGACAATTGCACGTTCACAACTTCTACTTCTTCTTTCAAAGCTGCTTTTTCGTCTTTGGTAATTTTCTCGATTTTATTCGCAATTTTTTTTGCTTTAGATTCAAAGGTTTCCTGCCCCAGTACCTTAGTAACAAATAAAAAAATAAGGGCAACGAGATAAAGTGTCAAATTTTTCATGATTGATTGATTTTTTTTTAAAATTGATTGATGATTGTGATTGATGATGATTATTTAATTATTAATTGTGAATTCTATATTCTATCCCCATCGGGTTAAAACCCGACGCTACAATAGGGATCGTTCCTCCGGAACTAAAAATCTATACTCTATATTCTATATTCTTTTACTCTTGTTGATTTCGATTCGCCAAGGCCACTTTTACCGTTTGGTAGTTTTTATTGACTTTTGTAATCATTTTTTCTCTAAACGAAAGCTCTAATTCGCCGTCGACCTGATGGAGTAAATCATTAGCATTGATTTTTACTTTTGATTTTGGTTTTACCGAGTTCTCTGCAACAATAGTTTTTTCGGCCGATTGTAATAATTGATCTACTGTTTCTTTTTTAGAAGTTTCAACAGCTAAAGACTGATTATTGACAGATTGTTTTTCTTGATTATTTTTGATGATGATTGAAGACTCCGCTATTTGATTTGATTTAGTTTTAAGGATTTTATTTGGTTGTACATTTAGACTTTTTTCTTCTTTTACTGAATTCTGATTTGCTGTTTTTTCTGAAACCGCAACTGCTGCCTTTACAGGATTGATTACCTTTAAAGCTGGTTTTACAACGGAATCTTTTTGTAGATTTTCTTTGATCACTACAGTATCTTTTGGCATTTCAACCACACTTTTCTTCTGATTAAAAAAGAGTGTTCCCACTAATAAAAAACCAACAATACCGGCAGCGATGTACATCCATCGTTTTTTGTTTTTAGGCTGCTTTTTTTCTTCAGCAATACTTAACATGGCATCCAATCGATCCCAGGCTTTATGGCTTGGTTCAATTTTACGTTGGTTTAGTTTTTCACGGAAATCCTTTTCAAAATTATTCGGTTCCATTATCTTGTTTTTTTAAAATATTAATCTGTGTTTGCAGCATCTTTCTGGCATGCGATAATTGCGATTTTGATGTTCCTTCATTAATTCCTAACATCTTTGCAATTTCATTGTGTTTGTATCCTTCTATGGCGTATAAATTAAAAACCATTTTATATCCGTCCGGTAAAGCGTCTATTAAAAACTGAATCTGATCTATTGAAAACTGACTCTGGGTTGCATTAAAACTTTCTTCGATATAAACTTCATCCTCAACAAACTTTACTTTTTTCTGAACTCTTAAATAGGATATACATTCGTTAACCATTATCCTACGAACCCAACCCTCAAAACTTCCTTTATGTTCAAATTTGTTTAAATTGGTAAACACTTTCATAAAAGCCGTTATCATTACATCTTCTGCCAGTTGAATGTCTTTTACATACTGTCGGCATACACTTAACATTTTTGAAGAAAACCGACTATAAATTTGCTGTTGTGCTTGTCGATTATTTTCGACAGCCAACTTTATAATTTCGGTTTCATCTTGATGTAAGGAGATAATTTTCATTAATAAGCTTTCGGTTTTAGTTTAGCAATAGTCTTCTATTAGCATAGACGAGTTAAGTTTTAAAATGGTTGCACGGAGAGGAAAAAAAATTAAAAAAATAAATTCCAAATTCCAAAAAACCACTAAAAACCACTGTTTTACAAGCAATTAAAAATATTTTTTTAATTGACAAATTTTCTGATTATCTCATTATTTTTTCTTCACTCAGGCAAGATAATCTAAATCAGCCCCAATCGAAAATAAAAAAACCTTGTACTATCATAAATAATACAAGGTTTCCTTAATAAGATATTTTTTAAGACAACTGCTGGTTTCTGATTTCTACCAACCGCCGCCTCCACCGCCTCCACCACCTCCGCCGGAGCTTCCGCCGCCTGAACTTCCGCTGCTCCAGCTTCCACTGCCCCCGCTGGAACTAGACGAAGATCCTCCTGATGATGAAGGCGGATTAGGATTTACTGCTGCGCTGTTCACGGAATTTCCAAAACTGGATAAGAACATTGCCGGCTGCATGTAAAACGTATCCTGCCCCTGATACCACGCAGGATCATATTTGGCTAATTCTAAAATTTCTGCAAATTGTTTTCCCCACTCTATTTCGACTCCCAATGCAATGGCATACGGGAATAATTTTTCGAATAATTGCGGAGTAAGTTCCGGAGGATTCAACATATTCATTCGGTCTTTCTCAGCCGTTTGCATATAGAGTTTAAAACCTTCTAATCTGTGTAATGCGTCAGCGCCTTTTTGTGTATACTTTCCTAAAGTTCTTGCGTAAAAAATATACATCAGAAAAACAATACCAATAACCACCATTTGTATCGTGGTTAAAAAAGGAATCGTAACAAAAAATATAAATAGTGCCGTGGGTAAAATAAAGAAGGCCAGAATACCTCTTAAAACAAGCATACCAACTCCTATATCTTTTTTTGTAAACCAATAGGTTAATCCTGCAACTGCAACGATCAGACCTGCATAAAAAGCATAATTTATATATCCTCTATTATTAGAAAGCAACTCATAAGTGAGTCCTACAATTAGAAAAATGGCAAAACCAAGCCATTTTTTTTCTGTATTGTTTTGATAAAAATCTTCTAGTTTTATTTGTTTGGTTACGGTTTTAAGCCATTTAGAATAGGCTTTTTCAAAAATTTTATAGTTAGAATCAACTACTTTTATTTTGTCTTTTTTCGTAAAACCACTTACTATATCTGATTCTTCTGTACTTAATTTTTGCGATTGAGTATTTAATACCTCAATTTCATAGGTATGTTTGTTTTTAAAAACTCCATTTTCTAGCGTAGACAAAATTCTAATGGCACCTTTTACAGAAGCATTTATAACAGATGCCATGTAGGTTTTACTCGTAATTTTTCTGTCGTATACATATCCTATACTAGCAGGAGACCAATCGAAAGGCGGCATAAATTCCGGCATCAACGTTTTCTTAACAGGATCTTTGCCGTATTTTTTCCAGCTAAAAAAGAAGAAAAGCGACATTCCTATTCCGTAAATAACAGACCACAGGTTTACTTTTATTTGCTTATAAAATGAGCTTGCTTCCTGCAAAAAAGTAGGCGGATCAACAATTCCTTTAGGAAATGATGCAGCAACCGTTAAACCTTCATAGTTTTTAAGCTCTACAGTGGCAAAACTGGCAATGGCTTGATCCGTTTTTAAGGAACTTATGCAATCTGATGCTTTAGAGCCAGATAATCCGGTATAACAATGTAAATTTTCGAATTTATGACCTGACGGAAGAGTGATTTCGCAGGTTGCTTTATCGATAGGTAAATTCCATCCATTTCCCGTTACATTCCAATACAACTCATCGTATTGATCAAAATATCCTATCTGAAAAGGAACGGTATAACTAATTTGATAATCATATATACCTCTTTCAAGATCGATATCTTTATTTCCTATATAGATTTTCCAGTCACCGGATTCTTCTTTGGTAAAATAATTTTCTTTGGCACCATCTTTTTTGATGGAGTTTATCGTGTATTTCACATCGATTTGATGACCGTCTTTATCTTGTCTGCTTAACGGCAAAACTCTTAATAGACCGTGCCTGAAATCATTACCTTCGGCATTTATTGTAATATTTTCGGTTACATTGATAGTACCTGATTTTTCTATTTTAATTTTTACGTCAAAATTCAAGATTCTTTCCTGAGCCTGGGCCTGAAAGAAAACTATAGAAAACAGAACAAATAATATTTTTTTTAGGGACATATTATACTACAATTAAAACTGAACTTTAGGTGTTTCTCTTTGTTTTTCGTCTTCTATTTCAAGGAAGTTTCTCTTTGGAAAACCAAAAGAACTGGCCACAATATTACCCGGAAAAGATTCTACGGCAATATTGTAATCTCTGACAGTTGCATTATAATATCGTTTTGATCGTTCTACTTCGGTTTCGATTTCGCTTAATTCTTCCTGTAAACTCAAGAAGTTGGTATTGGCTTTTAAGTCCGGATAATTTTCTGCCAGGGCAAAAATAGTTCCCACGGCATTCCCCAGTTTCTTGTCGAATTGTATTTTTTCATCTGCAGTACCAGCATTTAGGGCTTGATTACGCAGACTTACAATATTGGCCAATGTTTCTTTTTCGTGGGTGAGATATCCTTTTACGGTTTCAACCAGATTCGGAATTAAATCAAATCGTTTTTTTAGAATAACATCTATCCCGCTCAGCGCTTCTTCGAGCATATTGCGTTTCGATACAAAACCGTTGTAAAGTACTATGAGGTAAATACCAAAAATGACAACAAGCGAAACTATTACGAGTAAAATAACCATATTTTATTATTAAATTAAATACCAATTTAACAATAAAAATATTAAGAATAGAGCGTGAGATTATTTTTTTCTCTCGATTACGTAGTTTACCATTAAAGTAAGGGCATCTTTAAACTCCGAATCCGGGAAATTTTCTAATAACGAAAGTGCTTCTTGCTGAAATTGCACCATTTTATTTTCGGCGTAAGCCAAACCATTATTATTTTTTACAAAAGCAATTACTTCTTTAACGCGCTTTTTGTCTTTATTATGGTTTTTAATGGAGTTTATCAGCCACTTTTTTTCCTGCGAAGTACAGGTATTTAAAACATGAATTAAAGGCAAGGTCATTTTTTGCTCTTTAATATCGATTCCGGTTGGTTTACCAATGGCTTCCTCGCTATAATCGAATAAATCGTCTTTGATTTGAAAAGCCATCCCGATAAGTTCACCAAACTTTCTCATGTTTTCAACCTTAGCATCATCCTCAATTACAGATTTTGCTCCAAGAGCACAACAAGCCGCAATAAGGGTTGCGGTTTTTTTTCGGATGATTTCGTAGTAAACATCTTCTGTAATGTCGAGTCTTCTGGCTTTTTCTATTTGCAGTAATTCACCTTCGCTCATTTCGCGAACGGCAACCGATATAATTCTTAGTAAATCAAAATCGCCATTATCTATAGAAAGCAGCAAACCTTTAGACAATAAATAATCTCCCACCAAAACGGCAATTTTATTTTTCCAAAGGGCATTGATAGAGAAAAATCCGCGACGGCGATTACTGTCATCTACCACATCATCGTGTACCAAAGTTGCGGTATGAATAAGTTCGATTACCGAAGCACCACGATAGGTTCTTTCATTTACGGTACCTTCTGAAACCATTTTTGCGGTTAAAAAAACAAACATCGGACGCATTTGTTTTCCTTTGCGGTTTACTATATAATAGGTAATACGGTTCAGTAAAGCCACCTTTGAAGTCATCGATTCATGGAACTTTTTTTCAAAAAGTTCCATCTCGTTAAAGATGGGCTGTTTTATTTGAGAAGTAATATTCATTTCGATCCCAAATATACTATTTTAAATAAAAAAACGTTGTGTATTTTAGGTTAGTATATCAATAATTTATAGAATAATTAAGAAAACGCGTCCAAAACATTCTCAATTTACCTGCCAATTTGAATCCATCAAATTAAAAAAAAATTGAACACCAATATATTTTCAAAAAAGAGTGCCCCAAAAAATCAGCATCCTTTTTGCCCAAAAAAAGCATTAAGAACAAGAATCAATCTCGTTTTTAATGCTTTACTTATGAAATGTCCCTACGGAACATGTTTTACGTTGAATGATTCCTGAAGGAATTACATTTCCGCTTCTTTATTGGCTAATTGACCACAAGCGGCATCGATATCTTTTCCTCGGCTGCGGCGAACTTTTACCACAACTCCAATATTTTCTAATGCTTTTATGTAAGCCAAAATAGATTCTTCGGATGCTTGCTGGAATTCTCCGTCATCAATTGGATTGTATTCTATCAAATTTACTTTACATGGCACATATTTACAAAACTTCACCAAAGCATCAATTGAGGCTTTGTCATCGTTGATTCCTTTCCAGACCACATATTCGTACGAAATCTTATTTTTTGTTTTTCTGTACCAATATTCTAATGCTTCTCTTAAATCTGCCAGCGGGAAGTTTTTACTGAAAGGCATGATTCTCGCACGTATTTCATCAATGGCAGAATGCAAAGAAACCGCCAATTTGAATTTTACATCATCATCGGCCATTTTCTTGATCATTTTAGGAATTCCGGATGTCGACACCATAATACGTTTTGGAGACATTCCTAAACCTTCCGGCGAGGTAATCATATCAATGGCTTTAATGACATTATTATAATTCATCAAAGGCTCTCCCATTCCCATAAAAACGATATTGGAAAGTGGATGATTGTGATACAAACGGCTTTCTTTATCAATTGCAATAACCTGATCGTAGATTTCTCCAGCTTCCAGATTTCGCATTCTTTTTAAACGTGCCGTAGCACAAAAATTACAATCTAAACTGCAACCCACCTGGCTTGAAACACAAGCTGTTGTTCTTGTATCAGTTGGTATCAAAACAGATTCTACCACAAGACCGTCATGTAAACGAACTGCGTTTTTTACGGTTCCGTCGCTGCTGCGCTGCATGGTATCAACCTTTATATGATTGATAACAAAATTATCCTCGAGCATAGAACGGGTTGTTTTGGCAACATTTGTCATATCCTCAAAACTATGTGCTCCTTTGCTCCATAACCATTCATAGACCTGATTTCCGCGAAAAGCTTTGTCATTATTAGCGACAAAAAAATCGCGTAACTGATCTTTTGATAAGGCTCGTATGTCTTTTTTCTCAATTTGCATGGTGCAAATTTAAGTATTTGTTCATTTCTAATGGTATAAAGTACCCTACAATCTTAAAAAATGATTCAATTACAAAAAAAGAAACCTTAAACAAATAAAGATCATAAGTCCCTTGTAAGTTTTTAGCTCCTAAAGAAGAAAATGAAAACGTTATAGCTATAAATAAGATTTTAATAAAATTTTAACAATGATTTTTATCATGTCATTTTCTGCGTATGCACAATACTTTTGATCCAAGAAATAATACCACTTATTAGTCTGTAGCAAGACTAACAAATTTAAATTCCATACTTGAATGATAACCCAATGCATCATCAAAATGAAAACAATTACATCACTAAAATCAATTTTATTGGCAATGCTTTTTACCACATTGTCATTACACACCAACGCCCAAAAAAACTACACGGTAAATAAATCAACATTTGAAGTTGCCGGGACTTCTACCGTGCACGATTGGGTAATGAAATCTACAGAAGGAACCGGTACTGCTAATCTAACAGTTAAGGATTCTAAACTCGCAGGCTTAAATAGTTTGACTATTACCTTAATGGCCGAAAGCTTAAAAAGCAGCAAAACAAGTATGGATAAGGTGGCCTACGAAGCCTTAAATACAGAAACAAACCAAACTATCGAATACGTTTTAAAATCGGCCGAGAAAATAAACGAAACAACCTGGGATCTCACCGGAATTTACACTATCGCCGGTGTCAGCAAAGAATACAAAACTCAGGTAAAAGTAACGTCTGATAACGGAAAATTTATTTTGCAGGGTTCTAATCAAATTACTTTTGGTGATTTTGAAATGACTCCTCCTAAGGCAGCTCTTGGGGTTGTTAAAACAGGAAAAGACTTAACGGTTATTTTTAACATCATTCTAAGCTAACCTGAATCGGTTTTTCAGGAAATCGAAACTAAAATCTATTTCAAAACATTCTTAACTATCTCTCTGGCTGTAAAGGCCATGGGCTAAATATTGCCCCTTTTTTCCCCAGAAAATGCTCTTAACATATAGCCTACTCACCAAAAGTTAAGAGCATTAATACTCAATAAAACAACTAAAAAAACAATAACATTCTAAACAACAAATAATTATGAGAACAACAAAAATAAAATTACTAGCCTTCGTTATTTCCTTTTTAGGGATAACTTCATTCGCAACTGCTCAAAAAAGTTACACCCTTGACAGCAAATCTACCTTTTCAGTTTTAGGTACATCAACCTTACATGACTGGGAAATGAAATCAGCCTCAGGAACCGGAACTGCAAACCTGACGATTACAAATTCTAAACTAACAGATATAGAATCTTTATCGATAACTCTTTTAGCAGAAAGCGTAAAAAGCGAGAAAAAAAGCATGGACAAAGTAGCGTACGAAACTTTGAAAACAGATAAAAACAAAAACATCAAATATGTGCTGAAATCTGCCGAAAAAGTAAATGAAACTACTTGGGAGTTAACCGGAACTTATACTATTGCCGGAGTTAGCAAACTACTTAAAACAACAGTAAAAACAACTGTTACAGCAAACGGACTAAACTTGCAGGGATCTAACAAAATTACTTTTACAGAATTTGGAATGAAATCTCCTACTGCAATGTTAGGCACTATTAAAACTGGTCAGGATTTGACCGTAAAATTTAATCTAAACTTTAATTAATACTACCATGAAAAAAATCTATTTACTATTTATAGCACTAGCAGGCACATTTGCTGCTAATGCGCAGCAACTTAGCTTTGGACATATCCAGAATCAGGTTCCCCGTGACCAAAGAGCAATCAATGTGTTCGACGTTAGAAAAGATACTACTGCTTATAAAGGTATTAGTGTTGACTTAGGTGGTGCATTTGCATTACAATTTCAGGCCATAAATTCCTTCAACGATCAGAAAAATTTAACTGGAGCTAATGCTGCTTACCGATTAAACAATCTGACTAACGATTTTAATTTACCTAATGCTAATATGACCATTGGCGCACAATTAGCAGATGGTGTACGTGTAAACTTAGACATCTATCTTGCTTCTAGACACCACCACGAAACCTGGGTGCAAGGCGGATACTTGCAAATTGACAAATTAGATTTCATTAAAAAAGGTCTTCTTGAAGATGTGATGAAATATACGACCATCAAAATTGGTCAAATGGAGAACAACTATGGTGATGCGCATTTTAGACGAAGCAACAACGCTTATACTATAACAAACCCCTTTATTGGGAACAATATCATGGATGCTTTTACTACTGAAATGGGAGCTGAAATATACTATAACAGAAATGGTTTTGTAAGTATGATTGGAGCAACAAACTCTAAATTAAATCAAAATGTACAAGAAGTAATTCCAGGACCTACTACTGAAGCTACTCCGGATCAAAATACGACTATTAGCCCTACGATTTTAGCTAAACTAGGCTGGGATAAACAAATTAATAGTGATTTAAGAATCAGACTTACCGGATCTTTATATCACACAGCAAATTCTAGCGGAAACTTATATTCTTCAGACAGAGCAGGAAGCCGTTTTTATAGTGTTATGACACATGCCGGAACAATTGGTTACCCAGCTTCAAACATCTTAGATTCTGAAAGCAATAAGGATACGGGTAGATTTAATCCCGGATTTGGAAACTGGGCCAATTCTTACATGGTTAACCCTTTTGTAAAATATAAAGGTTTTGAATTCTTTGGTACTTTAGAATTTGCTTCTGGAGGTGATTATAAAGGAACTGATGATACTCGTAAAGTCAACCAATATGTTGGAGATTTAGTATACCGTTTTGGAAGTCATGAGAATCTATATGTAGGTGCCAAATACAACTTAGTAGATGGTAAACTAAGAAACTCTGATGCCGAAGCTGTTCAGGTAAATAGATTTGAAGCTGCTGCAGGTTGGTTTATGACTAAAAACATTCTGGCAAAACTTTCATACGTGCAACAGAATTATAAAAATTACCAACAATTCGCAAACGTAGGTGGTGTATCTATGCCAAATGATTTCTACGGCGGAAAATTTGAAGGACTAATGTTTGAAGCTACAATTTCATTCTAAAAAAAAAAATGAAAACAAGATTTTTAATCTTAATTACGGGTTTAGCAATTTTCTTTTTTTTCGGAAGTGCTAAACCCACTTTTCCAGCAGAAAATACAACTTTGGTAATAAATAAAATTAAAATAGAAATTACCGGAATATCTACTGTAGGTAAATACAATTGTTCGAATACGTTTTCAAAAAAGGATACTGTTTTCCTGAATTCGAACAAAAAAAACAATTTCAACACTGAGATTAAAATGTCGGATTTTGATTGTGGAAACAAAATCATGACTAAAGATCTCCAAGGAACCGTAAAAGTAAAAAAGTTCCCTAACAGTACTGTAAGGATCACAGATGTGCAACAATTTGGTAAAAATTACAAATGCAATCTCACTTTTTTGATTACAAACAAAACTCTTAACTACAAGGATTTTATATTGTACAGTTCTGATAATAAAGTTGAGGGATCACTTAATTTAAATTTTTCTGATATAGAATTAGAACCTCCCGTAAAAATGGCGGGATTAATAAAAGTTAGAGATGAAATCGTAGTTAATTTTAGTTTATACAAAAACTAAAAATCTAATTTAGAATTTGTCTTTAAATTTGTTTTCATGTATAATTTGTTTTTAAAGGTATCTTGTGGCGAGGTACCTTTTTTATTTTTAAAAATTTCATACTATTTTTTTTAGCTGTTAAAATTTGGCACGAGAATTGTCTTAACGTCAAAAGGAAAATAATCTTACAAAGAGCTCAATGATTTTAAAATGTGTATCTTTATTTTTCAGCTTTATAACCTTTAAATTTTATCAACCTAAAAAAAATCATTCATTATGAAAAAACAAATTTTAAGCTTAGCTGTTGTCGCTTTATTAGCATTCGCTGTTCAATCTTGCGAAAAGAAAGAAACAAAACCAGCAGAAGACGAATTAACTCTTGGAAACAAAGTGGACACTCTAACAACAGATATTCAAGAAGTAAAAGACAGTGCAGTTGTTAAGGCAGAAAATGCTGCTGCAAGTGCTAAAGAAGCTTCTCAGAATGCCGTTCAGGATGTAAAAGATGCTACTAAAAAAACAGCAGATGATGTAGAAAACGCCGCTAAGAAAACCGCTTCAGACGTAAAAGAGGCATCAAAAAAAGCAGCTGCAAAAGCCGAAGCAGCTGCAAAAGCCGCTAAAGACGGAACCGTAAAAACGGCTAAAGATGTAAATGAAGCTTTGAAAAAATAGTTTCTTTTGAATTTAAAACTAAGACCATCCGCCACGCGGATGGTTTTTTTATGCAAAAAAGCGAAGCGATATTTTTGTATTTTTGCTTTTCAAATTTAGAACTCTACAACATGCATTTTATATCACAAGAACTGGAAGATTATATCGAACAACATTCTGAAAACGAACCGGAATTATTAGCGAAACTTCATAAGGAAACGTACCAGAAAATACTTTTACCAAGAATGTTAAGCGGACATTTTCAGGGTCGCGTTTTAAGCATGTTGTCTAAACTGATTCGTCCGGTAAATATTCTTGAAATTGGTACTTATACAGGATATGCTGCTTTGTGCCTGTGCGAAGGAATGCAGGAAAAGGGACAATTGCATACTATTGATATTAAAGAAGAACTGGTTGATTTTCAGCGTAAATATTTTGATGCATCGCCTTGGGGAAAACAAATTTTTCAGCATTTAGGTGAAGCCGTTGATATTATCCCAAATCTGGATGTAAAATTTGATTTGGTTTTTATTGATGCCGATAAAGAAAACTATTTAAATTATTGGGAAATGATTGTTCCTAAAATGAATAAAGGCGGAATCATTTTATCTGATAATGTTTTGTGGAGCGGAAAAATCCTGGAACCTGTTCACCCTAATGATGTGAGTACAAAAGTACTTTTAGAATATAACTTACTTTTGAAAAACGATCCTAGAGTGGAGACGGTTTTATTGCCTATTCGTGATGGCTTGACGGTTAGCAGAGTACTTTAAAAAAGATTCTGAGTTCCAGGCACTAAGATACAAGTTGTGCAATGGAGTATAAAAACAGCTGAAGCAAAAGCAACTCAAAAATATAAGTAATGAATTACACGGGTGAGATAAATTCCGAAGGTTTTACAATTATTAATGATATTTATTCTGAAAATGAAATCGAAAAACTGATTTCTTTAATTGAAAATAGTACAGAAAATAAAACTGAGAATACCACTTTTAGAAAATCCCAGGATTTATTTGCTATAAGACAATTTCACAAAGAAGTTCCTGAAACGCTACCCTATATCTTTAATGAGAACTTAAAAGATATTATAGCCTCAAATTTTGGCAAGGGATACTTTATAACCAAATCGATTTATTTTGATAAACCTGAAAAGTCGAATTGGTTTGTGGCTTATCATCAGGATTTAACTATTTCGGTTAATAAAAAAACTGAAGCTGCAAACTTTGAAAACTGGACTGTAAAACAAAATCAGTTTGCTGTTCAGCCTCCTAAAGAAATTCTAGAAGATAACTTTACAATCAGAATTCATATTGATAAAACGACGAAAGATAATGGTGCTTTAAAGGTGATCAATAATTCGCATTCTAAAGGAATTTTGAGAATCGAACATTTAGATTTTGAGAAGGAAAAAGAAACCATCTGCGAAGTCGAAAAAGGCGGTATTATGATCATGAAACCTTTACTGTTTCACGCCTCAAACAAAACTACCAATAACGAAAGAAGAAGGGTTATTCATATTGAACTGAGCAAACAACAACTTCCTGAAGAATTAGAATGGAGCGAAAAAACTATTCTTGAGAATTCTTCTTTTAGTGAAATGATTTAGTTGTTATTTGTCATTTCGATTTCTATAATAAAAACCTAATTTTTTTTCAGGAGCAAATCCCGCACCCGAGCCTGAGCCAAGCAATCCGTTTCAATCTCTTGTGTCCGCCGCGGCGGACACAAGAGGATTTCCACTTCTATCGGGGCTAGGGCAATCATTTTCATAATAATATTTCTGTGTAGTTTGTCATTTCAACAGCAAGGAAATTAAAACAGAAATTCACCAATCTTTGTAGATTTACGCGTGTGATCTCTCCCTTCTGTCGAGATGACAATATTGAGGTTAAAATTTAATTAAATTAAAAAAGGCTTTAACCAAAACATAATGTTTTGGTTAAAGCCTTTTATCTTTTTATAGAATAAAATTTCTTTTGAAAATGAGCGGCATAGCCCAGATGGAAGCGGCATCCTTTTGTTTTTTTCTTTAAAAAACAAAAGATATAGCGGAGAGCTGGACACTAGCGACAGCGAACTGACCAAGTAAATAGCTCCTGAAAATTATCCCGGAAAATATTGTGGTTTTAGTTTTCGGTACACTAAATAAATTAAGAAACCGAAAAGTGCTCCAAAGAAATAACCTGTAAGGATATCTCCAGGATAGTGTAATCCTAAATAAATTCGGCTGTAGGCGAAAATTAAAGGCCATAAAAACAAGAATCCCAAATATTTAAAATGACGTTTTAATACCAAATAAAGAAAGGTTGCTACTGCCATTGTATTGGCGGCGTGTCCTGAGAAAAAACTATAGGATTTACGTACCTGAACAACACGTATAATTGTATTGATATCTGGGTTATTACAAGGACGTAAACGTTGAAATGTGTATTTAAACAAGTTCGTGGTTTGATCTGTAAAAGCAATTAAAACCGCTATAAACAACAATACATAAAGGGTTTGCTTTCCTCCTATTTTTTTGTAAATAAGATAAAACATTAATAAAAAAAGTGGTGTCCAGTTTAACTGATTGGTAATAATCAGCCACAACTTATCGTATGTTTGTGAACCTAAACTGTTAAGGTATACCAATAGACTGGTATCTAATTCTTTTATTCTTTCGAGCATTATAATTGGCGTTTTACGGGTCCTGAGATAGAATCTATATCTTCTTTTACTTTATCTATTTCTGTGGCCGTATCACCCAACATATTTGAAGTTAAATTTGTACTGTCTCCTAATAGATTTGTTTTAGCATCGTTAATCTGAGCATTGATATTACCTGTGATACTGTTTAAAGAGTTTTGGTCAAGACCGTTGGCCTCCGCCCCTTTTTGAATTTCACTTTTAATATCATTGGTTGCATTTTTTAGCTGCGCCATTGCTTTACCCATTGTACGAGCAATTTCAGGCACTTTGTCTGAACCAAAAAGCATTAGTACTATAAACAGTATAAAAACTAGTTCTCCTCCTCCTATACCAAACATATCTTTTATTTTTGTGTGCCACAAAGATATTAAATTTTGTAGCTGAGAGTTTTAAAATTTACTTAAAAAAAAAGACTCTTTTCAGAGTCTTTCAGGCTTATTATTACTCAAATTTAGACTTTACTTCTACTTTTGGCCAGGAATTATTGGTCACATCAATATCAGCTGTCATTAATTTTGGATCTATCTGAATGCTTTTTATCGATTTTGAAGTTGCATAAACTTTCTTTGCGGTATCATTACTTTTTCTCCAGATCTGAGCCGGATATTGGTAATTCTCTTTTGTTCCGTCTTCGTAAGTAATCTCTACCAGAATTGGCATAATCATGCCGCCTGGCTTATTAAATTCTACTTCATAGAAATATTTAGGCGATTTAAGTTCTGCTTTTTCCTGAGCTGTAAAAGTCTGGCTTACATAATCAGCCAATGATTTTACATCTTCTACTTTTAAGGCTTTTTTGCTCGAATCATTGACCTCTGCATTATCTCCTGCTACTAAATAAACAAATGGTCCTTTTTCGAAACCAAAGCGTCCTTTTTTCACTTTTACATCTTTAAGGTCGGCTGTTGGAGTTTCAGAAACATAATATTGTTTTACATCTTTGATGCCAATATCGACAAAATCTGTTGAGTAAAACCATCCTCTAAAAAACCAGTCAAGATCTACCGCAGAAGCATCTTCCATAGTCCTAAAGAAATCTTCAGGGGTTGGATGCTTGAACTTCCATCTGTTGGCGTAGGTTTTAAAAGCATAATCAAACAATTCTCTGCCCATTACAACTTCTCTTAAAATATTAAGTCCTGTAGCTGGTTTTCCGTATGCATTATTTCCAAATTGATGAATCGTTTCTGAGTTTGACATAATTGGCTCTAAAAACTTTTGATCACCACTCATATAAGGAACGATATTTTTTGCAGGACCACGTCTTGAAGGGAAATTAGCATCCCATTCCTGCTCTGCCAAATATTCTAAAAATGAATTCAAACCTTCATCCATCCAGCTCCATTGGCGCTCATCAGAGTTTACAATCATCGGGAAGAAAGTGTGCCCTACTTCATGAATTACAACACCAATCATTCCGTTTTTAACTTCTTTACTTGTCACTCCATTTTCATCCGGGCGACCAAAATTCCAACAAATCATTGGGTATTCCATACCTTGATCTTCTGCAGAAACTGATACTGCTTTTGGATAAGGATAATCAAATGTGTGTGATGAATAACTTTTTAAGGTATGTGCTACAACCATTGTTGATGTTTCTCCCCAAAGCGGATTTGCTTCTTTTGGATAAACAGATTCTGCCATAACCACTCTGTTGCCAATTTTTACGGCCATTGCATCATAAATGAATTTTCTTGAAGAAGCAATACCGAAATCACGTACATTTTTTGCACTAAATTTCCATGTTTTTTTCTTTTCAGAGAATCCTTTTTCTGCTGCTTCAGCTTCTGCCTGTGTAACAATTACAACAGGTTTATCAAATGATTTTTGAGCTTGTTCGTAACGTTTTACCTGTTCTGGTGTAAAAACTTCGCTTCTGTTTGTTAATTCCCCTGTAGCATCTATTACGTGATCTGCAGGAACTGTAATGTTTACATCAAAATTTCCAAAAGGCAAAGCAAATTCTCCGCTTCCCCAGAACTGCATATTCTGCCATCCTTCGACATCGTTATATACGGCCATTCTTGGATAAAACTGTGCAATTACATATAATTTATTTCCGTCTTTCTCGAAGAATTCATAACCTGAACGCCCGCCTTCTTTTCTATAATTATTTACATTATACCACCATTTTATAGCCATTGAAATTTTCTCACCCGGCTTTAAAGGCGTTACAAGATTAATACGCATCATCGTTTCATTGATGGTATACGACATTGGGTTTCCTTTTGAATCTTTTACATATTCGATATTAAAACCGCGTTCAAGATCTTTCTTTAAATATTTGCTCGAAAAACCTTCAAGTGGTAAAACCTGATTTATTTTTTCGCTTTCGGCCAAAGAGGTCTGAGTTTTTGGCTTTGCCTGATTCTGATCCAGCTGAATCCATAAATACTCTAAACTATCCGGTGAATTGTTTGAATAGGTAATCACCTCAGAACCGTTTATTTTTGAATTTTTATCGTCTAATTCGATGTCAATTTTATAATCTGCCTGTTGCTGATAATATGCTGGCCCTGGTGCTCCGGATGCTGTACGGAACATATTAGGTGTTGCCAACAAATCATACATCTGGCTGAATTTGTTTGTATCGTACTTTCCTTGTTGTTTTGGCGCAACTGTTTTTTCCTGAGCGATTAAGATTGCAGGAAAAATCAATAATAATGAAAGTTTTTTCATAAATTTTTAATGGTAATTTTATCAGGGTGTGAAAATAACAATTAAAATAATAATTTTAACTATCATTTAGTACTTTAACAATTCTTTCCTTGAAGATTCCGTAAAGAGAACACTCTTTTTAGTGCCAAATGCTGATATATGTGTAATATTTTGCTGTTCGGCATTCCAATCGACTAAAATAGTGTTCGAAATTTCGATTGTTTTAAATGTATTAATGTCTTTTATTCTGGAATAACAAACCAAAACATCGTTTGCTTCTACTTCTTTAGATAAAAAAGTAATGGGTTTTGACTGACCGTTTATTTTTATAGTAAAATTTTCAGCAAGATATTTTTTCAATAAATCAATATCAGCCTGGGTTTCCTTATCAGTACCAACATAAGTTTTTTGATGGTATTTCTTTTCCATCCCGTTATTCAGATCATCGATAAAAATTCGGGAAGTAATTTGAATCATTTTCTTTTCGGCCGCATAATTGACCTGAAAAACTCCCATATAAAATTTATGGAATGAAAACGCTGTAAGGGATAAAAACAGTATTACTAGTAAAGAATAGGTTAATCTTTTTTTCATTTCCCGGAAACATTCACTTTTTTGAATTCCTGATTTTTAGTAATCAGAAAATCCATTAGTTCAAACTTTTCTTCTTGTTTTAAATGTTTTTTAGATTCCGGATCAACAGCACAAAACAGTAAAAAGATATCTACTTCTTCTTTTTTCAATTTTAATGTATCTGTATAAAAATCAGGAGTAAAATTAGCTTTTGCATACATGGTAAAAGCAAAATCACTCGCTTCTTCTTCCGGCACTACATCAACATCTTTCTTTCTCATTAATTTTTTTGCGTCTTTAAATATTCGCACAAAATCAACTCCGTTTTCAATTGTACCATCATAGATAAATCTATTTTTAGGAGACGACTTTTCATCATCAACAAATTTAGTATCTACTATAGCCTGGCTATTTTTATCAAATGCTTTTACTTTTAAATCTTTGTGAACCACAACCTCTTTTAACTGATTGCTCACCAAATCCATCTGTACTAAGAAAAGTCTGTCGGCGCAATTTTTTTCTGTTAAAACAATTTTTTTAGACTGAAAAGCCATACTTGTAATCAATAAAGTATCTTTTGGCTTTGCCATAATATCAAACAAACCATTTGAACTAATAAAAGTTCTGATATTGGCATTTAAATTCATTACATAACCACTTTCAAGAGTTATAGAATCATTCACAACTTGTCCATGTAATGGCTTCCTTGAATTATTTTGTCCCAGTGCAATCTGGCAAAATAAGCACACAACGAGTATTCCTAGTTTATTTTTCATTTTCGAGAATTGTTAGATATTTCCTTGCTAAATCTGTTATTAAAAACATACTCATCGTTTTGTTCTTAGTATCCAAAGATACGGCAAATTCAGCATCATCTACACAATATAATTGAAATCCTTTGATATCTGCCACTGGAATTCTTAATCTTTCTGTATAATAATTCTCATCAAAAAGATATTCTATTTTCCTGAAAAGAATCTCTTTTTTCTCAATATTTACTTCTTTTTTGAGCATGGCAGTTCGGCCGGAAATTGCGTTAAGTAACATATCTCCAGGAGTTGAAGTCGCGGTATAGACTTTTCTTTCGGCCGGAGTATATTTTTTTTGACCGTACGGAATTATACCTAAATTTTCAGCAGTAACATTTGCGTTTTCATTTACAATCACTTCTTTCAATTCTATCTCTTTGGCTTTCATTTTAACCACAATAGAACCTGAATTTAAATCTTCAATTGTAATTCGGCGTTTGAACGGATCCAGATTTACAGCCGAAAAAACCAACACATCACCTTCTTTTACCACAATAGAAAACATACCGCCTGCATCTGAAACAGCAGTAACCTGGGTTGTATTATTGATAATATTGACTCCCTCGACATTCGAAGATTGTTCAAATATTTGCCCGGTAATTTCTTTTGAAGTGTTGTTTTGTCCAAAACTAATCTGAACGATCAATAACAAAAGGGTTATTTGTAAAATGCTATTTATTCTCACGTTCAATTATTTCTTTATATTTTACAGCTAATTCTCCTAACAAAAACTCTGTTGAGGTTCTGTTCTTAGAATTCAAAATTACTGTGAATTTATCATTTTCAACTGCATAATATTCAAAGCCTTTTACATATTCTGCCGGAATTTTCAATCGGTCAATAAAATGTTCCAGCGTAAACATACGTTCTAAAAGCTTCAGAAAAAATTCTTTTTTCTCAACTGCTACTTCTTTTTTAAGCATTGCGGTGCGGCCCGAGAAAAAGTTCAATAGCGGATCTGCAGAAAAAGAACCTCCAGCCATACCTCCTGCGTTTGCAGTAGCATTTAATGCCGTCGCCGTATGCAATTTCCTTTCGGCCTCTGTATAGGATTTTTGACCACTTGGAATAATCCCCAAAGCAACAGCATTTATACCATTATAATTCTTAACAACAACTTCCTGTAATTGATGCATTACTATATTGAGCCTAACAGAGAAATTGACATCCGAAAAATTTTCCGTTTTCAACAAAACTCTGTTTTCTTTGAATTGTATAGACGAAAAAACGATTTCATCTCCTGGTTTTGCAGCAATCGAAAAAGATCCCAACTCATTGGTTGTGGTCATTACCTCTGTTTGCGCATTAATAACATAAACGCCTTCTAAATCGGCACTGTTTGCAGTTATACGACCATTCAACATCGTTCTGTCGTCAGACTGACACCAGCCGGCCTGCCCTACAACAAATATCAAAACACATATAGCCTTATGAATCAAAATGACAAAAAATTAGAGATTTTCTTAAAGCTGTAAAAATATCTTAATCTATTGCAAATTTAGTATTAAGGACATGGTAAAAATATGTTAATTAAAGTTTGTTTATCACCAGTAAAAAGAGACTTTTTAATATCTTTAACCTAAACAATCTGAGTTTAAATTTTATGAAAAGCATTATTATTGCCAGCACTTCTACACTTCACGAAGGCAGCTATTTAGAGTATCTACTCCCTACTTTAGAATCGCATTTTAAAAATTGCAAAAGTATTTTATTTATACCTTTTGCTCGTCCCGGCGGCATTTCGCATGACCAGTACACCAGCAAAGTTTCACAAGCATTTGCATCAATAAACATTTCAGTTAAGGGAATTCATGAATTTGATGATGCAGGTGACGCGATAAAAAATGCCGAAGGAATATTTACCGGCGGCGGAAATACTTTTTTACTGGTTACCCAATTATACAAACACAATGTCATGCAGGTTTTGGCAGAAACCGTAAAAAACGGAACACCGTATCTAGGAACGAGTGCCGGATCGAACATTTGCGGTTTATCGATGCAAACGACTAATGATATGCCTATTATTTACCCGCCAAGTTTTCAAACATTGGGATTAATTCCTTTCAACTTAAATCCGCATTATTTAGACCCTGACACGCAATCTAAACATATGGGAGAAACGCGCGAAACGAGAATTAAGGAGTTTCATGCTTTTAACACTATTCCTGTTTTAGGCTTAAGAGAAGGTAGCTGGCTCGAAGTAAAAGGCAACACAATTACTTTAAAAGGAAATTTATCGGCTCGTTTATTTTTACAAAACGAAACTCCAAAGGAATTAGAAACTGAAAGTGATTTGAGCAATCTTAAATAAAATTCCTAATTTTTAAAATTCCAAATTCCAACAATAAAGCGATTAATATAAATTGGAATTTGGAGTTTTCGTGTTGATCCATTTCCAATATATTGGAATTTCAAAAAAAAAAAAAAAAAAAAAAAAAAAAAAAACCCCAAAAAATTTTTTGGGGGTGTTTTATGGGGGTAGGGGGGGGGGGGAGGGGGGGCCACCCGGGTG
>NZ_JADKPQ010000023.1:0-119221 GCF_015350725.1 Flavobacterium sp. CSZ
TATTTCTAAAGCACTTTTCATTTCTTTTTCTTTTTTTGCTATTTACAATTTTGGTTTTTGAAATGGTATAAGCAACTTGCATTGCTTATACCATTTACTAACCAAACTTAAATTCTTATCGTTCTTTGATATTTTATTTTAGAAATTTGGAGCATTAACATCCCACCAGGTTCTGGTTCCACCATTATCAGGGCCTCCTAATTTTGCTAGTCCTGTTTGATACCCACCAGGATTTCCGTCTTTTTCACTAGAAACAAAAGGTATTCTTCTTACACCAAATTCAGTAGTAACTGTACCACCACTTTGATTATTAAGAATTGGTAATAATTTTGGGTAACCTGTTCTACGGTGATCAGCCCAAGCTTCCATCCCATCAGGGAAATTAGCAATCCATTTTTGAGTAATGATTTTTTGCAGTTTTACTTCGTTGCTTGCTGCATTATCCCAGGCAACAGTAACTTTATTTACCGCTAAACCACTATTAGATGGGGCAACCGGATCTACATAATCTTTAGCCATTTTTACATTATCAGCGATATAATCAGCAGCACCGCCAGTAGCAAGCAAATCAAATGATGCATTAATACCAGCTTTATATAATGTTTCAGCGTCACCTCCCATATTCCAACCTCTTAGAGCTCCTTCTGCTCTTAAAAAGTAAACTTCGGACGTATTCAACCATACTACTCTTTTATCGTCTCTTATTATCTTACCAAAATTTGAGAATGTCATATGTATGGTTTTATCTCCCTGATTTCCTCCGGTACGAACTCCTTTGTATTCTCCAGGAACTTGCTCAGATGTTGCAAAATAAACCTGCATTCTAGGATCATTGTAACCTCCCATAATAGACTCCATATCTGCAGACATACGGCTGTCATTGTATTCATAAGCAGCTACCTTAAGAGGATGCTGTGATACATTCTTAGTTACTATAAAACTATCGCCTGCAACTTTCATTACACCAAATTTTTGGCTAATGGCTTTTTCAGCTTCAGCTTTAGCTAATGCCGGATTTACTTTTACAATACGCATTGCTAATCTCAAGCGCAATGAATTTGCATATATAACCCATTTTTTATAATCACCTTCATATGTTGAACGATCTATATTCGTAAAAGAACTTTTCTCTCCGGCATCGATTCTTTTTGTTAATTCTGTTACGGCGAAGTCTAGATCTTTAAACATTAATCCATAAGCTTCTTCCTGAGAATCATATGCAATTGTTGCATCAGTAGTACCTAATTTTGAGTACACAATTGGCCCCCATGAATCTGCTGCTTTATGTAAAGTTTGTACTTTAATAATTGTAGCAAGAGCGTAAAACTCATCATATTTACCTTTAGCTGCAGCTTCAACTTTTAAGTAATTTGCCATAACTTGTGTGTACATAGCTTCCCAGCCCCAAAGATTCCAGTTATCAGAAAGTGCGTATGAAAGATTGTTAGCTCCATCAAAACCTGGAGGAGTTGTGTAACCTCCCCAGTTATTTCCAGACAAGTCAATAGCTACCTGGTACTTCCAACCCGGAACATTCACCATCACATTATCGAACATGGTCGTAAAAGGACCTTTTATATAATTAAAATCCTGTTTTAGTTCGTCTTGTGTAAAAGCATCAGGATTGCTATTAATCTCGTTGAAATTATCTGTACAACCAACTAAGGCTAAAAGACCAAAACAGATTAATGATTTTTTTATATTATTTGTTTTCATGATATTTTAATTAGAAAGTTACATTTAAATTAAGACCAATACTTCTTGTTGATGGCATACCATAAATATCAACTCCTTGTAAGCCTTGACCTGTACTCAAAGCAATGTTTGGATCAAAAGGTGCGTCTTTATAAATAAAGAATAAGTTTCTTGCTATTAATGATAAAGTTGCTGTATTAACAAAAGGAAGTACTTTTTTATTGAAAGTATAACCAAGAGAAACCTCTCTTAAACTTACGTTTGTAGCATCGTACACATATTCAGCTGTAGCTCCGTTAACTCCGGCAACTGTAGTATAGTATTGCTCAGCAGGCATAGAAGTTACTTTTGTACCATCAGGTTTCACTGCATTTATTGCAACACCTCCTGCATTTCTTGCATCTCCACTTCTTTTTGAAACTCCATAAAAATCATTCATAGATTCAGTAATACTCATTACCTCTCCTCCAAAACGTCCATCGATCAAGAAATTAGCTGTAAAAGCTCCAAATTTAAATGTGTTTGACCATCCTAACATAAAGTCAGGATTTGCATTACCTACTTCGCGCAATCCAGCTTCTAACGACACATTTCCTTTATCATCTAAAACAATTTCTCCCTGATCATTTTTAACAATATGTTTTCCTTCAATAACTCCAAAAGGTCTGCCTTCAGTTAAAGCATATCTGTAATTGATATTATTTACAGGAGTTAAAGGAATTGTACCTCCTAATTCTTCAGGAATTTCTTTAACTTTATTTCTATTTTGAGAATAATTTACAGTAGTATCCCAAGAAAATTTATCTCCAGCAATGATTTTTCCAGTAAGAACAACCTCAAAACCTTGATTTGCAATGCTACCGGCATTAATTCCATAATTAGCATAACCAAAAGGATTGGTTGCAGGGGCAGCAACTTGAACATATTGATTTTTAGTTTCTGAGTTGTAGTACGAAACCTCAAATCCTAATCTATTATTAAACATTCTCCACTCAGTACCAAATTCATATTCTGATTTTAATTCTGGTTTTAATGATTCACCTGGTCTTGGTCCTACTGAAGGATAAAGAATATTACCTCCTTGGATCGTTGATTTTGGAGTAGTTACAAAAGTCGAAATATCATTTCCTACTTGCGCGTAAGTTCCTCTCACTTTAGCAAAATTAACCCACTCTGGCATGCTTGTCATTTCACTTAAAAGAGCTGTAACCCCTACAGATGGATAAAAATAAGATGGAGTATCTGTATTCACTAAAGTAGAAGACCAGTCGTTACGTCCTGTAACATCTAAATACAACATGTTTTTATAACCAAAAGTTGCAGACGCAAAGATGGACTGAACTTCTCTTGAAGAACCTGTAGCCTGAAGACTTAAATTATCTAATCCTGTTGCAGGTCCAAAATTACCCAACGTAAACAAGTTAGCATTAACAAGACCTCCAACAATACCAGAATCTAAAGTAGTGGCATGATTTCCTAATGTATTGTTTATACTTGCCCCAATGATGGCATTAAAACTAAAATTTTCATTGAAATTAGTATTGATTTTAGCGATTAAATCTCCATAACGCTGTGTGCTTAATGTAGCAACATTGATGTATCTACCATTTATATTAGATAAGGAAATGTTGGTAGTTGCGTATATTCTTTTATCAAAATCGTTTTCAATTCTGTTATAACTATATCTCGCACCAATACTTAACCAATTGTTTGCTTTATAGTCTAGTGCTATATTTCCGTTAAAGAAATTGTCCTTATCAACAGATTTGTTTCTATTGATTAACCAATATGGATTCTGAACATAAATATCAGCATTTGGTGCACTATAAAAATTTTGTCCGTATAAATTTCGATCAGGCTGATAGGCTTCAAAATTATCCTTATAATAGTTAAAGTCATTTCCTCTTTGGAACAAATATACTCCTGTTAAAGGATTTGAGTAAAGTCCGTTTACAGGTCTGTTATCAATAGTTTGAGTTGTATATTTTGCATCAGCAGAAACCGTTAATTTATTATCAAAAAATTTCGCTGTCTGACGAATTCCAAAATTATTTTTCTTTAATCCATTCCCTTCTATAATTCCAGAAGCAGAAGTATTAGCATAAGATAAACTAGTTGAATTTACATCTGTTCCTGTTGTAAACGCTAATGAAGTAATTTGTGTAACTCCCGTATTAAAAAAATCTTTTTCAAAATCATTTGACTGCACTTTTCCTCCCCAAGATTTTTGAGCATTAGCAGTTCCATATTCATGCTGGAATTTTGGCAATGAATGCACCGATTCGAAAGTTGTAACAGAAGAAACTGCTAAATTTGATGCATTTTCTTTATTCTTTTTAGAAGAAAGCAAAATAACACCATTTGCTCCCTGAGATCCGTAAAGTACAGAAGCAGCTGCACCTTTAAGTACTGTCATTCCTTCATAATCATCAGGATTAATTAAAGAAACAGTATCACCTCCATCACGGTTACCTCCGGCAGTACTACCAAATGAATCATTTGGCTGATTTGAAGAACCATTATATAAAGGAATACCATCAATAACATAAAGTGGCTGGCTATTCATAATAGAAGAGTTACCACGAATAATTACTTTAGTAGATCCTCCGGTACCTCCAGAACTTTTTGTTACAGCTACACCGGCAATTTTACCAGCAATTGTATTGATAACGTTGGCATCTTTTACACGAGTTAACTCTTCTCCTTTAAGTTCCTGAGCTGAATAAGTTAAAGATTTTCTAGTTTTCTTAAGACCTAATGAAGTTACAACAACCTCTGTAAGAGCATTTGATGCTGCAACAGCCATTTTAACATTAATTGTAGCGGTATCACCTACAACTATTTTTTGTGTTTCAAGACCTACATAAGTAAAAACTAAAGTCTGTCCCTTTTGCACTTCAACTGTGTACAAACCATCAAAATCGGTAGTAGCACCTTTTTGACCTCCTTGTACTGCAACGGATGCCCCTGGCAACGGCAACCCATCAGAATCTGTAATCACACCTTTGACACTCTTTACTTGTGCAAGTGAAACCTGCGCCGTAAAAACAATCATAAAGATTAAGAAAATTTTTTTCATGTTTATTTATTTTGTTAGTTATGGTGTAAATTTATTCTTAAGGGATTGTTAAAAAAAATATTTTATACAAACAGCTTTAAATTTTAAACCAACGACATAAATCAATCAATAATCCGTTTCACGAAAACGTTTTCAAATTAATATATGTGCTATGTTTAACCTATTTACCAATGTTTTATGCAGTTATTTTACTTATTTACTAAAAAATCATCATCTACAATAAAAACCTAATAATGTGAGTTTTACGACAAAAAAACACTTTAAAAGGCGGATTTATTCGATAAAACAGAATTTTTAGAATAGTTAAAATCTTATTAATTTAAAGGACATATGCAGTCTTGAATTTTAATTTAGTTGCCACACAATCCTGTAGTTCTCACTTTTAAGCTTGTATATTTTTGATGAATTACATCTAATAAAGAATATTCGCCAAAAGAATCCTGAGCAATTTCCCAAATCATTATTCCTCCGGTATTTTGAGAAGCAAATTCAACTTTTTTAGCAATGGTTGATTTTCCGTTGTAATATATTTTACCAAGCTCGTCCTGATCTGCAAATTGGGTTCCTGCTATTATAATATCATTATAGGTTGAACTGGTAACATCAGGATAGGTAAAATTATAGCCGTAAAAAGGCACACCAAGCGTTAATTTATCACCTGGCACATTTTGAAGTTTATGCCAAAAATCAATTCCTTCTTTAGCAAACTCAAAAGAGCTGTGCTGACCCGGCTTATCAGGAGTCCAGGGGCCCGTACTATCGTAAGCCATAATATTAATAAAGTCGAATGCATTTAATGCTGCCTGAGTTATATTTTCGAAACGCGAATTATTAGGCAAAGCTGCCGTTAATAATTTTTTACGCTCGGCAAGGCTCTTTTTTAATTCAATTACAAAACCACTATATCCTGAGGTCACAGCATTCCATTCGAGATCTACATCTACTCCATCCAACTGATGCAATTCGACAAAATTGACAATGTTCTGAATTAAAGCTGGCCTGTTTTCTGGTTTATCTATTAAAAAAGACCAATTTGAGGCCTGTTCTTCTGATATTACTCCACCGGCGAGTGAAATACTAATTATAATTTTAGGATTAACTGACTTTGCATATTTAATCAGAGCATCCAGATCTCCGCTAAATACTATATTTCCATTTTTATCCGGGTTTGCAAACGCGATATTGAGATGCGTTAATTGACAAAACTGAATAGCATTGATTTTATTAAAATTATCCGAAGATAAATACCCAACAACTCTGGCTGTTTTATTTTTTGAATCTACAGGATCAGGTTGTTTTTCTCTCGAACAGCTGTATGCTGAAAAAAGGGAACTTATAAAAAAAAGGATGCCTAATAAGGCTTTATTTTTTATCATAATTTTGAATTTAAACTTGTTGTTTGTAATTTTAATTAGAATGAAAATAATACCTCATTAGGCATAACTTTATATTTGGAATTTATTTTTTAGTTTACATCCCACCAAACTTTACCAAACCAGTCATTCTTTCCTCCTAATCTCGCTAAGGCTTCCTGATAATTTTTTTCATTTTTTTGTAGTTCATCACTTGGATAGTACAAACGTGTTGGCACAATACCACCCGTTCCTGAATCTGAATTTGTAATTGGTATTAAGTGAGGATATCCTGTTCTTCTCCAGTTCGAGTATCCTTCGATACTATTAAATAGATAGGTAATCCAAATTTGTGTTCCAATTTGTTCTTTTTCTGTACCAGGCAATAAAGGTTTCGCATTTACATAAGCGTCGATGCTTGCCTGACTTGCAGGAGTCGCACCATAAATAGACAATTGTTTAATTCCTGCCTCAACACCTTTTTTGTAATATTCTGCAGCAGAACCTGAAACCCATCCTCTAAAAGCAGCTTCGGCTAATAACAATTGGCTCTCTGAATAACTTACGTGCAAGAACGGAGTTGTTCTTAATTTTAAATAAGGCTGTATACCAGAGGCTGAATTTGATCCTCCGGAAAGCTCCCATCTAAACACTCCCGGTTTAACCCCTTCGTACAATGTTTCTCCCGGCTGTAGTGGCGCACCCGGAACTATACTACTACTGGTTTTAGGAGTAGCGATCATAGTCAATCTTGGATCTCCGTTATTTTTTAAATAATCTATTAGTAATGAACTAAAATGATCTCCCTGCTCATTTCCTATAAAACCATAAGACAATCCGTTTCCTCTATAGTCCAGTCTGGCTGGATCATCACTAAAGGGAAAATCTAAATGCTGCATAATACAGTTATCAGCATTGCTTTCAAAAACGCCATTTTGTAACGCTGCTTTTGCTTGTTTTTCTGCTTCAGCTGGGCTTACTTCAGAAATTCTCATCGCCGCACGCAAACGCATAGTGTTGGCTAATTTTTTCCATTTAGAAACATCTCCTTTATAAAACAAATCTCCTTTGATCAGGTCTTTTCCAACATTTAATTGATTATAGGCCTCTTCTAATTCTCTAAAAAATGAAGCATAAATATCTTGTTGTTTATCATATTTAGGTGTTACAATTCCTTTAGAAAAAGCCAGACCCGCTTCTGAATAAGGTACATCTCCATAAATATCTGTTAATCGCTGTGCCACCATTACTTTCATAATTTTAGCAACTGCATTCATATTTACAGCCGAAGCATCTTTTCCGGTTACATCCAGAATATCTACAACACTTTTCATTTCATGAGCATATACGTTTCTCCATAAGGCTACTGCATATTCCTCTGAATTATTAAATTTACCACCGTAGTTTGTTACTGCCCACGAACCAGAGTAATGCTGCACAAAACCTCCGGCATAAATTAGATTGGTTCTATGCTGATAGTATCCGTCTCCAGACATACACAATTGTGTAAATGAAAGCTGACCTGCCGGATTTGCAGATAACGCCACAGGATCTTTTTCCAGTTCGTCAAAATTTTCTGTACAGCCAACTACCGTAAAAACTGCAAGCATGGCTATTATATATTTGATTTTCATAATCTACTTTTTTAGAATGTAATTTTAATATTAAAACCATACGATTGTCTTGATGGTAATGAACCATATTCAAAACCTTGTCCGTTTCCTGAAGTATACATAGACTCCGGATCAATGTTTGGTAAATCTTTATTGAATGTCAATAGATTTCTTCCAAATACAGAAACATAAATTGAATTTATTTTTGCTCCTCCAAAAACGCTTTTAGGTATATTATACCCTAAACTTACCTCTCTTAATTTTACATATGAAGCATCATAAATAAATGGCGCCGGAGTAGCATCTGTAACATTTCTCCAATATTCCTGAGGATCTACAGGTTTGGTATTTTTTACATAAACAGGATTCTGAGCTGTTCCTGTATTTACCACTCCATTTGCTACATAACCACCGGTAGGAACCCAATTATTGATGTCGAAATTAGGATCGTTTGCAGCAGCTTGTGTTCTTGCAGCGATATACGCATCTCTTCCTTCTGTAGTTACATCTAATAATCCTCTCATTGCAGCAACTGAGTTTGTCATAGAATAAACATCCATACCAAATTTCATATCTAATAAAAACTGAAGCGTGATTCCTTTATAAGTAAATCTATTGGTTAAACCCGCTGCCCAATCCGGAACTCCTTTTCCTAAAACTACTTTATTATCTGTATATACAGGCATACCTTGTGCATTTACAATCATTTCTCCTGAAGGTGTTCTTTGAAAATCTCTTCCAATGATAGTACCGTATTTTCCACCAACCTGAGCAACAATCGCTGCGTTAGCCCAACGAGCCTCAGAAATTGTGTAGGTATTAATTTCAGGATGTAAAGAAAGAATTGAGTTTTTATTTCTGGAATAGTTTAAGTCAATTCCCCATTCAAAGTCCTTCGTTTTTATTGGTGAACCAGATAAAAAGATCTCAATACCTTCGTTACGCAATTCACCGGCATTTACAGAAAGATATTCATATCCTGATGTTGATGAAGAAGCTAAATCAAGTGTTTGATCAGATGTATCCTCACGATACACCGTTATATCAGCTTTTAATCTGTTTTTAAAGAAAGCTGTTTCTAAACCAAACTCGATTCCTTTTTTCGTTTGAAAAGTCAGGTTTGCATTTGGTGCCGATGTATTCTTAACATTTACAACACTTTGCCCGTCGTAAGAAGAATATGTAGTATAATTTAATGCATTTTTATAAGCCCCTGGAGCATTAGAAACTTTTGCCCATGAAGCTCTTAATTTTCCATAAGAAAAAGTATCTCCCTGAATGTTAAATGCATCCGAGAATACAAAACCTAATGAAGCTCCCGGATAGAAAGCATCTTTATTAATAACGCTAAACCAGTCATTTCTTCCCGTAAACTCAGCATATAGATACCCTTTATAATCCAATTTTGCAGAACCGTAAACAGAATTTGTTCTTGTTCTTGTTTCTATTGGTGCATTTATTGTCTGCGTGGAAAAATTACTAATAAACTCTGTTCCCGGCTGAATAATATTGGTTCCCTCACTAGAATTTTCAGATCTTCTAAAATCTCTTCTAGTTGCTCCTAAAATTCCTGAGAAAGTCAGATCATTAGCTAATTTAATTCCGCTAAAAGTAGCAATGATATCCGTATTCATTTCAGAAACGGTGATATCACCTACTCTAAGATAACCAGTATCTCTTCCAGGCCATGTACTTCCAGGCACCATAAAATCTTTAGAATCAAAAATATAAGTATCTAAACCAGTTCTAAAAGTCAGTGCAACCCATTTTTCTAGTTGATACGTTCCGGCAACATTCCCTGTAAAACGATTTTTCTTAGAAGTATTGTGGTTTGCATCTACAGTTAAATAAGGATTTAATTGATAAATATTATTATTCCATTTATAAACTTCTCCAGTCTCCGGATTTCCATAATTTTTCAACCACGCCTGATCAATATTTGGCGCCAGACCACTTAAAGAATACCCCACATTGTTTGGTGAATCACCCAATCCAGGTCGGTTATTTGTAGTCTCTACCATATAATTTACATTAGCATCTAAAGTAAATTTATCTGATTTTAATGTACCGTTTAAACTAGCATTGTTTCTTTCTAAACCAGAATTAGGAACAACATCATCATTTTTCAGGTTATTGAATCCAAAACGAAGAAATGCATTTTCACTTCCTCCAGAAAGTGCAATTCCGTTTGTTGTTGTAACACCGGTCTTGAAAAAATCCTGAATATTATTTTCAACTCTTGCATAAGGTCGCATAGAACCATCAAATATTTTTACTTGTGTTCCTATACTATTTGAAAATTTAGGTCCCCAGGCACTGGTTGTATACCCGTAAACTTCGCTAGGTGCTTTTGTCGGATCTGGCAAAATTCCGTGACCTCCCGTACCATATTCAGTTTGAAAATCATCATATTTTGCATTTACCCGGTCAAAACTAACACCACTTGTTAATTCTACTTGTAATTTTCCTTTGCTTCCTTTTTTAGTTGTAATTAAAATTACCCCGTTTAACGCTCTTGAACCATATAAAGCTGATGCGGCTGCACCTTTTAAGACAGTAAGACTTTCAATATCATTTGGGTTAAGACTTGAAATTCCGTCTCCGTTATCTCTTCCGTCGAACCATTTACTGGCTCCGGCAGTGTCATTATTCAAACCTGAGTTATCAATAGGAACTCCATCAACAATATAAAGTGGCTGGTTACTCTCCCCTATACTTGAAATTCCTCTAATAATAACTCTGGAGCTCCCTCCAACTCCTGTGGCAGGCATAGAAATATCAACACCGGCAATTTTACCTGAAAGTGCCGACGCTACATTGGTTGTAATCACTTTATTAAGCTGATCACCTTTAATGTCCTGAACTGCATAACCCAATTCTTTTTTCTGTCTCTTGATACCTAATGCGGTAACAACAACTTCGTTTAAGTTTTGTGCATCTTCTGTGAGCACAACATTTACTGTAGCTGATTGTGTTACAGTAACTTTCTCAGTTTTGATTCCGATAAACGAAAAAACAAGAACATCTCCTGCAGATGCTTGTATCGTAAATTTTCCGTCATAATCAGACTGGGTTGCGGTTTTGGTACCCTGAATAATAATACTTACTCCCGGCAGCGGCAATCCGTTTTGATCGCTTACTAAACCTTTGATTGTTTTTACCTGAGCAAGCGAGAGCTGCGCCGTAAAAACAAACATAAAGATTAACATAATTTGTTTCATTTTATTATGGTTTTGTTGGTTAAGCGATAAATTTATTGTTAAAATTAACATAAATAAAACATTTTAAACATACAGCACAAAACCTTAAACGAACGACACAAAACAATCAACAATATGTTTTACGAAAACGATATACCACACTAATAATACAAAATATGTCTTTTTTTATAAAATTTTATTCAAAAGAATTGCGTTTTACCCAGTAATTGTTTAAAGTTGCACAATATTTCCAGCATACCAAACAACCAAATCTAAATTCCCAAATTAAAGTTGACCGAAATTCAAAAATTAAAATTTGATATTAAGCTTAAAAATCATGTTTGGTTTTGGGGTAGCTATTTCACTCTTAACTTTTTACGATGGGGAGCGTACTTTAATGACTATCCTTATTCGTTTAAATCAAACTTAATTGAGTTCTCACTGCACATTCCCTTAGTCTATTTTAACCTTTTTGTTTTGGTGCCCAAATATGTACTGAAACAAAAATATATTACCTATACCCTCGCATTAATATCAAGTCTTTTTGGAATCTATCTGCTAAAAACAGCTTTGACCTATTATATTATATCGGAAAACATCTGGCCGGAAGCCAATAGAGAGTACCATCCTTTTGATATTAATCATATTCTGGCAGTTTGTATCGGAGAGTTGTACGTTCTGGCTATGGCATCATCTGTTTACCTTACTTTGACATGGCTTCGCGAAAGAGAACGAAACAGGTCTTTAAGAGAAAACCAGTTTAAAATCAAATTAAAATACCTTGAAAATCAAATTCAGCCGCATTTCTTTTTCAATACCTTAAATAATTTATACGCTTTATCATTAGAATCTTCTGATAAAGTTCCGGATGTTATTATAAAACTATCAAATTTGATGGAATATGTTTTATATGATGTAAAAGGAACCAAATTTGTTCCATTAATTAAAGAAATTGATTATATTCAGAATTATATCGAAATCGAGAAGTTACGCTTTGAGAATGTAGAAGTTACAGTCAATCTCGAATCGAATATAGAAGATATTGTTGTACCCCCATTGATATTCATCTCATTGGTCGAAAACGCCTTTAAACACGGAGGAATCAACAACAATAATCTAAAAATTAAGATTAATTGTAAAGTCATCGACAATAAATTGTTAGATTTTGAAATCTTAAATAATTTTGTAAATTCACAAAATCTTAATGCTAAAGGCGGAATTGGTTTAGTCAATACAAAAAAAAGATTAAAATTAATTTACAAAAACAATTTCAGTTTAAAACATACAACGAAGTTAAATTACTATATAATTCGTTTGCAAATACCTATTGATAATGAAGATTAAATGCGTGTTGATTGACGATGAGCCATTGGCTATCAAAGTCCTGCAAAATTATTTTACAAATTTTACAGATTTTGAGGTAATTGGCACATTCAATAATTCTCTGGAAGCGCTCGATTTTATAAACAGTACTACTGTCGATACCGTATTTCTTGACATCAACATGCCTATGATGACAGGTTTTGAACTCATTAGTTTAATCGAAAATAAAACCAAAGTTATCATCACCACTGCTTTTAGGGAATTTGCTGCAGAAAGCTATGATCTTGATGTTTTAGATTATTTAGTAAAACCTATTCCGTTACCACGTTTTATAAAATGCATTAATAAAATCACCACCGAGTACAATTTAAAAAACAATATTAAAGTCGAAACCACAAAAGGCGATTCGCATATTTTTATCAAGGTCGATAAAAAAATGATGAAAATTAATATTGAAGAAATTCTATTTGTCGAAGGAATGAAAGAATACATCAAAGTAGTTACTCCTGATAAAACCTATATTACCCATAAATCACTGACATCTTTGTCAGAAGAATTACCTGCTGATCGCTTTTTGCGCATCCATAAATCTTACGTAATTGCCTTAAATAAGGTGAAATCTATCGAAGGAAACCGTATTCAGATACAATCTTATACCATTCCGATAGGCAGAAACTACAGCAAAGAGGTCAAAAACAAAATTTTAGAATAAACTTTAACTTTTAAATTCATTTTCTAAGTCGGTAAAAATTAACACATTGTTGAAAAAATGACGCCGTTGGTTTAAATTTAACATTATTTGTGCCTTTTTATTTTTTTTTGATATACTTAACAAATATATTTACGGTCTTCAAAAAACAATAAAATAAAAAATTAACCTCTTAAATTATGAGTTCAGAAAATGTTCAAACCAAATGGGGACAGTTTATCTCGTTGATAATTGTTTTCTTCTTTTGGGGTTTTGTTGGTTCGGCCAATGATATCCTGATTCCCGTATTCAAAAAAGTATTTACTTTATCTCAGGTTCAATCACAATTAGTAGCCTGGGCATTTTATGCGGCGTACTTTGTAGGATCAATGATTTTCTTTTTAGTATCTTTAAAATTAGACGTTTTACAAAAATTCGGATATAAAAAAACCCTTTCTGCAGGTTTACTTCTTTCAGCAGTTGGATCATTTTTATTCATTCCTGCTGCAACAATGGAAAGTTTTCCATTTTTCTTAACCGCTTTATTTACTGTAGGTTTAGGATTTTCAATCCAGCAAATTGTAGCCAATCCATTGGCCATTAAAATGGGAAGTCCTGCAACAGGAGCGCACCGTTTAACATTAGCCGGAGGTATCAACTCTTTCGGGACAACCATTGGAGCTATCCTTTTAGGAATTGCTTTGTTTGGAATGGGTGACAACAAAAACACTTCACTTTCATTAGAAGATATCAAACTGCCTTTCATCATTTTAGGACTTGCTTTTATTGCAGTGGCCATTTTCATGAACTTCTCTAAAATCGAAGATCCTGCAAAAGAAGAGGAAGAAGTAGTTAAAGTAGCACACGAAAAATTCAACATTTCAGATTATCCACAACTATATTTGGGAATGTTAGGAATCTTTATTTACGTTGGTACTGAGGTAACAATCATTAGTAATTTACCAGCTTTATTGCATACTGCAGAATTCGGTAATGTACTCGAAGATGCCATCGCACCTTTTATTGCCCTTTACTGGGGAAGCTTAATGATTGGTCGCTGGAATGGTGGTGTTAACGTTTTCAACACTTCAAACCTTGTAAATACAGCATTAAAATTCATTGTTCCTGCATTAGCCTTTGGAGTAATTATTGGAGCTAACATTTTTGCTGCACACGATGTTTCTGCATTTTACATTTACCCAATCTGGATTTTATTATTTATAGCCGTAAGTTTTGTAGGTGGTAAAAATGCCGGAAAAACTTTAATGCTTTTCGGAATATCAGGATTATTAATGATGCTTGCCGGATTAGCCTGGCCAGACCCATCAATTGCTAAATTCTTCTTTATCTCAGGAGGTTTATTCCTATCTATCATGTGGCCATCAATCTTCGATTTAGCGATCGCAGGATTAGGTAAAAACACAGGAAAAGCATCTTCGTTCTTAATTATGATGATTTTAGGAGGAGGGGTTATTCCATTAATTCAAGGAAGCATCTGCGATATCGACCTTACAAGCCCTGGAGGAATCTTCGGAATCACCTGGACACACTTCTCTTACATCGTTCCCTTACTTGGTTTTGCCTATTTAGGATTCTACGGTTTCTACTGTCCTAAAATATTAAAAAGACAAGGAATTAACCATGTTGAAGGCGGTGGCGGAGGTCACTAAGACAAATTATAAAAACATAAAAAAAATCCCAAATTCCAATCCACAAAATTGGAATTTGGGATTTTTTTTGCTCTAAAATATCACCCAATAACCTTTGCCCCTTTGTACCTTTGAACCTTTGCCCATCCTATTTAGCATTAATAATATTGCTCAGATTCTTTTTAAAAGTAGTTTTATTTTGCTCCGATAAGGTATAAACAACATCTTTATCAGCATGAACAATAACCTTATCAATATTGGCCTCTAAGAGCGCTTTTGGATCTTTTATTCTCAACGTACAGGCACCATCAAAAAAACCGTCATCTTCAATGATTTTTTTGGCCTCGATAATCGTTCCGTCACTTAAAACAGCCGAAATAGTCATGGTTTTATTGAGTGTTTTCGAATAAAAACCATCCATTACCAGCAACAATCGGTAGGAATTTTTCAATTCCGGACCTTTAAATTCGTGTCGCGTAATATTATAACGCAAGCCTTTTGCAAGCGTCTGAAATTGCAATGAACAATCCAGTTCAAAACTCGCTACATCGCCAGCCTCACTAACCTCTTTTTTTATTTTAGCAGCTTGTGCACTAATCGATAAACCAATGAACAAAAACACAAAAACCAGTACAACTTTTTTCATATGTATTTCTTTTTGAGACACATAAAAGTAAAAAAAAAATCGTCACCCTTTTTACAAGGATGACGATTTTTAACTTATAAAGATCTGATTCTTATTTATTTCCCTTTTCAAAATCAGCTACAAACTGAGCCAATCCAATATCAGTCAACGGGTGTTTCAACAATCCATAAATTGCAGAAAGAGGTCCAGTCATAACATCAGCACCAATTTTAGCACAGTTTACAATATGCATTGTATGACGCACAGAAGCTGCCAAAATTTGAGTCTCGTAACCGTAATTATCATAAATTTCTCTAATTTCCTGAATTAAATTCAAACCGTCTGTAGAAACATCATCCAAACGACCAATAAAAGGAGAAACATAAGTAGCTCCTGCTTTTGCAGCCAATAAAGCCTGACCTGCAGAAAACACAAGTGTTACATTAGTTTTAATTCCTTTATCCGAAAAATATTTCGCAGCCATTACACCTTCCTTAGTCATAGGTAATTTCACTACAATTTGGTCGTGTAATTCAGCTAACTCTTCACCTTCTTTGATCATTCCATCATAATCCAGCGCATTAACTTCAGCACTTACATCACCTTCAACAAGGTTGCAAATATCTACATAATGCTTCAAAATGTTGTTTTTTCCGGTAATTCCTTCTTTTGCCATCAAAGACGGGTTAGTTGTTACACCATCTAAAACACCTAAAGCCTGTGCTTCTTTAATCTGAGCTAAATTAGCTGTGTCAATAAAAAATTTCATAATTATATCTATTTAATTGTGTTCCTGTTTTGGGCGTGTCCCTCCGGGGCGGGCTTTCGGCTTTATCTTTTGTTTCGTTTCACTTCACAAAAGAATACCGCCTCAAACGAAGTTCACCGAACTCTTATTAAAAATAAAAACTAAGTGAAGTAATCCCTCACGCAAAATTCGGTGCAAAATTACAATTTATAATTTCCATAAAATAAAAAAGTAAAAAATAATTCTAAATACCTTAATTATAGTCAAAACACCTTTAGCCGAAAAACTAGTTTTATTTTTGTACTTTTAAAAAATTAAAAATCCCTCCCATACAAGTGCTAGAAGATCATTTCAAACAAGATATAATCAACATTGAGAACATATCAATTGTCCCCAATCTACTCAACGTTATTTGCCAAACAACCGGAATGGGTTTCGCAGCAATAGCAAGAGTTACTGAGGATCGATGGATTACCTGCAGCGTTCAGGACAATGTACTTTTTGGCTTAAAACCCGGAGACGAATTAAAAATAAAAACAACAATTTGCGACGAAATCAGGCAAAACCCAAAACCTGTCATAATTGATAATGTAAGTGAAGACAAAGAGTATCACAACCACCATACTCCTGCTATGTACAAATTACAAAGCTACATTTCAGTACCCATTATACGTCAGGACGGGAGTTTCTTTGGTACATTATGCGCCATAGACCCAAAACCAAACAACCTTAAAGAGTTTAAAATCAGTGAAATGTTCAATTTATTTGCTGAACTTATCTCATTTCACCTTGCAGCAATAGAACAAAAACTAGAAAGCAAAAAAATTCTCGAAGAAAAAACCCATCTGCTTGAAAAAACTCAAGTCGAAAAAAATGAAGCCGAAAAATTAAACTCAGATTTCAAGAAAAAACTCATCGAGAAAAATCTTTCGCTCGAGAAAATGAACAGTGAACTGGAGGCTTTCAATTATATTTCAAGTCATGATCTTCAGGAGCCTTTGCGTAAAATTCAGCTTTTTACCGACACTATTGAACGCGAAGAAGTCACTAATTTATCCGAAAAAGGCAAAACTGCATTTCATAAAATCAAAACGTCAGCGTACCGAATGCAAAACCTGATCAACGACCTTTTGATTTATTCTAAAACAAAATTTGATGACAGAAAGTTCGAAGTAAAAGACTTAAACAACATAGTCAGAGATGTTATCGAAGATCTTACAGACGAGTTCGAAAACAAAAATGTAGTTTTTGATATACAGAAATTAGGTAAACTCTCTGTAATCGAATTTCAATTCAGACAATTACTTTATAACCTGATTAGCAATTCATTGAAATTCGCCAGTCCTGACCGAGATTTAATCATTACAGTAGCTGCAGAAATTACAAATGGTCAGCTCGACAAGCTTTCGCCGCTTACTAAATATTATAAAATAACCATTTCTGATAATGGTATTGGATTTGACCAATTGTACAACGAAAAAATATTCGGGCTCTTTCAGGCATTGCATACAAAACCTTTAAAAAGCACCGGAATTGGCCTAACAATCGTAAAACGAATTGTAGAAAATCACAACGGATTTATTAAAGCAGAAGGCGTTTTAAATCAGGGAGCAAAATTTGACATTTTTATTCCTGCAGAATAACTTCAAATTTTGCTCCCCGTCCATTTATTATATTTTATAATGGTTCATTAGCATTTTTTCATACACTTTATCAGGAAGTGCACGTTTTAAAACAATCGAAAACTTCTGCATAAACGCCCCCACTCTATAGTGTACGTTTGGCTTTTTCTGTTGCATGATTTTATACACCGCTTCGGCCATTTCGTTAGGATTACTTCCCGCATCTACATGTTCATTCATCGTTGCAAGATTGTCTCCGTAGACTTTTGCGTAAGCTGAACCCTCTATAACCGGCGCATGATAACGCCCCGAAGCAATATTAGTAGCAAAATCGCCTGGTGCAATGCTTGTAATTTCGATTCCAAATGACTTTACTTCCATACGCAAAGCCTCAGTGATTAACTCTAATGCTCCTTTAGAAGCCGAATAAACACTTCTGTAAGGCAATCCCATATAACCGGCGATCGAAGTAATATTAATAATCAAACCTGATTTTTGCTCGCGCATTTGTGGCAACACCGCTTTCATAACTTCAATTGGTCCAAAAAAGTTGGTTTCAAAATTATTCCTGATTTCCTCTGTCGGAATTTCTTCCAGAGGACCAGTAATTCCAACACCTGCATTATTAATCACCACATCTAACCGACCTGAATTGGCAATGATTTTAGCCACCGCTGATTTTATAGATTCAGCATTACGAACATCCAAAGCCACCAATGGAAAAACTGAATTCAGGACTTTTTCAGGATTTCTGCTCGTTCCGTAGACTACAAAACCTTTTTTTTGCAAAAATTCTCCAATTGATTTTCCAATCCCTGAGGATCCTCCGGTAATTAAAACGACTTTATTCATTTTGAAAAGTTATGAGTTTTGAGTTATAGGTTATGAGAGATTACTATTTTTTTTTACCGCAGAGTTCACAAAGCTTTGCGAACTTTGCCTTTTCCCAAAAAAAAGAGTAAAAAAACTTAGCGTTCTTTGCGGTTAACTTTTTTTATCCCTCCACAGGTTTTAGGATTACTCCAATAACTTTTAACTTACGAAATACCAAAAATAAAAAAATCCTCCATAAGGAAGACCACTTTTAAATTAATTCTAAAAAAAATCCCGAAAGATCGGGAATAAAAAAAATGGCAAGCGACCTACATCGCACCGCTCAACCACGTACCCTTGCTATGTTCCCATCCTGGGGGAGTCTGCAGGAGCTGGTCGTGTAGGACTTGCCGGTGCAAATATACAATCTTTTTATATTTTTGCAAGACCTTTGTTGCTATAAAAATATCGTCGTATATTGGCTTATTCAAATTTTAAACTATGAAAAAATATAACTTCCTAACTGTCATTTTATTAGGAATCACATTAATTGGATGTGGAGATAAAAATAAAGGTGAAAATTCTTTATTTAATATCGATGATTCTGCTTTTCCTGCTCATTTTACCCAAAAAGAAGCACTTTCTGTTGGAATTTTGAACCCAAATTCGAAAGAAATCGACAGCATTGTTTACTTTGTTAATGATAAAAAAGTGGGAAGCACAAAAGGAGCTTCAAAATTTAATTTCCCTTTAAAAGATCAAAAATTAGGATACCAATATCTAAAAGCAACTGTTTATTTTGGATCAAACTCTTCTGATGCAACCAAACGAATCGAATTAGTATCTGATGTTGAACCAAAAGCTTTAAAATATAAGATCGTAAATACATATGCTCACGATACCTTATCTTTTACTGAAGGTTTAGAGTTTTACAAAGACACTTTGTACGAAAGTACAGGACAAGAAGGCGCTTCGTACATTAGAAAATACGATTATAAAACAGGAAAAGTTTACAAACAAATTGATCTTGATAAACAATATTTTGGAGAAGGCATTACCTTTATCAACGGCAAATTGTTTCAATTGACCTGGCAAAATAAGAAAGGTTTTATCTATGATGCTAATACTTTAAAACTGGAAAAAACCTTTGCTTACGAAAAAGACATCGAAGGCTGGGGAATGACAAATGATGGAAAATACATTTACCAAACAGATAAAACTGAGAAAATCTGGAAAATGGATCCTGCCACTCAAAAAATGGTAGATTACATCAATGTATATTCAGGAACTTCAAAAATTAAAGCCATTAATGAGTTAGAGTGGATTAATGGAAAAATCTATACCAATGTATGGTTTAAAGATGCTATTGCAGTTGTAAACCCTACATCAGGAGCCGTTGAGGGAATTTTAGACATGTCTGGTTTGAGAAAATTTATGGATGCCAAAATAACCAAAGATGATGTTTTAAACGGAATTGCTTACAATCCTAAAACTAAAACCATTTTTGTAACGGGTAAAAACTGGAGCAAAATGTTTGAAATAACAGTTTCCGAAAATTAAATTCCAAATTTTTAAAATTCCAAATTCCAATAAACACGAATTTCACAGATTTTCACGAATAATTAGTGATAATTTGTAAAATTTGTGTTTTGTTTTTTTTCCATATTAAATAGCATTCCATAATAAATCTATACAATGATTACCCTTATCAAAAACATAAAAGAATTACTTCAGGTTCGCGAAACTGCAATTGATAAAGTTTCGGGGGCTGAAATGGCAGAACTTCCTACTATCAAAAATGCTTTCTTAATTATAAAAGATAATCTTATTGCTGATTTTGGATCAATGGAAAATCTTCCTGAAATCAATGCAGATAAAGTAATTGATGCGACAGGACGAGTTATAATGCCAACCTGGTGTGATAGTCACACCCATATTGTATACGCTGGCAATCGCGAACAGGAATTTGTAGACCGCATTAACGGATTTACTTATGAAGAAATAGCGAATCGCGGCGGTGGAATTCTAAATTCAGCCAAGAAACTCAACGAAACTTCGGAAGAAGAAATCTACGAGCAGTCAAAAATTCGATTAGAAGAAGTAATGAATTTAGGAACTGGGGCAGTGGAAATAAAATCCGGATATGGCTTAACTATCCAAGGCGAACTCAAAATGCTTCGTGTCATTAAAAAACTGGCTGAGAACTATCCAATTGCTATAAAAGCTACTTTTCTTGGTGCACACGCCTTTCCTGTACATTACAAGGATAATAAAGCGGGTTATATCGATGAAATCATCACTAAAATGCTGCCTGAAATTGCTCAAAACAAATTAGCTGATTATGTTGATGTTTTCTGCGAAACAGGTTATTTTTCTGTAGAAGAAACAGAACAAATTATGCAGGCAGGAATAAATTTCGGCTTAAAGCCAAAAATTCACGTTAATCAATTTAATTCTATTGGCGGAATACAAGCCGGAATTAAATTTAAGGCCCTTTCTGTCGATCATCTCGAAATTATGAACCCGGAAGATATCGAAGCTTTAAAAAACACAGAAACAATGCCTGTAGCATTACCATCGTGCTCGTACTTTTTAAGTATTCCCTACACACCAGCAAGAGAAATAATAAAAGCAGGACTTCCATTAGCCTTAGCAACCGATTTTAATCCCGGTTCTACTCCATCTGGAAATATGAATTTTGTGGTGGCTACAGCTTGTATCAAAATGAAAATGACCCCTGAGGAAGCAATCAATGCAGCGACTATAAACGGTGCGTACGCAATGGGAATTTCAAAAACCCACGGAAGCATCACCAAAGGCAAAAAAGCCAATTTGATCCTGACAAAACCTATTTCATCATACTACCAGATTCCATACGCTTTTGGCAGTAATCTAATAGAAAGTGTTTTTATTGAAGGTGAAATTTTAGCTTAAAAATTAAGCCAAAAATCAAGTTTTTATTTTTTAAACCATTAAGATATTAAGAAATTTAAGTTTTACAGCTTAATGAAACTTAATATCTTAATGGTAAAAAAAATTAATGGTTCCATAAGATTTTATTGTTCTTTTTTATTCCAAAAACAATCTTGATCCCATAAAAAAAGGTCTGTGAAACTTCACAGACCTTTAATTTTTAGTGGTATTATTACCTAAGCAACGTTGTATTATCTTAAGTTAAAGCTAGTTTTAGAAACTAATTCATCATTATCAAAAACATTGATAAAATAAGTTCCTTTAGCAAAATCTTTACCTGGTAAGTCTTCACTTACGTTAACTGTTTTGTTTTCATATTTAACAGTAGTTTTAAAACTATAAGTTAAAGTATTATCACCAAAATTTTCTGTTTTCTTATCTCCTAAAACATTGTTTTTAGAATCAATAACTTGTACATAGTACGTTTTATCACCAGATTTAGCGATTTGGTTTTCAGCAACAGTAAAACTAATTTTTAAAACATCAGCACGACTTGCTTTATCAGTTTCAATTTGTTTTCCTGAGCTTCTTAATTTGTAAGCAGCTGTTTTTGTATTCAAAACAGATAATTTAGCTCCTTTTTCAACAGTTTTAGCCAATTCTTCGTTTTGACCTACTAATACTTCGTTATATTTTTTAGACTCACCTAAAACTACAATTGTACTATCTCTCTGAGTTGTTAAAACACCATTTTGTTTTTTCAATTCATCATTTTCAGCAACTAAAGTTTTCATTTTACCTTGCATTGCCTGAACCTGAGATCTAAATTTAGATACATCACCTTTTGATTTATTCAAATCATCCATCAAAGCTACTACTTTGTCTCTTTCCTGAATTAATTCATCAGACATAGAAGTATTTTCAGCGATTGCAGCATCATAAGTTGTTTTTAACTCTTGCAGATCTTTCATAACAGACTCTTTCTCTGTTAAAGTTGTTGTAAGTTCTGTCTTAACCACGTCTGTATCAGACGATAATTTAAAAATATACACTAAGCTACCAATTAGTAGGACTGCTAAAACTGCGATTACCGCTTTTAGACTTGAGTTGTTGTTCTTTGGGTTTTCCATATTTAAAAAAATTTTTCTTTAAAACAAATTTAAGAATTAATATAAGGTTATAACGTAAGTTACTACAATTATATTATTTTTGGAAAATAAATTTTTTTCATGGAGAAATTAGTCCCGTTTACTATTAATGATTTAGCAAAAGTTACAAATCATCGAAGTGGTGAAATAAAATTTGGAGAAAAGATGATTATCATCCCTAAAGGAGTTGATAAAATTACTTTTCTAAAAGAAAGCGAAGCTAAATATGTGCTTCTCGGAATTCCGGAAGATATTGGTGTGCGAGCCAATTACGGCAGGCCCGGAGCAGCATCGGCATGGGAAAGCGCTATAAAAAGTATTGCCAATATACAACACAATCGTTTTTCCAAAGGCAGCCAGATTATTGTCTTAGGACATATTAATGTTGCTGAAGAAATGCGCGAAGTAGAAAATCTGGATTTTAACGATATCGACGACCGTTCAAAATTAAGTCAGTTAGTCGAAAAAGTAGACAAAGAAGTTTCTCATATTATTTTTACAATCATAAAAGCAGGAAAAACGCCAATAATTATAGGCGGAGGTCATAATAATGCTTACGGAAATATAAAAGGTTCGGCTTTAGCCAAAGGAAAACCTATAAATGCCATTAATTTTGATGCCCATTCTGATTTCAGGATTTTGGAAGGCCGTCATAGCGGAAATGGATTTTCTTACGCTTACGAAGAAGGTTTCTTAAAAAAATACTTCATTTTTGGTTTACACGAAAACTATACTTCAAAAAGTGTTTTAGACATTATCAAAAAATTAGAAGACCGCGTTCGTTACAATACTTACGACAGTGTGAATATTCGCAAAGAAAAAGATTTTGACAGGGAGATGGCTTTGGCATTAGAGTTTATCAAAACAGATTCTTTTGGGATCGAAATTGATCTTGACGCGATTCCTAATATTGCCAGCAGTGCCATGACAATCAGCGGATTTTCGGTAGAAGAATTACGTCAGTTTATTTCGTTTTTTGGACAGCACAGAAACGCCACCTATTTGCATATTTGCGAAGGAGCTCCGGATCTGGCCGATTCTCCAAACAATAATTTAATTGGAAAATTAATTGGTTATTTAGTCACTGATTTCATCAAAGCCAACAACGAAAAAGAGTAATTTATTGAAAGATGACTGACTGAAAACGAGTTCATTTGCCAAATAAACCAAGAATCAAATAAACGATTGATCGAATAAAGCTATCTTTGCACAGAATTTTAGTACTTAAAACTAAATTCTTAATACCTAAGATATGTTATTCGAAGATTTATCACTTTCAAAAAGTATACAAAAAGCCGTATTTGAAGAAGGCTACCTAAACCCTACTCCTATTCAGGAACAGTCTATTCCGATTGTTTTGGCAGGAAGGGATTTAATTGGTTGTGCCCAAACCGGTACAGGAAAAACTGCGGCATTTGCAATTCCAATTATACATCAATTACACCGAATTGTAGGCTCATCAAAAAAAGCCAAAGTAATTCGCGCCTTAATAGTTACTCCAACACGTGAATTAGCGGTTCAGATTGGGCAAAGTTTTGATACTTATGCCAAATACACCAACCTGACTCAATTGACGATTTTTGGTGGGGTTTCGCAAAATCCTCAAGTTGATACATTGAAAAACGGAGTTGACATTTTGGTCGCTACGCCAGGAAGATTACTGGATTTACAAAAACAAGGTTTCCTTGATTTAGATCACTTGCACACTTTGGTTTTAGACGAGGCAGATCAAATGCTAGATATGGGCTTTATCAATGATGTAAAGAAGATCGTAAAACTTACTCCAAAAAACCGTCAGACTTTATTGTTTTCTGCAACAATGCCTATTGCTATTCGCGAATTGGCCGAAATGTTTTTACAGAATCCTGCAAAAGTTGAAGTCTCTCCGGTTTCATCTACAGCAGAAAACGTAGAACAACGTGTTTATTTTGTTGAAAAAACAGAAAAAAGAAATTTATTATATCATCTTATAAAAAACGAAGATTTATCGAACGTATTGGTTTTTTCGAGAACCAAACACGGGGCTGATAATGTGGTAAAAGCATTGCGCAAAAAAGATATCCCTGCTGAGGCGATTCACGGAGATAAATCGCAAAATGCAAGACAACGTGTTTTAGATGCCTTTAAAAACAAAGAAGTTGGTGTCCTTGTTGCCACAGATATCGCGGCAAGAGGAATTGATATTGACCAATTGCCTTTTGTAATAAACTTTGACTTACCTAATATCCCTGAAACTTACGTACATAGAATTGGACGTACTGGTCGTGCCGGAAACGGCGGAGTTGCGATTTCGTTTTGCAGCAAAGACGAACATGGTTACTGGAAAGACATTCAGAAATTGATAAAAGTAGACGTAAAAACGATTACGGATCATCCTTATCAATGGCACGCAGGAAGTCCTGAAGAAGCGGCAGAAAAACCTAAAAATTCAAACCGAAGCGGTGGTGCTCACAAATCAAGAAAATCAAACGCTTCTAAGCAAAATAAAAAACGCTGGTACTAGCCCTATGAGCAATTGAACACTAATTTCATAAATGATATTAATACCTAATAGCCCGTGTAATTAATTCCACAAACTAATCTGTGTTAATCAGTGAAATTAGTGTTTTCTTTTTTTTTATTCTTATACACCTTACTAACTATGGCTTTTAGCTTCGTGTATTAAGTAACTTATAATCTTAAAGAGCTTAACGGGCTCAAAAGGCTTGATGATTATATCATTCATTCCCGACGAAATTGCCTCATCTGTTATTTCATCTTTATCAAAAGCAGTCAATGCTACAATAGGCGTTTTTATACCTTTTAAGCGAATTCTTTTAGTCGTTTCAAAACCATTCATCAAAGGCATATTGATATCCATTAAAATAAGATCAAAATCTTCTTTTTTTAGTATTTCCAAAGCTCCAAAACCGTCGTCTACTACTTTACAGATATAATTATTCTTTTCGATAATCTTCTTTGTAACGAGCTGGTTGATCAGATTATCTTCGACAATCAGTATTTTATAAACATCACTTGAAGTCAGATCTACCTCGATTTCATCGATAATATTTTTAGTCTTTTGCGGATCATGTTCAAAAGGAATTACAAAGGTAAATGACGTTCCTTCGCCAATAGTACTTTTTAAACTAATAGTACTTCCAAAAAGTCCCAACAATCGTTTTACAATACTCAGTCCTAATCCTGTTCCTTGGTAATCTTCATCTTTTCGGCCTACCTGAACAAATTTTTCAAAGATTTTACCCTGATCTACAATTGCAATTCCAACACCATTATCTTTAATTAAAAAATCAAGAAAGTACATTTTTCCCTGTATATCTTTGAGTTTTACGATAATTTCAACTTCTCCGTCTTTGGTAAACTTTAATGCATTACTCACTAAATTCATCAAAATTTGGGCAAGTCTTAATTTATCTCCAATCAAATATTCCGGAATATTAGAATCTATAGAGACAGAAATCTTATTATTTTTTTTTTGAGATAAGAAAGAAAGAGAATTTTTGATCATTGTAATTTCATCAGAAATGTTAAATGTCAAATTCTCTAATACCACTTTATTTTCTTCGATTTTATTAATTTGAAGAATGTCGTTGACCAATGACAATAAATATCGGGCCGAAAATTTCAGGGAACTCAAATGCTGGCTTCTTGATAATTCTTTATGTTCTTCAAGCAGCATATTAGTAATCCCTACTACACCATATAAGGGAGTACGCAATTCATGGCTTATAGTCGAAATAAATTGAGTTTTGAGCAAAGAGGCTTCCTCGGCAATTTCTTTAGCTTTTAAAAGCTCTAAATTGTGTTTTTTCTTAAACCTTATATTTTTGATCAGCGTAATGATCAGAAAAAAAAGTATGAGAGAAATCAGGACAAACAAAATGACAATAATCCTCGATTTTTTCAGACTCTGATATTGCGAATCTTTTTCATTTTCGATTTTATCAATTTGTCTTTTGTATTCATCTAACTCAAGATTAAAACCGGCAATAGACGCCCGCTTGAGTTTTTCTTTATTCGTCATTTCATCTCTGATCGTACTATAGGCGAGCATATTTTTATACGCATGCTCAAATTTACGAATCTTATTCAAAAACTTCGAATACTCCAAATAGGCATATAACAAATCTGTTTTTTCATTTATAGACTCTCCATAAGAAATAGCTTTCAGGAAATATTTATTTGCCTTAGCATTATCGTTTTCATTTGACCAATACATTCCGTTTAAAAAATTCAGCGCAACATCATTTGATTTTCCTTTTAAATTATTCTGGTTTTTATTAATGTAGTCTAGGTAAGGTAACCCTTTGGCATAGTTTCCTATCTTAAAATACGACCAAACGATATTAAGGTTTGTTATGGCAACTTCTTCAGCATATTTAGCATGGTCACCAAATTTTAGCGATTCTTTATAATAAGCAATTCCATCACTATACATTTTCTTTTCAAAAAAACATAAGTTCCCTAGATTACTAGTAATCATCATTCGTAAACTTACAATATTAGATCTTTTAGCATAGGATAAAGCTTTATGGTAAAAAAAATCTGCTTTATCTACTTCACCCAACTCGTGAAAGTTAATGGCTATTATATTGTAATTTCGGGAAATTAAGGTGTCATTTTTTATATTAAAGGCATGTTGTAAGGCTATACCGGATTTCTCTAATGACTTTTCGTAATTAGTCTCGTCTAAATAATCACAGGCTTGTTGCGTTAAATCTTTAACTTTTTCATTTGATGCAATACCAGTCTGGGCAAAGAGCTCAGGACAAAATAAATTTAGAAATACAAAAAATAAAAAATAAAACCTGTAATAAGACATAATTGGGCAAATGTTTATTCAAATATACATTATTATAACTTCAAAATAGCAGTATGTTTTTCATAATGAAAGTAATACTAATCAATATTGTTTATCACTATTTCTTTTTGATTCTTAACAATTACAAAATAGCTCCAAATAAAAAACCGTAATGAAAATTATCATTACGGTTTTTTTTATTTAAAAAGTATAAAACTATTTTTATAAACTAAACTTCTTCAAGTCCTTCTATGTTATCTTCCTTATCAGCTTCCCACTGACCCACAACCGAAGTTGCTAAAGCGTTTCCTAAAACATTCGTAGCACTTCTAAACATGTCACAAAAGTGATCAATTGGCAAAATTAAGGCAATTCCCTCAACTGGAATTTTAAACATTCCGCAAGTAGCCGCAACAATAACCAAACTGGCCCTTGGCACACCCGCAATACCTTTACTGGTTAACATTAAAACCAAAAGCATCGCCATTTGCGTTCCTAAATCTAAATGAACGCCATAAAACTGAGCAATAAAGATACTGGCAAAAGTCATGTACATCATACTTCCATCCAGGTTAAACGAATATCCAAGCGGTAACATAAAGGCAACGATTTTATCCTTTACACCAAATTGTTCCAGTTCTTCTGTCAATTTAGGAAAAACAGCTTCACTACTGGTTGTTCCAAAAGCAATAGCCAGCGGCCCAACAATACGTCGTAATAATTCGGTCATTCTTCTTTTCAGGAAAATATAACCTACAGCAATCAGAACTACCCATAGTGTACTGATTCCGACTAAAAATGATCCGAAAAATTTAAAATAAGTAATGATTAACTCTTCTGCATCTCGAATAGCAAAAACTCCTGCAATGGCTCCAAATACTCCAATTGGAGCAAAGTTCATTACATAATTCACCATTTTTAAAACAATGTGAGACGCTTTATCAAAAGCATTTATAATTGGTTTTACCGTACTTCCTAATGAAGCTGCCGCCAATCCAAAAAAGATAGAGAATATCACAATTTGTAAAATCTCATTGGTTGCCAATGCTTCAAAAAGGCTTTTAGGAACAATGTGTTCTACAAAATTCTCAACAGATAATATTTTTGTTTTTGCTGTAACCTCAGAAGCTGCAGCCATATCTACGTGATCTAATTTTAAACCTACTCCAGGCTCTAAAAGATTTACATAAAATAATCCAATTAGCAAGGATACAAAAGATGCTGTAAAAAACCATCCAAGAGCTTTTCCTCCCACTCTTCCAACTGTTTTTATATCGCCCAATTTAGCAATTCCAACTACTAAGGTCGTAAAAACCAAAGGAGCAATAATCATTTGCACTAATCTAATGAAGATCGTGGCAAGCATTTTTATTTTATTGCTAAAAGACAGTGCAGCTTCCTGCGAAATCGAATTATGGATCACAATTCCTAAAGCTGCTCCAAGCACCATTGCAATTACTATTTGCCCTGTTAGTCCTTTAAGAAATGATTTTTTTTTAGTTTCTGTTACTTGCATTAATTTGTTTTATTTAGAATTAAATATTAAGACCCTCACTGCCTTAATTTTTATTAATATGTTTTGTTGATTAAATAAAAATCAGCCAAAACAATTGCTGCCATAGCCTCAACAATAGGCACAGCACGTGGTACAACACACGGATCATGACGACCTTTACCCGTCATTGGTGTGATATTTCCTTTATTATCTAATGAATCCTGGGTTTGCATGATAGTGGCAACAGGTTTAAAAGCTACTCTAAAGTAGATATCCATTCCGTTGCTGATTCCGCCCTGAATTCCTCCTGAAAGATTTGTTTTTGTCGTTCCGTCAGGATTGTATAAATCGTTATGTTCGCTTCCTTTCATTTCAGAACCTGAAAATCCGCTTCCGTATTCAAAACCTTTCACGGCATTGATAGAAAGCATTGCTTTTCCTAATTCGGCATGTAATTTATCAAAAACCGGCTCACCTAAACCAACCGGAACGTTTTTAATCACACACGAAACAACACCACCTACAGTATCTCCCTGCTTGCGGATATCGCGAATGTATTCTTCCATAATTGCTGCCGATTTTTCATCCGGACAACGAACAGGGTTACTTTCTATTTTAGAAAAATCTAAATCCTGATAAGGCGTATCTAAATGAATTGGCCCAACAGACGAAACATAAGCATTAATTTTAATTTCCGGTAACATTTGCTTTGCAATTGCCCCTGCCACTACTCTGCTTGCGGTTTCACGAGCAGAACTTCTTCCGCCTCCTCGATAATCACGAAAACCATATTTCTGGTCGTATACATAATCAGCGTGACTTGGTCTGTAATTGTCTTTTATATGAGAGTAATCATCAGATTTTTGATTGGTATTGGGGATAATAAAACCAATTGGCGTTCCCGTAGTTTTACCTTCAAAAATACCAGATAAAAACTGCACTGCATCGGGTTCTTTACGTTGTGTTACAATTGCTGATTGTCCTGGTTTTCTTCTGGACATTTCAAGTTCAATTGCTTCTAAATCAAGTTCAATTCCTGATGGACAACCATCAATAATTCCACCTAAAGCTTCACCATGAGATTCTCCAAATGTTGTAACTTTATATAGGGTGCCGTAGCTATTTCCTGCCATTGTAATTTGTTTTGAGCAAATGTAAGTTTTATGAATTAAATTAAAAAATTTAAAATTAGTATTATTAACTAAAGGTTAAGGAGTTTAAAAATCACAATTTATTAAAATTGTGGCCAAATTGATAACCTTTTGATAAAATATCTCTGCTAGGAGTTTCTTTTATTTGTTAAACTTCAAAAAAAGAAAAATTGAAAAAACGAAATGTCGAATTGGTCATTCTTTCAGATGTCCATTTGGGAACTTACGGAAGTCACGCTAAAGAACTAAACAACTACCTATCAAGCATTAAGCCCAAAACATTAGTCTTAAACGGCGATATAATTGACGCCTGGCAGTTTCGAAAATCATACTTCCCTAAAGCACATTTAAGAGTCATTCAACGCATAATCGGGATGGCATCTAAGGGCACAAAAGTGTATTACATCACTGGAAATCACGATGAAATTCTTCGAAAATTCAGCGATATGAACATGGGAAATTTTTCACTGGTTGATAAACTGGTTTTAGAATTAGACGATAAAAAAGCCTGGATTTTTCACGGAGATGTTTTTGACGCTTCTGTTCAGCACTCAAAATGGATCGCAAAACTAGGCGGATTAGGATATGATTATCTAATTTTGAGCAATCGATTTGCCAACTGGTGTTTGGCAAAATTAGGCCGCGAACCGTATTCTTTTTCTAAAAAAATAAAAGCAAGTGTAAAAAAGGCTGTCAAATTCATTTCAGATTTCGAAACTACCGCTACAGATTTAGCCATCGAAAAAAAATACGATTATGTAATTTGCGGACATATACATGAACCAAAAATCATAACTAAAGAAAACAAACACGGATCTACCTTATATTTAAATTCCGGCGATTGGGTCGAAAATCTAACTGCGCTAGAATACCACAAAAAGCGTTGGAAATTATACTCTTATACTGAAAGTAATTTTACAGAAGAAGAAAATCTTTTCGAGATGGAAGACATTTTAAGCTCCCAATTAATTTCCTCGATCATCCTTAAAAAATAATCCTAAAACTGCTTCAAAAGTCCAAATCACGCATTATAACTGACACCGAAGCCTTTAACAAAATGAAATTAAAATTCAAAAATGTGAATTATATAACAATTTTCAAAAATATTATACGTTTCTACTCAACACGTAACTGTACATTTGAAAAAAATTAAATAACCATTTTTATGAAAAAAATCATTTTATCTGCCTTTATGCTATTAGGAATAGCATTCACAGCTCAATCACAAGAAATTTCAAAACACGCTTTAGGAGTACGTTTAGGAGATAACAACGGATTTGGTGGCGAGGTATCATATCAATTAGGCTTAAGCCAAAAAAACAGACTTGAATTTGATTTAGGTTTTAGAAACAGCAGTAATGTAGACGCCATTAAAGGAGTTGCTCTTTACCAATGGGTTTGGAACATCGACGGAGGTTTTAACTGGTACGCTGGTGTTGGTGGTGGTATTGCTGCATGGGATCACGATTACTACAACAACAATTTTAAGTATAACGACAGCGGAACATACGTATTTGCAGCTGGAGATATCGGTATAGAATACAGATTTAGCGAAGCACCTATTACACTTTCATTAGATGCAAGACCAGAAATTGGTTCTGGATACTATGATGATGACAATTTTGGATTCGATGTAGGTTTAGGAGTTAAATTTAGATTCTAAATTAAAACTAAAAAATAATTGTAAAAAGAAATCCTGTCGTTGAAAAGCGACAGGATTTTTTTGTTTTCATTAGGCTCAGCATTGAATTTAACCTAAAGAATGCTTATTTAATAATAATCTCTTTTTTCGAATGCACTTTTACCACCGTATAAGGATAGGTAATCACCTGCATCACCATCGCATCCGGAGCTGGACTTACTTCTTTTATCGTAATGATAATATTCTTATCGGTTTCTTCCACTTTTTCAACGCCAATAGAGTATCCGCCGGTATTTTTCTCCCCCATGTTCAGGATAACATAATTCGAATTACTAATATCGTCATGTTTCATTTTATCTTTTAAAAGCGGGTCATTTTCCAACATTTTGATTTCATTAGGTTCAGTCAAAATTTCAAAAAACTTAATATTCCCACCACCGTCAGATTGTTCCGTCAAAACCTCATACAAAACTTTCGAACCTGAATCTGCTGTTTTTTTTGCTCCGCAAGAAATCAAAACAAAAATTATTAAAACCGAAATTACTTTTTTCATTTACGAGTATTTTTAAATTATGTTCTATTCTTTATAATCGTCTATTGCTTTTTGATACAAAGCTTCATACTTAGGCAATATATTTTTGATATCGAATTTCTTCGCTACTTCCAGCGCATTTGCTTTAAATTCATTCAGCGTTTTATCATCTTTAAGAATCTTAATTGCATTTGCAGCCATTTCTTCGACATTCCCAACATCACTCAAATATCCCGAAATACCATCAAAATTAACCTCCGGCAAACCTCCCGAGTTACTCGAAATTACCGGAACCCCGCAAGCCATTGCTTCTAAAGCTGCCAAACCAAAACTTTCTGTTTCTGACGGAAGCAGGAACAAATCAGTAAGACATAAAATTTTATCAATTTCATTACTGTTTCCAAAGAAAATTACCTTGTCGTAAATTCCCAGTTCCATACATAAAATTTCCGCTTTTTCTTTCTCAGGACCATCACCCACCATCATCAATTTAGCTGGCATTTCTTTCTGGATATTATAGAAAATCTTAATAATATCCGGAATACGTTTTACCTTTCTAAAGTTACTGATATGCGTTATGATACGCTCATTTTCCTTGGCCATTACATAACGGTGACAAGGCTGCTGCGGATCTTTTCTCACCTTATCCAGCTCAATAAAATTAGGAATTACCTTGATTTTATTCTTGATTTTAAAGAGTTTCAAAGTATCATCTTTCAGACTCTGCGAAACAGAAGTAACATAATCAGATTTATTGATACTAAAGGTCACTGCGGGTTTATAAAAAGGGTGATTTCCAACAAGAGTAATATCAGTTCCGTGAAGCGTTGTAATCATTGGCAGATTAATGCCTTCATTCTTCAGCATTTGCTTGGCCATATAGCCCGCATAAGCGTGAGGAATAGCATAATGCACGTGCAAGACTTCAATCTTATATAATTTCACCATATCAACCAATTTGCTTGACAAAGCCAATTCATAAGGCTGATAATGAAAAAGAGGATATTCAGGAACGTTTACTTCGTGATAATGAACATTAGGATTCAAAAGTGCCAGCCTAACCGGCTGACTATAAGTAATAAAATGGATTTCGTGTCCGCGTCTGGCTAATTCAAGACCCAATTCTGTAGCAACTACGCCACTACCGCCAAATGTCGGATAACAAACTATAGCTATTTTCATGTATTAAATTTAATACTACGAAAGTACTCAAAAATAGCATTTAATCGAAGATTTAGATTGTTAGATTTTTGTGAAGATTAAATGTACCAGAGTATTAGATCGTTAGATATTTAAAACAATTACTCTAACATTATCTCTGTCAGTCTGAGCGATCCATAGGCTTCACAAGAAGAACTTTACACTCATAATTCATAACTAATAATTCATAATTTAAATAAGAAGCAAAAAATCACTTTTCCAAAATAACCATCTGTCCCGCTGTCCGTTATATCTTTTCTGCCCAACAACGGCAAAAAAGGATATCACTCCCATCGGGGCTAAATTAGAGGCTTTTATTTTTGTAAGATCCACAGAGTTAAACCCAGCATGTTTACTCGTAAATGTGATATTCTTAAAACAAAAAAAGGCATAAAATCTAAATTTCATGCCTTTTTTTTTATTATAAATTCTTCTTAGAAAAATCTGCTATGCCAGCTATCGGCAGCAGGAACTTCCCACGATTCGTTGTATTCTTCGATATTGTTTACAAGGTTATTAAAGACAATCGTATTCTCAGATACCGATTTATCTTTCACCATTTTCTTGAAATCAATTAATGGTTTATGAGCTATGTGTTCACCAAGTTTAAAAGTAACGTTCATCTTATCAAGCAAATCAACGTGGTATTTTTTCTCTAAACTTTGGATAAACTCCACTGAACTATCTATAGAACATCCTGTAGCTGCCTGCACATCCTGATTTACAGCCAAAATAATGAATCGGTTGTATTTTAGTTGGTATGAAGCCTCTAAACTTGTTCCGTGAGCTGCCCAGCCTTCTACGAAAGCTTTCAGGTCAGTTTCTATTTCAGAAAATTCTTCCTCAGAAAACTTTCTGTTTGATTGGTAAATCCAAATTCTGGATTCACCAGGTAAATTTTCAAAAGGTATATACATTTTTAAATTTTAGATTTTAGATTATTGGATTTGAAAAGTTTCAAGTTTAAAATTTCAGGTTTCCAGCAAAAAAACTTAGCAGCTTAGTATCCCAGAACCTTAGCCACTTTTTTACAAATCTTGCGCATTAGCAATTAACTCCGCAATATCCATTACTTTTACTTGTCCTTCTTTTTCCTGATGTTTAATACCATCAGTTAACATTGTATTGCAAAACGGACAACCTGCTGCAATAATATCCGGTTTTACTTCCAGAGCATCTTCTGTACGTAATACGTTTACTTCTTTGTTTCCTGGTTCAGCATCTTTAAACATTTGTGCTCCACCCGCTCCGCAACATAAACCATTCGCTTTAGAACGTTTCATTTCGACCAGCTCTACATCAAGTTTTTCAATTAAATCCCTTGGTGCCTCATAAACTTTATTGGCTCTTCCTAAATAACAAGGATCGTGGAAAGTGATTTTTTTCCCTTTAAACTGACCTCCTTCAACAGTTAATCTTCCCTCATCCATTAACGACTTTAAAAACTCCGTATGATGCACTACATCATATTGACCTCCTAATTCAGGATATTCATTTTTTAAAGTATTAAAACAATGCGGACAAGCCGTAACAATTTTTTTAGCTTCATAAGCATTCAGAACCTCGATATTCATCATGGCCTGCATCTGAAACAAAAATTCATTTCCGGCGCGTTTTGCAGGATCTCCGGTACAACTCTCCTCAGTACCCAAAACCGCAAAAGAAACATTAGTACGATTTAAGATTCGTACAAATGCCTTTGTAATTTTTTTTGCTCTATCATCAAAACTTCCCGCACAACCCACCCAAAACAAAACTTCTGGTTGTTTTCCTTCGGCCAGCATTTCTGCCATTGTTGGTACTACTAAACTTTCTGACATCTTCTTATTTTATTAAATCGGTAATTGGATTAATCTCTCGTCTGAATAAACCTTTTCCTTAAAATTAAAACCGAAATTTATTTTATTAGTCGATTAAACGGTTAAACAAATAACCGCTTAAACTCTTTAATTCTCATTTTTCCAATTCAACCTGTCCTGTTGGCTGTATTGCCAAGGCGCACCATTGTTTTCAATATTAGTCATCATCGCATTCAATGACATTGGCGCAGCACTTTGCTCCATTACCAAATAACGACGCATATCCATAATAATAGACAACGGACTTATATTTACCGGACATTCCTCTACACAAGCATTACATGAGGTACAAGCCCACAATTCTTCAGGAGTAATATAATCGTTTAATAAGGTCTTATTATCCGGAACAAAAACACCTTTGTTGGCATCTATATTTTTTCCTACTTCCTGCAAACGGTCTCTTGTATCCATCATAATTTTACGAGGAGACAATTTTTTACCGGTTTGATTCGCCGGACAAGATGATGTACAACGGCCACATTCTGTACAAGTATAAGCATTCAATAGCTGAACCCAGTTTAAATCCTGAACATCACTTGCCCCAAATTTACCTGGCGCAGCGTTTTCATCTACCGGAGCAGCGGCAAACGGATCTGCGTTTGGATCCATCATTAACTTCACCTCTTTTGTAACTGATGCCAAATTATCAAACTGCCCTTCTGGTTTCAGATTAGCAAAATAAGTATTTGGGAAAGCTAAAAGAATATGTAAATGTTTTGAGAAGTACAAATAGTTCATAAAAACCAAAATACCTGCAATATGCAACCACCAAAAAACTTCAAACAACAATCCAACCAGTTCGTTTGAAACTCCGTTGAACATTGGCGCAATAAACTGACTTATTGGAAAACTTCCTGCTTTATGAAAATGCGAAAATCCCCCCGGAACATTTTGTAAATGCAAATCAGAAGCATTCATCAATAAAAACAAAATCATTAAAACAGTCTCGAAATACAAAATGTAATTGGCATCACTTTTTGGAAACCCGTTTAAATCCGGATTTATAAAACGTTTTAACTTAATTATATTTCTTCTGATCCAAAATACAATAACTGCAACCAGAACCAAAAATGCCAATATCTCAAATGCGGCAATTAAAACATCATAGACTACACCTAAATAAGGAGCAAAAACTCTATGTGTTCCAAACAAACCATCGATGATGATTTCGAGTAACTCGATATTAATAATAACAAAACCTACATAAACAACAATATGCAATACTCCGGCAACAGGCCGTTTCACCATTTTTGACTGCCCTAAAGCAATCATCGCCATATTTGCCCAACGCGCCTTTGGATTATCTTTACGATCTACATCAACTCCTAAGTTAATGTTTCTGATAATCTTTTTTACACTTGAAGCAAAAAAGCCAAAACCAGCTATTAAAAGTATAGCAAATAAAATATTGTCTAAATATCCCATTCCTTATTATTTTTTATCGGTTGAATTTGCATCTTCTACAGGGGCTACGTAAGGTTTATTTTTCTTTCCAAAAAGAGAAACATTTACATAACGAGTTGGGTATAAACGAACATCCTGCAATAACAATTCTAACTCTTTTGAAGTCTTAGCCAAATTGTTATACAAAGCATCATCACTTAATAATTTACCGGCAGTACCTTTTCCTGAGTTTAAGTTACTCATAATACCGTCTACTTTAGCCAAAGTTTGGTTTAGGTTTCTAACTGTTTTTCCTAAATCAGCCTTGTTTAAAGAATCAGATATCTTATTGAAGTTGTTTGACATCTTGTTAAAGTTTGTCACCACTCCGTTTATCTGACCTTTATTGGTATCCAAAATAGAATTCAAACTTCCTGAAGCTCTATGAAACTGCTCCATTGTCTGGCTTAATTCTGCCAATGATTTTTTTAGATTCTCCTGCCCTTGTTTGTCTAAAACATTATTTAATCCCGATACCAGAGTATTTATGTTAAGAAGCATTAAATCTAATTTTTGCTGAATAGGTTCGATTTTACCTCCCAGAGATTCTGTTAATCCCATCTCTACAGTAGATACAAGCGTTTGTCCTTCCTCTGCCGGATCTTTATCAGCCAGATTAGGCAAAATTTTAATTTGTTTTCCACCAATTAAACTTGGCGAATACAAAGCCGCTTTACTTGTTTTTGAAATTGGAAAATCTGTTTTTAATTGAAGTTCAACTAATAATTTACCTGTTAATTCATTAATTGTAATTTTACTTACTTTACCAACTGAAAGTCCATTTATGGTAACGGGTGCTGATGCTGACAGATCCTCAACATTATCATATTCTACATATAATGTCTTATAATTTGTAAAAAGGTCTTTACCTTTTAAAAAGCTGTAGCCCCAGATAAATAATAAAATTGACGCGATGACTAAAATAGCCGTTTTAATTTCTCTTGTTAGTTTCAAAATTCTTAGTGTTTGTACAAAATTAGTATAAATATTCGAACTAAAGGCTATTATTTAATAGCGTCTTGAATACTGATCTTTTCTCCATCTTTAGTTGCAACTAAAAAAGAAGCTCCATATCCTTTATCCTTAGCTTCTTCTAAATATTTTTTAGCAGCTGTATAATCCGAAGTTTCCTGGTAAAAATATTTATAAATATTATTTTCGTATATCATTGTTACATTTTTTAGTCCTTTAAAATTTTTAGGTTCTAAGGGCGTTTTTTTAATGCTGGCGATAAGCTGTACTTTAAAGAATGTTCCTTTTGGAGTATTCTTAGCAACCGCAGGAGTTTCAACCACTTTTGCTTTTACAGGAGTAGTATCTCTTACTGGTCGCGCATCGTTTGATTCACTAGCTCCGGAACCAAAATATTCTCTTTTGTAACTTAAAATTGCTTCGGCAATAGCTTTTGCAATATCATTTTGTCCCTCTTCAGAATTTAAAATATTTCCTTCAGTAGGATTAGAGATAAATCCCGTTTCAACTAAAACTCTTGGCATATACGCTTTATGAAGTACCATAAAAGGTGCCTGCTTTACCCCTCCCTGTCTTAGTTTTTTTCCTAATTTTTCAAAATTATCTTCAATTTTACTGGCAAGTGAAATACTGTTATCCTGATATTCTTCCTGCATTAAAGTCAAACCAATCATAGATTCCGGAGAATTAGGATCATAACCTTCGTATTTACGTTTATAATCTTTCTCTAAGGTAATAACCGAGTTCTCTTTTTTCGCAGCCTCAAGATTTGATGCCAGTTTACTTAAACCCATTACATAGGTTTCTGTTCCATCAGCAGCCGTATTTTTATTAGCATTACAGTGAATTGACACAAAAATATTCGAATTGGCTCTGTTGGCAATATTGGCTCTTTCAACCAAATCGATAAAAACATCTGTTTTACGAGTATAAATCACATTAATATTGGGCGTGCTTTCTAAAATTTTACCAACTTTTAAAACAATGGCCAAAGCAATATTTTTTTCAATCCGTCCGCTATAAACAGCTCCAAAGTCATGATCTCCATGCCCAGCATCAAGTGTTACCTTAAAAACATTTGACTGGCTGTATGCACAAAAAGACAATATCGTTAGAAAAAAAGTAAATATTACTTTAATTTTGTTAAATCTGTTCATAAATCTAAAAGTTAATTTTAATAAAACGTAACTGCTATAATTTTTACAATTGATTATTTTTGACAAAAAATTATATGTAAGTTTGACATGTCAAAAAACAAGCCATAATTTTACAAAAATAGCATTTAAACCTTTGCATACAAACTTATTTAATATCGTTTTATTATCATTTTTCCTAACATTAGGATGTGGTAATTTATATTCGCAAGAGATAAAAAACAAAAAAAAGCCGTTACCAACTGTAAAACAAACAGATAAACCCAAAACTGCTGTTACAGATATAACACCGGCTCCCATAGCCGATACCATAAAGTTAGATACTGTAAAGACTAAAAAGAACGCTTTAGACGCTGTTACGAAGTACAAAGCCAAAGATTATGCTAAGTATGACAGGAAAAATAAAACGCTTACATTATATAATGAAGCCGAATTATATTATAAAGATGTCGAACTAAAGTCAGGTATTATTGTTTTAAATCTCGAAAAAGATGAAGTTTATGCGGGTCGTATAAGAGATTCTGCAGGTGTTTTGATACAATATCCCAATTTTAAACAAGGCCCAAGCGAAGTTCAACCTGATTCTATCCGATTCAATTTTAAAACCAAAAAGGCTTTAATTTATAATTCAAGGACAGAACAGGGAGAATTTAAAATCAAAGCGGCAATCACCAAAAAAGAAAACGATTCGGTTTACTTTTTAAAAGGAGCCCGCTTTACCACTGCAAAAGACATCGACAATCCTGAATATTATTTTAGAACAAATAAAGTAAAATTCGTTCCGAACAAAAAAGTTGTTGTAGGAACCACTCAAATGGTAATTGCAGATGTACCTACTCCGCTAGTATTGCCTTTCGCCTTTTTCCCTATGACTAAGGAAAAAAGTGTTTCGGGTATTATCGTACCAAGTTATAATGACTCAAATACCAGAGGTTTCTCATTGCAAAACATGGGGTATTATTTTGCTTTAAGCGATAATTACGACTTAACGGTATTAGCCGATTATTACACCAACGGTAGTTACGCCATGCGCTTTGAGTCGGCGTATGCCACCAGATACAAATATAGAGGAAATCTTAATATTCGTTTTGAGAACCTGATCAATAGCGAGCGAGGTTATCCTGACTATAGTAAAGAAAATATTTACAACATTCAGTGGTCTCATTCAAAAGACTCAAAATCGAACCCAAATTCAAGCTTTTCTGCTTCGGTAAATATGGGTAGTAGTAAATACTTTAAGCGATCAATCAACCAGGCCAACGTAGGTTCGAATTTAAATAATACTTTAAATTCATCTATTTCATATAACAGAACCTTTAATACGATACCACAAGCGCGTTTTTCATTAACAGCAACGCATTCGCAAAATACGCAGACAGAGCAAATTCAGATGACTTTACCGACTTTGCAAGCCAGTGTCGACCGTGTGTATCCGTTTGTTGGAAAAGACGGAGTTAAAAAAGGTTTTATCAAGAACATCAACCTGCAATATAACCTGAGCGGTAAAAACAATATTACCACTACAGATTCATTGTTCTTTAAACCGCAAATGTTTAGAGATGCTCAAATAGGAATGCAGCACAGTATCCCTATTAGTACCAATTTTAAAGTATTTAAATATTTTAGCGCAGGAGCCTCTACCAACTACCAGGAAACTTGGGTTACTAAAACTATTGATAAAAATTATGATCCAGATAAGGGCCAGATTGTAAATACAACCGTTAATGGTTTCGATGCTTTTAGAACATATAATTTCAGTACGAATTTAGGAACTACAATTTACGGTACCTTTAATTTTGGAAGCGATAAAAGAATTCAATCCATTCGTCACGTAATGCGTCCAACTGTTACGTATTCCTATACACCTAGTTTTGACCAATATTATAATAATTACACTGTTGATGCTACAGGAAGAATTTCGACTTACTCAAGATTTGACGGTGGTATTTTTGGAGCTCCTGGTAAAAGCAATTCTAACATTGTATCATTTGCTTTAAGCAATACTTTTGAAGCTAAAGTAAGAGACAGAGACAGCACAAAAACAGAACCTAAAAAGATCATGCTGTTAAACAATTTAAACTTCAGCACGAGTTATAATTTTAATGCTGACGGAAAAGAAAGTTTAGCATGGCAACCGGTTCTTGTAAGTGGTGGAACACAACTTTTTGACAATAAAATGAATGTGAATTTTGGTGCTACATTAGATCCGTATGCGATCGATAATGGCGGAGCCAGAATTAATACTTATAATATTGACAATGGCGGGAGTTTGTTTAGAATGACCAGTGCTAACGTAACTTTAAACTATTCGTTTTCTAATAAAGGAACCGGAAAAGAAGAGGAAAACAAGCAAAGTGAACGGAACGGAGGTCGTAAAGATGATTTATTTGGAACCAATACTGATTTGAATGACAGCCGAAACAGTCAGTTTGCCAATAAAAAAGATGATGAAGATGATGTGATCACCGAATTCTTTAAAGCAAAAATACCGTGGGATATGACAATGGCTTATTCATTGACATATTCGAATGTAAATCGCGAAAATAAGATCACAGGAAACTCTATCATGATATCTGCCAATATGGATATTACCCCAAAATGGAAAGGCGGAGTTTCTACCGGTTATGATTTTGTACAAAAAGGTGTTACTTTTACTCAATTCCGTTTTGAAAGGGATTTATTGAGCTGGAGAATGGCCTTTAACTGGAGTCCGCTTGGTGTAAACTCAAACTGGAACTTCTTTATCGGGATCAAATCCGGAATGCTTAGCGACATTAAGTGGAACAAACGAAGCACTTCTAACCGATAAGCGTCCATTAACTTAAAGCTGAAAACTTTTTAGTGATTATCAAACTGGATTTTTTAAGATTTAAATCTTACTTTGATAATCTCTAATTACATTATAATTCTTCCTTTTAGTATTTAAAAACTTTTATCATGAAAAAAATCATCTTTACTGACAAAGCACCGGCTCCAATTGGCCCTTACAACCAGGCTGTATTATCAGACAATACACTTTATGCCTCCGGTCAGATTGCTATAAATCCAGCTACGGGAGATCTTGTTACCGAAAATATAAATGATGAAACAACACAAGTAATGCAAAATATTGCGGCCATTCTTCAGGCTGCAGACATGACTTTTGAAAACGTAGTTAAAGCAACAATCTTTATTATGGATATGAATAACTTTGCTGCTATAAACGCTATTTACGGGTCTTATTTTGATGAAAAAACGGCGCCTGCCCGCGAAACAGTTCAGGTAGCTTGTTTGCCAAAAAATGTAAATGTAGAGATTTCTATAATCGCTGTACAATAGCATTTAAAAATAATTGTGCCGTTGCCTCATTTGTAGCCAGCGGCACATTATGCACATCACATATCCTGACCAGCATCTTAATATCTACTTTATGAGCATTGGTCAATAATGATCGGTAAACATAAAGACGACATTAATTTTACCCGCAGCTACTTTAGATGCGATTTGAGCATCGCCTCCCATTAAGCACGCAAGCATCTTTTTTACTTTAAATCCTGATTTCTCAGCATTTCTTTCTAATATCCCTGTTGCAATAAGTTTTACTTTATCATGCTCAAGCGCAATTCTGTTTTTAATTAAAAACTGAATCATGTCTGCTTTTTTATTATCATGAGCAATAATTGCAATTGAAGTTTGTTTTTTCAAGATTTAGTAATTAATATAGATCAAATTTACGTTAAAAAAAGGAGTGAAATTACTACAAATCCGTGAATTTCAAATTTTTAAGCATACCGCAAAAAACAGTAGCAATTATTTTAATACCATAATTTTAAGGCAATAAAAAAACCGTTTCAGTAAATGAAACGGTTTTGAGAATATATTTAATGATGTGAAATTCTATAATTGCAATGCCACAGCATTTAACAACAGCTGAGCAGAAGCTTCATTTGTTGCCAAAGGTACATTGTGTACATCACAAACACGAATAAGCATATTAATATCGACCTCATGAGCATGGCTCGCTAAGGGATCTTTAAAAAAGAAAACCATTTGCGTTTTACCTTCAGCTACACGCGCAGCAATTTGCGCATCGCCTCCCATTGGTCCTGAAAGCATTCTTTTTACCTTAAAACCTGCATTTACAGCCTTGCTTCCGGTAGTTCCTGTTGCGATCAGTTTAATATTTTCCTGAAGAAGAAGTGTTTTGTTTTTATTTAAAAACTGAACCATATCTGCCTTCTTACCATCGTGAGCTATTATAGCAATTTCCATACTTCTTTTTTAATTATTGATTAGCAACGTGATAAGCAATCAATCCATCAATAGGCCTTCTTAAAACATTACCTAACTGAAGTTCGTACTTATCAAAAGTCTCTTGTAATTCATCTTTTAAATAAAAAGCAATAGAACCTACAAAATGAACCGGAACTTCTTTGCAGTTATCAAATTGTTTGATGTAATTTTTCACGAAAGATTTCATCCCTTTAAAGATGATTTTTCTGCAAAACTCAGTGTCTTTATGCTTGATTAAAAACTTAGCAAAAGTCGCTAAATAAGCATTTGGATTGGGTTCTTTGTATAATTTATTTTTGATAAAATCTGGATCTAAATCATATTCTTTTTCAAATTCTACTGCCAGTTCTTTAGGCATTTTATTGAAATAATATTTTCTGATTAATTCTTTTCCAAAAACATTTCCGCTACAATCATCCATGACAATATATCCTAACGATTGTACTTTTTGATGCAATACTTTTCCATCAAAATAACTGCAGTTAGAACCTGTTCCCAAGATACTCACAATTGCTTCTTCTCCTTTTGGAGTAGTTGCATAAACTGCTGCGTAGGTATCTTCATGAACCTCTACAATAGCATTTACAAAATATTCCTGGAATATTTGCGAAAGCGCTGTTTTCATTCTCTCAGTTCCACAACCTGCTCCGTAAAAGAACAAATGTGTAGCATTTTTTTTATTTTGTAAAATATCAAAACGGTCATTTAATCTTTCGATAATTTCAGGACCTTCAAGAATTTCAGGATTTAACCCTAAGGTTTGTGTGGTGAATAATACTTTTCCATTATCATCAATTGCAATCCAATCGGCTTTAGTAGATCCACTATCAACTATTAATTTCATTTTATTTAGTTTTTGGATTAGTTTTTCTTTAACTAAATAAAAAGTGTGTTTTTTACATTAATTAAAGACCTAACAGAATACGAAAATCCCGTTATTTTTAGGTAACGGGATTTTGAGTATAAATATAGTATTATTTTAAACCTGCGATGTGCACAGACAAATCAATTAATTTGCTTGAATATCCGTACTCGTTATCGTACCAAGATACTAATTTGAAGAAAGTTGAATTTAAACCAATTCCCGCAGTAGCATCAACGATTGAAGTTCTTTTGTCAGAAATAAAATCCTGAGAAACAACTGCATCTTCAGTATATCCTAAAATACCTTTTAATTCATTTTCTGAAGCTTTCTTTAAGACAGCCATAATTTCTTCGTAAGAAGTTTCTTTAGCTACTTTTACGGTTAAATCTACTACAGAAACATCAGCAGTAGGAACACGGAAAGACATTCCAGTTAATTTTCCATTCAAAGCAGGAATTACTTTTCCAACAGCCTTAGCAGCTCCTGTTGAAGATGGGATGATGTTGATACTTGCAGCACGTCCACCTCTCCAGTCTTTTCTTGAAGGACCATCAGCAGTCATTTGAGTTGAAGTTGTAGCGTGAACAGTTGTCATTAAACCTTCTACAATTTCGAAATTATCGTGAATTACTTTAGCTAAAGGAGCTAAACAGTTTGTAGTACAAGAAGCATTAGAAACTACTAAATCAGTAGCTTTTGCAGTCTCGTGATTTACTCCCATTACAAACATTGGAGCATCTGCAGAAGGAGCAGAAATAATTACTTTTTTAGCACCACCTTTAATGTGCTCATTTGCAGTTTCGATAGTAGTGAAGATACCAGTACATTCAGCAACTACGTCAACATCAACTTCGTTCCATTTTAAGTCAGCTGGATTTCTTTCAGCAGTAATACGGATATTTCTTCCGTTTACGTAAAGTTTTCCTTCTTTTACCTCTACAGTTCCGTTGAAACGACCGTGAACTGAATCATATTTTAATAAATAAGCTAAGTGATCAACATCTAATAAATCGTTGATTGCTACAACCTCTACATTATCTCTATTGAAAGTTTCTCTAAAAACGATTCTTCCGATACGTCCGAATCCGTTTATTCCTAATTTTACTTTTGACATTTTACTTAATTTTTGCTTTTGTTTTTATTACACTAATTTAAAGTCTAATTTCCTCACAATAAACTTCTTTCCTTTTTAAACTTTTATTTTATGTTGACATGATATCAGATACTCTCAACAATTCTCTATCAATTTCAGATTTACCTTTAATTGCTTGTTCAAGAGGTGTCAGGGCAACTTTATCTGCCTGAAGACCTACCATGTAATTTGATTTACCTTCGATTAGGGACTCTACTGCTTTTACACCTAAACGGCTTGCCAAAACACGGTCGAAACAAGATGGTGAACCACCACGCTGCATATGTCCTAAAACAGATACTCTTACATCATACTCAGGCAAATTAGCTTCGACGTAATCTTTTAATTCAAATACGTTTTTACCAATTTTATCTCCTTCAGCAATAACTACTATACTTGATGATTTTCCTGAAGCTTTACTTTTTTGAAGAGAGTCTAGTAGCCTGTCTAAACCTAAATCTTCTTCAGGAATAAGAATTTCTTCGGCACCAGCGCCAATTCCTGCATTAAGAGCAATGTGACCTGCATCTCTACCCATAACCTCTACAAAAAACAGACGGTTATGAGAACTTGCCGTATCTCTAATTTTATCAATACAATCTACAACCGTATTTAAGGCAGTATCATAACCTAAGGTATGGCTTGTACCAAAAATATCATTATCAATTGTACCTGGAATCCCCATTACAGGAAAACCATATTCTGAATTGAAAATTAATCCTCCGGTAAAACTTCCGTCACCTCCTATTACAACAAGAGCATCAACTCCTGCTTTCAATAGATTTTCGTGGGCTTTTTTTCTACCTTCCGGTGTTCTAAACTCAACTGAACGAGCTGATTTCAGGATCGTTCCGCCTTTGTTTACAATATTATTTACACTACGAGGTCCCATTTCTTTGAAATCTCCTTCGATCATTCCCTGATACCCTCTATAAATTCCTATGCATTCTATATTATGATAAGCACATGTTCGAACAACTGATCGTATTGCAGCATTCATTCCTGGTGAGTCTCCTCCCGAAGTAAGAACACCAACTTTTTTTATTGTTTTTGGCATTATTTAAGTATTAAAGTGTAAAATTAGCAAACATTCAGCACTTTTCAGGTGATGTTTATCATTAATTAATAAAATCTGTTAAATTCAAACGTTTTCGTTAATAAGTTTTTCGATAGTAAAAATTTCATTTAAAATAATAAAACGTGCTTATTTTAATTAAATCTTTAAAATTAACAATACATAAATGAAGTGTTATAAAAATTCGTCATCATTTTATATTTGTAAGAAAATAAATCAGCCCCTAATTTAACACAAAAAAAACCATTCAACGAAGCGAATGGTTTCTTTTAAGATTATTTTTAACAATTAATTAAAAATCGTTGTCAGGAATGAGTCCTTCATTATTATTTTTAGGTTGTGGCTGTTTCTCTTCTTCTTTTTTATCGGACTTCTTTTTGTCTTTTTCGGCATCTTTTTTATTGGAGAATTTTACAAAATCCGGATTCAGATACGAATCCTGCAAATCATCAGACGAGCTTTTGATGGCTCTTTCTAATTTATGATTCTTAAATAATTTATTGACCAGCTCGCTAAAAGTATCAAAATCGACTTCATATGAAATACCAACTCCTTGCGTATATCCAATTCCCTGTCCTATATAATTGATATCATTCTCTTTATTGAATAAACGAAGATTCATCGATCCGTCGTCATTTACCCTGTATAATATTTCGATATCTCCTACAATGGCCGACTCGTTTACACCGCCAATAGGAACTCCTAATTTTCCGTTTATGGTTATTCTTTCGTTTACCTGGGAGGTTATATTGGCTACAAACTGACCATCGGCTTCCTGACCTATTCGTTTATCTGCCGATATAAAATTCAAATCGATATTGATCTTATCATTGTCTGATTTAATAATTCCGCCTAATAAACTTGCTGCGGTTTCAGCAAAGGTTCCTGATAAATCACTTTGATTGAATCCGTCCGGACTCATAAACGAACCTGTCGAAAGTAAATACAAAGCCTGGGTCTGACGAACGTCTTTATCATCTAACTTATACTGTATCTCGGATTTCAGAACATTACTCACCGATGGAAACTGAATATCAAAATTAGGTTCCGGACTCGTTAAATCCCCTCTTAAACCAATGACAACTTCTACCGGGACTTTTTTATTGAAAGAAGAATTATCCAGTAATACGGCAGGGTTAGCAGATGTTTTATAAACCGCTTCAAGATTCAGCTGCGCTTTCATAGGGTTTCCTTCCCAGATAATAGAACCACCTTTTTTAACGGCGAATTTTTTATCTATTAAACCTCCGTATTTAAAATTATAGGTTCCTTCGTATGCCTGGAAATCTCCCCACATATTAAATTTACCCAGTGTATTGATCTTAAATAATAAAGATCCGTATCCTTTTCCTTTCATACCGTGCCCGGAATTTCTATCCAGAATTACTTCAACCTCGGCATCGGGCGTAATATCAAAATCAAATTCTAATTCGAGTCCATTGTAATTTCTTGTTTTCTCGACAATACCATTGGCTAGGTTGTATTTTTCCTTCGGCGTTACAAAATGTATCCAGCTGCTTTCCCCAACACTTTGCGCGTTGTTAATAGGGATTTTCACTTCAGTTCCTTTCTCGGACTTAGCATCAACCTTTATAAATAGATTTTCTGTTGGACCTTTGATACTTGCAGTACCATTTATAAAAGCCGTACCAAAATAAGCGGCATCTTCACTATCTTTTGTATCAAGGGCCAGTAATCGTTTTGAGGTTATAGTCAGATCCAGTTTCCAGTCGCCAAAATTATGATGTTCGATACTTCCGTTCAGCAATCCTTTGGTGCCGTACTTGGTATCTGTTAGCTGATTGTTTCTGAATAAGAATTTTTCATCTGTTAAATCGATAACCGTTCGGTCGCTCAATTCATAATCGGTATTAAGATACGGAACTGTCATTCCGGCTTTTTCCACATAAAGCCTTCCGTTTATCTCCGGTTTTTTAAGATTACCAACAACTGCCGCATTTCCGGAAACAGATCCTCTTACATTTGATAAAACATCTCCTCCTACTGTACCTAAAGTAGCCAGATTAAATCCTTCGAGTTTTAAATTCAGATCCAGAAAAGTCTCTTTGTTTTCGATTGCAAAAGTTCCGTTGGCCCTAAACGATTCTGTAAATCCATTTTGAATAGAGGAATTGATCGTAAACTTCTTGAAACTTTCGTCTCCCGAAATATCGAATTTTAAAGTCCCTAAATTAACCTTATTCAAATTAAGATGATCTATAGAAATGGCCGCCGTGGGCTGATAGACATTCTTATTCTGCTTATAATTGATGTTACCATTCAAATTACCATTAAATACAAATTTAGAATTTAATGGCGTAATTTTATTGATATCCACGTCTTCAAAATTCAGAACAAGATCCTTATAATCGTTTCCTTTGATGACTCCGTTTAAATCAATTTTCTGATTTTCGTGCGATAAAATAATATTATCAATGGTAAAGTTTTTAAAAAACTGATCAAATACAATCTGATTGTCCTCTCCGTCATTTTCATTTAAATACCATAAATAGTCTTTAAACTTCATCTCGGATTTCTTGATCCCTACTATGTTATTTTTGTTCTTATCGATCGTGTGATACAAATCCAGATTGAAATAATCTTCTCCTTTTGATCCCCCTTTAAACTCAGATCGAACAAACAGAGTATCTTTTGCAGTAACATTGATTAAATTAAAATCACGTATTTTATAATAAGGCGTTTTGATACTATCTAGCTCTACATAAGCATTATAAAGTGCATTTTTATTATCGATATTAATACGGATATTATCGAATGTATTTTTTGCCGCAGTAATTTTCTGAGACTTAAACCTAAATTTGAATTCTTGTAAATCAGAATCTATTTTACCACGCACCACAGTGCTTGAATCTATATTAATTTCCGGATACAGCATTTCGACTACTTTATCATACACATGAAAGTTGAACCGCAAAAACTGACCTTTTTTTACTTTATAAGGTTTGTAATTGGTATACAGGCTACCTACCGAATTCATAACCAGTTTATCTAATTGACCAAACTGAAATTTACCAACGATCTCCCCTTTTACTACATCATCTGAACTGATGGTTATGGTACGCAATTTATCAGCATCGAAATTGGAACTCACCGTTACTTCATCAAAAGTATAAGTTGCTTTAGGATTTTGATAAACAGCATCTCTAATTGAAACGGTTCCCTGAAGGTTTTCTATTGAATTTCCGGTTACTTCAACTACGGCATCTCCGCGGAAATTAGAAATAGAATCGTTTATGAATTTTAGTTTTCGAAGATCGGCGTTCTCTACATTAATATGAAAATCATATTTACTCTCGCGCTTGCTTAAATCTACCAATCCATCAAATGTTAAACTCAAATTTGGATCATTTACAGATAATTCTCCTTTATAATAAGGCAATTTGAAATTACCATTTACAACGATATTATTATAGGTATACTTATTATAATCTAATTTGGATATGTCTCCTTTTACAATAGTGTTCAGGTATTTCTCTGTAAAACCAACTCCGTCAACATCCAGATTTAAAGTTGTTTTGCCAATATCTTTTCTGTTCAGTAAAGCACCCACATTAAAATTATCCAAAATAATATTTCCAGAATAAGATGCTTTATCAATAAAATCGATATTATTCATATGCAAATCTGCCTGACCATTACCCAGATCAGTAATCATTTTAAAGTCGGCTTCTAATGCTGTTGTCGAAACTTTTGCTTTACCAACAATATTGAATTTCCCAACTCTTTTAAGTTCTTTAGGAAGCTTTTTACCCAAAATGCCCGGCAGTATCACCACTAAATTATCATAACTTGAAACCAGCTTGTCGAATTTACCATCCATGGCAAACTTTTGAGCTTTGGTACCCAAAAGGTTTTTAAAATTAATGGTTCCGTTAATTTTAGAACCATTGGTATCACTTAGATTAAGATGTCTTAAATTAAGATCATTTAAAGTTCCTTTGATCTTGGTTTTAATTTTAAAATGCTGATTTTTACCCAATCCGTCAAAAAAATAACGAATATCATTTGAAGCAATCGAGGCGGAATCTAATGCGACATCGAATTTTACTTTATCTGTAAAATGCAGAAAATCTTCTACTTTATAATTTAAAGTAGCTTGCCCGTAAATCCAGGTTCTTTTGGTTTTTATAGCCAGGTTCTCAACCTTAATCTGCTTTTTTGTATAACTGAATTTACCTGCAAAGTTCGATACATATAAACCACGATGATCTAAAAAAGAAAAACGATGAATGTTAGTATTTACATCAGGACCGTATAATTTAAAATCACTGATATAGGCGTTTAGTTTTTTAAAATCAAGAAATACGGGTGTCGTTTTATTTTCATCCACAACAGAAAAAGCACCTTTTGAGATATACGCATTTCTTGCTGTCAGCAAAAAGTGTTTACTCGATTTAGTTCTTTCGGGACTTGTTTCAAACAATTTAATAAACTTGTTAATATTGTTTTCGTCCTCGTTTTTATAGGTTTTTAGATTAAAAATCAATCCTGTTAAGCGCAGATCGCCAAAAATTAAATCACCATCTAACAATCTTTTGATACTTAAAATATCAGTTGTGATAATATCTGAATAGATTAAAGTTTTCTTATGATGGTCACGAATCAAGACATTTTTGAGTTTTACTCCTCCAAAAATATTGATAGCAACTCTGTCTACCGTAATATCGGTTTTAAAATCTTTGTTTAGAGATTCTGTAACGTATTTGGCTATTTTTGTCTGAACGATAGGTAAAGCCAAGGTGATAGCAAGTACTAACAAAAGTAAAATTAACCCAATTAGGGTTCGTGATATTATTTTCTTTACTTTTTTGATAGCTGCTTTTATTTTAGTTTTCTTTTAAATTTATTTTGAACAGACAAAGTACGACTGTTTTTGATAAAAATTCTTTAATTTTGGCTTCTCCTTATAATAAAAGAAAATCAAATATTTGATTTGTCAAATATAATTCAAAATTCGTGCCTTTATATGCAAAATTCAGAGGTTTTTATTCTTGCCATCGAAAGTTCATGCGATGATACTGCTGCCGCGGTTTTACATAACGACAAAGTACTCTCAAATGTTGTGGCCAATCAGTTAATTCACAATCAATATGGTGGTGTTGTTCCCGAATTGGCTTCCAGAGCACATCAGCAAAATATTGTTCCGGTAATTGATGCAGCGCTTCGCAAAGCAAATGTACAAAAAGATCAACTAACTGCCATTGCCTTTACACAAGGTCCGGGATTAATGGGCTCTTTGCTTGTAGGGAGTTCTTTTAGCAAATCGTTGTCATTGGCCTTAAAGATTCCGTTGATTGCTGTAAATCATATGCATGCGCATATTTTAGCCCATTTTATAGATGAAGAAGGCTATGATAAACCTGAATTTCCGTTTTTGGCTTTAACTATTAGTGGAGGCCATACTCAGATCGTGAAAGTAAATGGCTTTTTTGACATGGAAATCATCGGAGAAACCACTGATGATGCGGTTGGTGAAGCTTTTGACAAGAGTGCCAAAATTCTTGGACTTCCCTACCCTGGCGGACCTTTGATTGATAAATATGCCAAAGAAGGAAACCCAAAAGCATTTGCTTTTACCAAACCCAAAGTTCCGGGATTAGATTTTAGTTTCTCCGGATTAAAAACGGCGATTTTATATTTTATCCAGAAGGAAAAACTTAAAAACCCCAATTTCATCGAAGAAAACCTGAATGATATTTGTGCCTCTATACAATATACGATCATCGAAATTTTGATGGATAAATTGAAATTGGCGGTAAAAGAAACCGGAATTACACAAATTGCCATTGGCGGAGGAGTTTCGGCAAATTCAGGCATTAGAACCAGATTAAAAGAAAGTGAAGGAAAATACGGTTGGAAAACCTTTGTTCCTAAATTTGAATATACTACCGATAACGCTGCAATGATAGGAATTGTAGGATATCAAAAATATTTATCAAGTCGTTTCGAAACTTCAGCAGTAGTTTCAAAAGCGCGAATTCAATTTTAATTATGCAATTATTTTACAATCCGGATATTGACAAAACCACTGAAAGTTTTTCTTTTGATAAGGAAGAAAGCCGACATATAATAAAGGTTTTACGCAAGAAAGATTCCGATATTTTACACGTTACAAATGGTGCAGGTTTATTGTTTGAAACCCAAATTACATTGGCTTCTGACAATAAATGTATCGTTCAGGTACTTTCTATAAAAAAAACCGAAGAACCTCAATTCCGTTTGCATCTTGCCGTTGCCCCAACCAAAATGAACGATCGTTTTGAATGGTTTCTGGAAAAAGCAACCGAAATTGGGATTCAGGAAATTACGCCTATTATTTGTGATCGCTCTGAACGTAAAGTGATTAATTTAGAGCGTTTTGAAAAGATTATTTTATCAGCGATGAAACAATCTAACGAAACGTATTTGCCTAAATTGAATGAAGCGATTTCGTTTAAGGAATTCATAAAACAAAAAAATGAAGGTTTGCAATTAATCGCGCATTGCGAGCAAACTGATAAAAAATCATTAAAAGATATTTTAAAACCAAATGAAAGCGTTACGATGCTTATTGGTCCTGAAGGTGATTTTTCTGAAAAAGAAATTGCATTGGCTTTAGAAAATGATTATCAACCGGTTACTTTAGGAAATACGCGTTTAAGAACGGAAACAGCTGCTATTGTAGCGTGTCATAGTGTTGTTTTTTTTAATGAAACACCTGATTAAAGTCTCTGTCGTCATCAATAACAATGGTTTTGTCAATTTCAATAGAACTGTGCTCGACAAGGATTAAACACAATCTTGTCATTTCGATGAAGCAGAAATCTCCCCAAGAAACTCCGCTAACAATGGTCAATTTTTGTCGATTTTTGTCGATTTTACAACGGAGATTTCTGCTTCATCGAAATGACAAAAATGCTGCAAATTACTCGATAATTTATAATTATATGAAAAGAATACTTTACTTCTTATTATTGGTTTCTATTTCTTCGTTTTCGCAGGAAATTGCTCTGCTAAAATACAGCGGTGGTGGCGATTGGTACGGAAATCCAACGTCATTACCTAACTTAATTAAGTTTTGTAATGCTAATATTAATACGAGAATAAAAGCGAAACCTTCAACTGTAGAACCTGCTAATCCTGACTTGCTTTCGTACCCTTTTGTACATATGACGGGTCACGGAAATGTAGTTTTTAGCGATGCTGATGTTAGTAATTTAAGAAAATATCTAAATGGTGGCGGTTTTCTTCATATTGATGACAATTACGGAATGGATCAATACATTCGAAAAGAAATAAAAAAAATATTCCCAAATAATAATTTAATCGAAATCCCGGCGAATCATCCTATATTTCAAAAACCATATCCTTTCCCGAACGGATTACCAAAAATTCATGAGCATGACGGAACCCGCGCGCAGGCTTTTGGAATTTTCGTAGAAAATAAATTAGTATTACTATATACGTACCAATGTGATTTGGGGGACGGCTGGGAAGATGCCGAAGTGCATAATGACCCAATCGCTGTTAGAGAAAAGGCTTTAAAAATGGGTGCCAACATTATCAATTATATTTTTACCAACTAAAATTTAACTAGTGCAGCTTACTCACCAAGAAAATCAATTTGAAAGAAAAACATTTCCGATAACATTAGTTTGTGATCATATTTACTTTCAGCAAAATATAGGTTCTCTTTTTAGAATCAGCGAAGCTTTTGGGGTCGAGAATATTATCTTTTTAGGAAAAGATATTCCGCTAACACCCAGAAAAATCAATAAAACTTCCCGAAGCACGCATCTTCATGTGCCACATACTATAATTGAAGGGACCACAGAACTTGTTGACTTTTTACTTCAAAACAACTTTGAAATTATTGCTTTGGAAATTGCCAGCAATAGTAAACCTCTAAAAGAAATTGTGGTTCCTGATAATAAAAAAATTGCTCTTTTGCTAGGAAGTGAAATTGACGGAATCTCAGATGAACTTTTAAAAATTTCGAACCAAATTGTGCACATCAATATGTTCGGAAAAAACTCCAGTATGAATGTTGTGCAGGCTGCCAGTATTGCTTTGTACGAGATCACTACTCTCTAATTTTTCGCCTCAAATAGTGTTAAATTTGAATCGATTTGAAAATAGTCTTAAAAAAAAACTATCTAAAATCTCGATTAAAGGTAAATAAATGCGTTAAAACGCATTTTAAAAAACAATAAATAAGAAAAAACACGTTAAAAATAATTTTAATATTTTTGTAAGAACTAGATTATACAAGGGTTTATAAATTTCTCATAAATAAATCATTATAAAAGTTTGGCTACAAAATGATTTTGTTATAAAATTGCGGAACAAACAACCAAATGTAATTTTTTATAACAAAAACCCAAGTTATTATGAAAAAAGTTCTTATTTCCGCGGTAACAGCCCTATTGCTGTTTTCATGTCAAAATGACCAATCAGAATCAACAGATTCAGAAGCAACAACTGCATCGACGCGCCGCGCATGTGCATCACAACAAGTTTTAGATGATCAACTGAGAGCTGATCCTAGTTTAGCCATCAGAATGAATGAAATTGAGGCTTTTACCAACAAGGCTCTAATTACTGGAAAACTTGTCAATGGAAAAATTCAGATTCCTGTTGTAGTTAATGTTTTATACAGAACAGCTGCACAAAACATTTCTGATGCACAAATTCAAAGTCAGATTGATGTCCTTAACAAAGATTTCAATGCATTAAATTCAGATTACAATAGTGTACCTGCCCTATTTGCAGGCGTAAAAGCGAATGTAGGAATTTCATTTGTTCTAGATCAGATCATTAGAAAATCCACTACAAAGACTTCATGGGGAACAAATGATGCCATGAAAAAAGTAGCTCAGGGTGGTTTAGCACCTACCTCGCCAACAACAAAACTTAATTTATGGTCATGTGCCATTGGTGGCGGAATATTAGGTTATGCGCAATTTCCCGGAGGAGCAGCTGCTACAGACGGTGTTGTAATTGACTCTAAATACTTTGGTTTATCTGGTGCTGCAAATGCTCCTTTTAATTTAGGACGAACTGGTACTCACGAAGTGGGTCACTGGATGAATTTACGCCATATTTGGGGAGACGCTAATTGCGGAAGTGATTTAGTATCTGATACTCCTACTCATAACGAAGAAAATTATGGTGTACCTGCATATCCTCATTATAGTACTTGTTCAGGAACTCCTGTAGAAATGACGATGAACTATATGGATTATGTTGATGATAATGCAATGTATATGTTCTCTACCGGACAAAAAAACAGAATGGCTGCTATATTTGTTACAGGCGGACCTAGAGCTGCATTTGGAATCTAAAAAAACAGAATAAAATAAGCAAATGAAAAGCGGGATGAAATCATCTCGCTTTTTTTTGTTTATCCCTTAATTTTAAAAGCTTTTTCCTATATTTATAATCTAAAATCAAAACATGATAACATCAAAAATTATATCTAACGGAATCTTAAGAGCTTTAGCCACTATATTAATTATTACTGTTGCTTTATATTTTCTCTACACGATACAAACTGTAATTGTTTACTTGTGCATTTCTTTACTATTGTGTTTAATTGCAAATCCGTTAATACAATTTTTAAAAAATAAATTAAAGTTTGGCAATTCACTGGCCGCCACGATAGCATTAGTCCTGTTTATTTTGGCAATCGTTGGTTTTATCTTTTTATTTGTGCCCTTGATTATTTCTCAGGCCAATAATCTTTCTTTACTCGATACGCAAAGTCTGCAGCGTCAGTTTATGGAAACAGAACGTAGCATCGAAGCGTATTTTAATATTCAACATGTTGATTTAAATAAGGTTTTAAAAGATTCTAAAATCACTTCACTTATTGATTTTAGCTATTTTACCGTTTTTCTAAATTCAATATTGGGATTTTTAGCCGATATGGGAATGGGATTGGTTTCTGTTTTCTTTATTACTTTTTTCTTTCTTAAGGATCAGGATTCATTCAAAGAAACTGCGCGTAAAATTCTACCGGATAATAATGAAGATAAAATCATTAACTCTATTACAAAAATCAACCACTTTTTGACCCGATATTTTATTGGATTATTATTGCAATTAACCGTTGTATTTATTTTGTATTTAATTGTTTTAATGATTTTTGGAAATAAAAATGCTTTTGTAATTGCTTTTTTATGTGCTATTCTGAATATCATTCCTTATATAGGTCCGATAATAGGAACCACACTGGCCGGAATATTAACGATGATTAGTATGATTGGCAGCGACTTTCAGAGCGAAATTTTACCCAAAACAATATATGTAATTATAGGATTTTTATTGGTTCAGGCGATTGATAATAATATTAGCCAGCCTATAATTTCGTCAAAAAGTGTAAATTCGCACCCGCTGGAAATATTCCTGATTACTATAATTAGCGGAATTACTTTTGGGATTGTCGGGATGATTATTGCCATTCCGGTTTTTACAATGGTAAAGGTAATTTTAAAAGAATTTTTTCCTGATAACAAAATCGTATCTGTATTAACCGAAAGAATTTAGCATTGAACAATTCTATTTTAGACAAAAATATTCAGGAATTTATAACTCAAAATAGTGGTGCCCCGATTACAAAATTAGCGCTTCAAAAAAATCCGTTTCCTGAAATCGACTGGATATTGGTTTTAAATCAGATTGAAGCAAAATCTAAGGCAAAAGACAAATTACCCACTTGGTTTTCAACGGAAAATATCATTTACCCAAGTAAGGTTTCTGTTGAACAAACCTCATCTGAAAAAACAGCTGCTTATAAAGCTTCACTAATCTCAGGCGAAAGTTTGATAGATCTTACGGGAGGTTTTGGCGTAGATGATTATTACTTTGCTAAAAAATTCAAGAGCATTACCCATTGCGAAATCAACGAAGATTTATCGGGAATTGTACAGCATAATTTCGAACAATTAAAAGTTGACAATTGTACCTTTTATGCCAATGATTCTACAAATGCACTAAACGAACTGAATCAAAAATGGGACTGGATTTATATTGATCCTTCCCGCAGAAGTGATGCAAAAGGCAAGGTTTTTATGCTAAAGGATTGTTTACCCAATGTGCCTGAATTATTGGATTTTTATTTTGAAAAAAGTGATTCTATTTTAATAAAAACCGCTCCCTTACTGGATATTTCAGCAGGTTTAGCTGAATTAAAATTCGTTAAAAACATTCATATTATTGCACTTGAAAATGAAGTAAAAGAATTGCTTTTTGAAATTCACAATCATTACAAAGGCGAAATTCGCATAAAAACAGCCAACATTCTAAAGGATAAAACGGAGACTTTCGATTTTGCTCTGGGTGATGACACTGTTTTTCCTTCGTATCATTTGCCTCAAAAATATGTTTATGAAGCCAATTCGGCTATAATGAAATCCGGTGGTTTTGATGAAGTAAGTGCTTTTTTCGACATCAATAAACTGCATAAACACTCACATTTATACACATCAGAGAGTTTAATCGATTTTCCGGGACGAACTTTTGAAATCGAAAAAGTGATTGGGTACGGTAAAAACGAAATGAAAGCGGAGCTTGCCAATAAGCAGGCCAATATTACCACACGAAATTTTCCAGACACGGTAGAAAACATTCGAAAAAAGTGGAAAATAAAAAATGGAGGAAATTTGTATTGTTTTTTTACAACTGATAAAAATGATAACAAAATAGTTTTAATTTGCAGAAAAATAACTGAAAAATGAAACAACTAATTACTCTAACCTTTTTTTTATTAACGCTTACCGCATTCGCTCAAAAACCATGTGAATATAGCACAAATGTAAACGACTCTATTGGCAGCTATAAAGTAACCAATGATTACCTGATGAGCGAAAAATATTTTGGCGGAACATTTGATTATATTTTCTTTGCCTTGGCGCAAACAGATGGTTTACCTACATTAAACTTGCAATATATTCAGAAAAGCAAGGATTTTATAAAAGCAAATTGCTTTGATAAGAATTCGAAAATCTTTTTGCAATTAGAAAACGGAAAAATTGTAACCTTAATTCATATCGACAGAGAGAATTGTGGTACACTAATTCATGATGATAAAGGTTTTGACAATCGTATTAATACCGGTATTTTCATGTTTATGAAAGATAATTATGAGGAACTAAAAAAATCGCCTATCTCTATAATGCGTATTAAATACCTCACGGTAACGGAAGATTATATCGTAAAGAGAGAATTAACATCAGAACTGAATGGTAAGGTTTACAAACCCAATACCTATTTTATGGAGAATATGAGATGTGTTGAATAATTAATCGCATTTCCAGGTTTGATCAGCAACTTTATCTTTTAAACCGGTTTTTAAATTATAATGCCACCATTCTGAATCAAACGAATTGAAGCCGTTTTTGATCATTATACTTTTAAGATATTTTCTATTTGCGATTACGGGAACGGGCAGTTTTTTATAATTATGACTGGCCTGAATTCCGAAAAAATCAAATTTAGTTCCCATTTCAAGTTCGATACCATCGGCATTTACTAACGAAATATCTACGGCTCCTCCTCTATTATGGATGGAGCCTTTTTTTGGATCTGCAACATACTCGGGATTGGATACTATTTCCCACATTTTTTTCTGTATCGATAAGGGCCTGTAGCAATCGTATATTTTTATTTTGCATCCATTCTTCATAAATTCTTTATTAGCGGCTATAAGGGCCTGAACGGTCTTGTAACGCAATAAACATTCGGCACAATCATATACTTTTGCTTTTAGAAAATTATCCTCGGTAGCATACTTCATATCGTAAACAAAATCTTTACTATAGTCTTTTAAATTCACAAAAGTGGTATCGGCAATTTCCTGTTGTTGTGGATCTGAATATGCTTCGTTTTGGGCTTTTACCTCAGGCACAAACAAGATGATACTGAAGAAGAATAAAAAACGAAATTTTGAAGAGGTATGTATTTTCATTGTAAAGAGGTATTGTATCCTGTAAATATAGAGATAAAAAGCGTTGTACAGAAAATGTTGTTTTGTACGATACTTTATTAATCTTTATAGTTTAAACTATGATCTTTAATTATTTTCTGGCTTTTGAGCTTAATCGCTTTAGGTAATTGTTTCCAACTTTTATCATATTCAATTTTATAAACATCATCTTCGTTCCCTGAAGGATAATAAGCTGTTGCTTTAGATTTTACAAAACTCTGATTGTTTGATTTTTCAGGAATTGTATAAATAATTTGCTTGAATGGCTTTGCATCCAGTCCATCGCTGTCTCCCATATAGGACAAATAAAATTCAGGTTTACCATCTTTATCCTCATCGCTAATAGTACATTTTTGATAATCAAATTCAGGCCAATAGACTACATTTCCAAAATCCTGAAATTTAGCTTTTTCGATTAATCCTCCGTGATCTTGTAATAGTACAAAAGCATATAAATTATGTTCGCTAAAAATTATAGTATCCATAGGTTTGCCCTTCATATCGCTATGTTTCCACGATTCTTCTTCATGAACCCATTTTTTAGTTTTAAAATTATAAACTTCACCAACAGCTCCATCTTTGTAATCGATCATACGGCTGAGTTTGTTGATTTTCTTTTTAAAAACAAATTCAAAATGACCATACTGACTTTCGCAATGAATAATCATTGTTGTTTTACCATATAATTTACTCTTGTAATTAAACTCAGCATCCGCAACGGCTTTGCTGTATTTTAGGGAATCTTTAGGATAATAGCGTTGTATTGTCAAAGGTTTTATCTGGGATGTAATTGAATTTACAAAGACTAAAAAAAGCAGTAGAAAAAGGTAATTTGGTCTTAATTTCATTTTTTTAATTTTTAATGTAAAACAGTACTAATGTAATAATCAAGTATCACTCATAATTTTACTGGACTTTTTTTACTACATTTCCTTCCTTGTCAGTTACATTTGGCTTATGGATTTCATGCCATCTTTTTACAAAGAAATCAATGTTTGCCATGTCTTTTTTTACCAAATCCCTTAATTTATTCAGCTGTTTTTCAAAGCTGCTTTGGGTTTTATATGTTCCTATTTTATACTCGGGTAAAAAAAGCATATAAAACAAAGGCGGACCTTTATAATCATCGCTTCTTAATTGCATAGTAGTTGAATCATTAGGCGGCATCTTAAAATTTATTCCGTCACACTCTTTCAAATCTGAAATTGAATTTATCTTTTCATTAAGTTCGAAAATATTCAAGTCTATTTTTATCCGTTTCTCCCCTCTAAAAACAGTCAAAGTAATAATATGCAAGTGATTCTCATTGGTAAGCTTGCATAATTCATAGCAGTAACCGCGAATATTAGAATCGTATTCGCCAAACCAAGATGTTTTGAACGGAGATTTGATATATCCGTTTTCTTCAAGTTCTGGAATACCATACTCTTTGAGAATAGTATTTCGTGCTGTGAGAAGCTCTTTTTCTGTTATTTTAAAATTATCTTTCATTTTCTCTAGAAATCAAAACGATTGGAAAATTACATTGCTGAATAGTGATTGTTTAATTCTTTTCTGTAGATCCAAAAACCAAAATTACTTTTGTATTATATCCCAGTTTTCAAGTATGTAAGTATTACAAATACCTTTTTTTACTTCGGCTACAAAATATTTTCGTTTCGGATTATAAATCAGAAAAAATGATAAGCTTTTTTCTTTTACATATTTCCCATTAATCTTTTAAAATAAGATCTATGACCCAAAATTATGGGACTTAAAAATATGCATATAGAAGTTATCCAAAACATTACTCCCTGTGGAGGCAGTGGAACATTTTTGCCCCAAATAACTCTTGACAGAACAGATAACAAAATATAAACCAGTAAATTAAAAAGAGAAAATAATAGTGGCTTGTATAACTTGAAGTTTTTAACGTACGTAAAAAACAGAAAATATAGTATGATAAAAGGCAAACCATAAAATAATACCCGCCATAAATTCCACAATGCTACTGCATCTAAACAGCCTTGATAATCATAATTAGACGAATCAAAAATAAGAAATAAATAACTACCAATAAGCTCAGTTAAGAAAAGGCTTAAATATAGTATTAAGAAATATGCTAACTTATTCATTATGTGCTTTTTTAATTAATTCTTGCCCTAGTTTTACTTTATCATCATAACTTTTAAAATTAAATGACTTACCTCCATTGAAACTCTCTCTCATAACATCATTCACAGCACCTGGACCAATCGTTTTGGCTACTGTCCCAGTAAACAGTTCATTAATGTTAGTTATTATTGGATTAAGATCATTCCCCCTATAACTGTTGATGTAGTCTTGAACTTTCGACTGTTCAAATTCTACCATTTTATTATCTAAAGCTATTCCTGTCAAGCCTGCAAATGATTGCCCCCCACCTTTTGCATCAGTAAACTCCTGCGGTATCTAAAAAAAAAACTTGCTTTCCCGAAATAAAATTATCAGTCAATAATTTCAGTTTCTTAATTGGAATTTTCTTTTATTTATAGACTCTTCTAAAAACATTGCCTCTTTAGAAAATATATTATTCAGTTCAAAAAAAGATGCCTTCGTCAATTGAAAAACATGTTTTTCCTATTTTTTAATTAACCCATATTCCTGCACAACATAAGTATTCAAAATAGATTTTTTGTATTCAACTCTTAATAAAAAGTTAGCCATAATTTTTTTTCTCTCTAAATGGTTAGAATTTTGAAACCCTACACTATAAACTTTATCATCAAAATAAAAGAGCAATCTATCTGATCGACCTGAAATATAATTTGATATTTTACATTTTTTTACAAAAATTTCGTTCTGACTTTTATATATTATATATTCATTTATTGGAATTTTTAAAATTAATGCCATATAAATAGAAAAAAAAGAGACCGTTATTATAACAAAAAAATAATCCAAAATACTTTTTTTTATTTTGATTTTATCCCTAATCTCTAATACAAATAATATAATAAAGGATATAGAAAACAATACCCAAAATATATATTTAGGAGAGTTTAATATTAATTGATTCTCTCTTAGATATAAAACTATACCTATTAGCAGTAAAAAATAAATCCATTTACTCTTTAAAATTTTATTGATCATTTGCTTTTTGTTTTCCTCTTCTAATTTGATTTGCTTCTTTTGAAATAACTCCTTTTGCAACAGCATCTTTTCCCTTTTGCTGTAAAAGATTGTTTGTGTTTTTTAATGCTTTATTTCACTGTTGTTGTACCTTTTTAAAATTAGTCTCCCTATCCAATTCCTTCCCATTAAACAAATAAGGCGAACTAAACGAACTCGAATGTTCCTCAAACAATACCTCTCCAAAGGCAATGTATTCCACATGCTGCGAAATAGATCCGTGTCGAGATGTAATATACGAAGTACTTCCCAAATGATCAGGATGAAAATAAAAAATATCATTCTCCGGGAGACCAATTCCTGTAAATCCTTCTCCGGGTTTAACTGTTGTAGGTTCTATAGGTGGACCAAATTGTACCGGTGGTCCGGGAACATCGCCTGGCGCGTTAAAAATAGGATTTCTTGGCCAGCCTTCCGGTGGTTCTTGATTTTCTTCCACAGGTTTTATTACTGCTGTTGGATATGGATCTCCTAAACTCGGGTGTTCCATAAATTCCTTGTTGTGTTGGGAGCATTCTACAAAAAAATGCAGTTGCAATTTGGATTTTAGAATTCTTAAAACATAAAAAACCTCGCCAATTTTGCGAGGTTTAATTTTTCTATTCTTTGTCGATTCTCGTTGCGCCACACGAAAGGATTCGTGCGGGAGCGGGGGGCAGCTTTTTATAAGAACTCTTTGCAGAGCAGTGAACCATTATTTTGACCATTCTTCAGGTGTTCCTTCATTATCAATACATTCAGGGTGTGTAGTTTTATAGACTATACCTCTTTTATCTGTCCAAATTTTAATGACATGTGGATTTAATCCATTCCCTGACTTTTTCACTATATATCTACAATTAGGTTTTAATTTTATTTTAGATTTATATAAAATACCTCCTTTAGTACAACGATATTCTTTAGGTATATTATTGAATGAAAAATCAGAAGGAATTAACTCAGTATCACCTTGCCATACGAATAAGAACCCTCCTTCATAAGGAAAACCATCTGCTTTAATCGAATCGTTATCCACCTCTAATGAATTAATTGGTAAATTATTACAACTAACTACTTTTTGAATTTTTGTATCAAAATAAATTTTGTGTTTTTGACATGAAGTCAGTATAAAAAATATGATAATTATATATTTTGTATTATTCATCTTTACTGGATTATTCTTTCTTAAAAACAAAAAACCTCGCTTCAGGAGGTTTTTTGTTTTTATTCTATTTTTTCTTTTCAATTATTAATAGTATTGTTTCATCTTTATTTGTCGCTATAATACTATCATTAATTATTTTTTCTATTGTATATTTTTGCTTATTAAACTCTATTTCATTATTATAATTTCTAATTGTTTGCTTTGAAAATTCAAGTTTATCCTGACTATAGGTTTCCTTATTATAATCCCTGACATCTGGTCCTTCAGGGGAACAATAGACATATTCTTTTAATAATCCTTTTTCATATTTAAAAGATTCCTCTATCAAAAACTTGTAATTAGCATAATATAAAAAGCAACTTTTTGAATAAGTGTAACCTTCATCTTTAGGCATTTCCATACCTCTAATAAACTTAAAATCTGTATATTCTTTTGCAACTTCATTTTTTGTATTACAAGAAAACAATACAACTGCTACGCTAATTAACATTAATCTCTTTATTTCTCTGTACATCTTGTCTATTATTAATAATTACCTTAATTTTCCCTGGATTAGTTTTGCTCTTATTTGCCTGTCCCTTAATAGTATTGATAATTTTATTCGTTTGATTATCTGATGGATTTGTTTTAGAATTATTTTTATTCACTATTCCAAAACAAGATTCTGAGCCACCAGCCCTAACAACACCTTCCTCATCATTGGCATATATAGCACCAACATGAATCAAAACATTACTTGAAGAATCAACATTTTTCCCTTTTAAATTCTTTCTAGATTGAGATTTAAGTTTCTCGCTTCCATTTTTTGATAATCGTAATGCAGCTGTATCATTACCATGAGGATAGCTTCCTTGAACTTTTGCATCATATTCATTATCTCCCTGTGGATCAAAAGAAATGTTGGTTAATTGAAGACTCTTGCCTCCATCATTTCTATTCTCTGGTAATACTTCCATTTCGCGATGTAATATACGAAGTACTTCCCAATGATCAGGATGGAAGTAAAAAATATCATTCTCCGGCAGACCAATCCCTGTAAACCCTTCTCCTGGCTTAACCGTTGTAGGTTCAACAGGCGGCCCAAATTGTACCGGTGGTCCGGGAACATCACCTGGTGCGTTGAAAATAGGATTTCTTGGCCAACCTTCTGGTGGTTCTTGATTTTCTTCCACAGGTTTTATTACTGCTGTTGGATATGGATCACCAGTAAATTCTGGGGTAGCTTAGATACCTTGCTGGGTTGGAGGGCCCGGAGGTACCCCTAAACTTTTTACATAGTTATGTAATGCTTTTTGCTGTTCGGCTGTTAACTTGGTGTAGTTTATGCCTCCGGCTGTAATACCTAGAGGCTGAGTGCAATACTTTTATTTCGTATTCTCATTTTTAAACATAAAAAAACTTCGCATTTCTGCAAAGTTAAATTTTTCTATTCTTTGTCTATTTTCTTTGACGGTTCGAAGTCGGGAGACTTCGAACAGCGGGCTATACTACCAACATTTATAATTTGACCCTTTGTGAAGAATCCATTTACTTTTAATATTCGAGTATTTATAAATAATTTTAGTATTTGTAATCGTTAACGGTTTTAAATCATTTACATTTCTATCAACGTTAACTTTACAATAATTTTTTATTTTACCTATAAACTCTATTTGATCAGTACTAGACATGCTACAAGTAAATCTATTAGGAATATATTCTAAACATTCATCATTTCTATAATATCCTACCTTAATTCCATAATCACAATCTTTACTTGTATCCATTACTAATTTTAAAGTCTTATTTTTTAATGCGTAAATCTGATAGAATTCGTATTCTCTAGATTCTTTGTATCCTCCAATCATTAATTCTTTATTACATCGAAATAATCTATTGAACTCAAATGGCACAAGAAAACTAGTGTTTAATTTCCTGTTATATATGATAGAATATTTTTTATTCAAGCTAGTTGGAGAATCATATGAAAGACTTATTTCATAAACAACAACCGAGTAAATATCATTTTTTATTTCTTTGATTGACAATTTCTGTGCACTTTTTAAATAATTTTTTAAAAACCATTCTTTTAAAAACTGTTTCTTATTTTTAACTTTATTTAAGTCAATATTTAATTTTTCAATATTCTCAATATTTGCAATTAAATTTTTCTGACTATTAGGCATGTAATTAATATGTGATTCACTCCATAAATTACTTGTCAAGAAAAAAAACACTACTATAGCTATATCTCTAATTTTCATTTGATTGAATTATATATTTTAAAAACTGTATCTTTATAATCTGGCTCTTTTGCACCTGGTCCATACTTTTGAATGGCATAATCCCATCCTTGGAAATTTTTAGTCTTACCGTCACTTGACATAAATGCTTTATAATATAACCATTTAGATCCCCACTGTGTACTTAAAGAAGCACCACTTCCATTTTTCACATCCTCTTTTGTCATTCCCATTTTTCCCTTATCTCCATAATCTCCCATATTAAACATACTAAATATATCACTGGCTTTTGTAGATTCAGAAGTTCCCTGCCCTAACCTAGACTCTTTATAAGACAGTGCTTTAACTAAATTAACATCTAACGGCGTAGCTTCTTTGCCAACAGTATAATTTCCAACAGATAGACTTCCTTCTTTAATCCCTTCATTTATGATAAACGTTGCTGCTGCTATTTCATAATCGTATTTATTATATTTATCATCTGATGGGTCAGTATTTTTATCTAGAGAATATGTTATCTTTCCTGGCATTGGAGCCTCTACAAAAGTCCCCAGTGGAGTGTTTAATGTATTAGAAGGTGCCCCAAATAGAGAAGGCTCGGGTTTATTTGTCGTAGCTACATATGTTTTAAAAACCGTCTTAGATTTAACACGAGAAATTTCCTGACCTTGCTGATTAAAGAAAACAATATCCAATGGCCTTTTACCATCAGGATCAATAAATCGTATCGGATTATTAAAACTAAAAACATACGCACCATAATTTGGCATCTTATCTGCCATTGGATCTACATTTAACCACACACTCGTCTTCATATCCAAATATCTTGCTCCATAATAGCTCAAATTCGTTTCACGATCTAATTCTTTCCCATTAAACAAATAAGGCGAAGAAAAAGATGATGAATGCTCCTCAAACAAAACCTCCCCAAAAGCGATATATTCTACATGCTGTGATATAGAACCATTTTTGGTTGTAATATACGAAGTACTTCCCAAATGATCAGGATGAAAGTAAAAAATATCATTCTCCGGCAAACCAATTCCTGTAAATCCTTCTCCGGGCTTAACTGTTGTAGGTTCAACAGGCGGCCCAAATTGTACTGGTGGTCCCGGTACATCTCCTGGTCCATTGAAAATTGGGTTTCTGGGCCAGCCTTCCGGTGGTTCCTGATTTTCTTCAACAGGTTTTATTACTGCTGTTGGATATGGATCTCCAGTAAATTCAGGTGTAGCGTAAATACCCTGTTGTGTTGGAGGTCCCGGAGGCACTCCTAAACTTCTTACATAGGTATCTAGTGCTTTTTGTTGTTCTGCTGTTAGTTTGGTATAATTAACTCCTCCGGCTGTAATACCCAAAGGCTGAGCAAAAGTTCCGTTTCCTAACTTACTTACAATACGTCCTGCTCCTTCAAAATAATGTTTAGTAAACTTCCCTTTACTTATTACAAAATATGGGCTTACATAACCTGTGTAATCATCGGTATGCACAATTGTTGCTGCCGTTTCTCCGTTAATGGCTACGTTTTGAGAATCTCCTGAGCTTTTTATTACTCGTTCGCCTTTTGCATCATACGTATATTGGTGAATTCTTCCATTATCATTTATTCCCATTAAACGATTTTCTTCGTCCCAGGTCATTTTTCTGAAACTCTTATCTTCCGTATAACTCGTTGGGTTTCCGTTACCATCGTACATATATTGCCTTGGCTCTGATTTTCCTGACTCAGCAATTTTATTTGGCGCGTTCGGATGCAGTTCGTTATCGTAGTTGTAATCTAAAACATAGCCTTTTTGTTCATTGTTTACCGTATGTACTAAATCCTTTTTTGTGATGTTGTGCATCTTGTTATAACTCATATTCAGCTCATAACTTGCCTTGGTAAACTCACCCTGATAGGTTGCTTTTGCCGATTTTAACCTGTAAAAATCATCGTATTGGTACTCATGGTTTGAAGTTCCGCCCAAAGTATTGTTTACTACAGGAGCGGTATTTTTAATACCTAGGACATTCCCCACCAAATCATAACTATACGAATTGTTCATGACTTGTCTTGTACCGCTTTTTACCTGTAATTGCTGTAACCTTCGCATTACATCATCGTAAGTATAGTTGGTCTCGGTATCATTACCGTACTTTAAGTATTTACGTTGCTCGAACTCATCATAACTTAATTGTTTGATGTAATCGTAGGTATGACTTTCTTTTTTACCCTGCATGCTTTGCAGGTTTCCTGCACGGTTATAGGTATACTCCAGCACTTCGCCGTCAGGATAGGTCATTTTCTGGATACGGTTCCAGGTATCGTATTCGTATTGCGAAATATAAGTCTGCACATCCGTAGGTGTAATACGGAGTGTACGAATTTCCTTTTCGACTTCGCCTAATTTACCGTAGAAAAATTCCTGTCCGCCACTGGCATCCTGTACAAACCATAATCTTCCTCTGCGCGATGCTGTTCCATCGGCCTTACCATAATTGTATTGTACATTATTTTGCGGGTTTTTAGGATACTTAATCGTTTCTAAACGGTTGTAATTGTATATATATTCTATTGCTCCACCATTTGGAACGGTATTTTTTATATCCTGCGTAATACGGGAAGTTAAATTACCCGCTAAATCATACTGCATAGTGGTCGTTCCTGCATCAGGATGCGTAAATTCAATACGTCTTCCTAACCAGTCATAACTGCTATTTGTAATATGATCCATGGCATCGGTTACTTTTATGGTTTCACCCAATGCATTGGTTTCAAATTTGGTCAGCAAATCATTTTGCATACTGGCCAAATTCTGGCCTTTAGCATCAGTATAGGTTTCACTTGTTTTATTTAGAGCATCTGTTTGTGTGGTGTGCAATACCGGAACTCCATCATAATTATCTAAAACAAAAGCAACCGTATTAGTGCTTCCGTCCGGCAATTCTACTTTTACAGCACGTCCTACTTCATCATATTCTGTTTTGGTTGGAGCAACGCTTGATACTGTTGTACTAAAATTGTTATCTACGGTAGTTGTCGTCGTTGGGTAATAACTGGTTATTGGCCTGCCTAATCCGTCGTAAATAATTTGTCCGGAAACAATCTGTGCTTCCTGATCTGCACTGCCAGCCGCTGTAAATAAACTAGCTGTTTTCTTCACCTGCAAGGCTCTGCCTAATCCATCAGTATAGGTATAAGTTTCAATATCCTTATCCAGTTCCGGATCGTAATTTTTGGTTTTCGCATACGGAACTTTGGCTTCAGGAAAGTATTCGTACGCTATGGTGTATGGTTTGCCTGAGGCAATTTCGTAAGGTGCTCTTATCGTCGCCATACGCCCTTTTGCATCTAATGTATATGTGTTACTCTGATCGTTACGGTCTGTCGTTTTTACAGGTATTCCAAAACGATAATCGTATTCCATCTTGTTCTGGTATCCAAAAGCATCTTTGATTTCGGTCATGAACTGATGATTGTCTTCATCATAAGTATAATCCAATGTCATACGCTGCCCTTTATGATTCGTCGGACCTGTTATTTTTTGCAGGTTTCCGTAAGTATCGTAAGCAATATCTGTAAGTGCAATTTTATCAGCGGCACTATAATTTTTTATTTGGGTAACTTCGGCTGTTTTGGTGTCGATTGTGGTCGCTCTTTTACGACGTAAACCTTCAGTAGTAACTACTTCGAGTTGTTTTGGTATTCCACCATAATAAGGCGTTGTACTCTCATAATAACTTATTTTTGCCGTTACTTTATCACTTGCCGTTCCGTTGCCTAAATCTTCATATTGTGTGATATTTCCGTTGGCATCATAAGTATTAAAAGTATTAGTTTCCAGATAATCACTTCCTCCTTCGTATACTTTTTGATTGGCATGAATCATTCCCACAAAAATACGTTTATCATCACATGATGGTAAATTTAGTTCCGATACTGGTACACTAGCCTGCGTCGTAACATCTGTAAAACTGTATTCGTTTTCAGCTTCCTGACGCATTTTATTGTTTTTATCTAATGTATAACTACGTTTTAAAAGATTTTTACGGAAATAATCCTGATTGTAAAATTCCTGAACTGTCGTTGAAAAAACTGAGTCATCCGCTGCATCAATTTGTTCCTGAATTATTTTTCCAAAACCATAAAAATCTCTTTCACGACGATCGTAGTATCCGTCTTCGTACCTGAATTTTGCAATAGAATGATCGATACCATCGCCTATATATCCGTCAAAAACATCTATGGATTGTAACACCCATTTGGCTGATGGATTTTCGTAACTTGATTTGGTTAATTCATAATCTACCACATAACTATTTCCAGCACCATTGGTAACGCTTTTAAGTTTGTTGGTTCTTTTAATGTTGGAAAGACGCACTACCAGATGGTCTTCATCATCAGAAAGTACATAATCCAGATTTCCATCACCATCCATATCATTAAAAGTAGCTTCGGTACGAGAGGTACTAAAGCCTGTAGAACCTCCAAGACTAGGGGTAATTCTAATCAGGAAAATAGGAATATCATAACTAAAACCAGTACTAAGTCCATAATTAGTACTGTTATTTTCGTTCATTCTCGAAAATTTAGGATACTCAATAGGTGTCATAAAACTATCTCCCATATTTAAAGCAACCATCATTTTACTGCCAATGTATTCCACTTTATCAAGCAGCCCGTCTGAATTAACATCAAGCATTAAAGTCTTAGAATTGTCGGTTCCTTTTCCGAAATTGAATCCACCTGTAAATGAACCCGATTTGTAAGACATTCCACTAGAAGGACTTATCGCCCAATTTTCAGAATAACCCGTCGCAAGTCCATCCAGATTCCATTTTTCTTCTGTTAAAAATCCATAACCTGAATTTAAAGCTACTTCACCGGTTTTCTTAACTCTGTCAGCAAGTCCATCTCCATTAATATCAATATGCATGTATTGCGATTCATCTTCATTGGTTCCCATATTACCGGATATGGACATAGTGGCCGAAATATCTATTGATTCCTTTACAGATCTAAGCTCATTTACCATTGAACAGTTACTATCTGAAACGGCTACCATTTTCTGCACCGTTTTTGTAAAACCATGCGAATAACTTCCATCAGAACTAATTCCATCTGATTTGCTTTCTCCGTGACTGTAATTGTAAATTTCAGTTTTTTGACTACTTATTCCTCCTATCGGAGAAGTAAACTGTACTTCCTTTCCACGGATATAATCAGGAAAACGGTCACCGTTTAAATCGGCCATAGTCTGGGTAACATAACTTTTTCCTTCTCCTTTACTTCCTCCCGGGCCAAGCGGTCCTACTTTTAGTCCGGCTGAATAACTGGTACTTTCGTTCTCGCTTAAGATTTCCAGTGCCATAGTTCCTCCACCGTCGAGACTTGGCAGACTTGCATCAAAATAAGAGGCAATATCATCTTCACCAAGACGCGAAGTTCCCATAAATCTGCTGTCGATAAAAGTGGTTTCTTCCAGTCCCACCGTATTATTTTTAGCATACATACTCTGCATGGCTATAAAATATACCTTGGCAATATCATAACCCTGCTGCTCTGTTTCTGACTGGTTATCAGGATCTAAGTTTGGTTCTGCGTTGTAAGTATCAGATGTTTTTAATTGCGACACTGCTATAACATCAGAAGCAAAAGCTCCTGTATTATTAATAACAAATCCGCCCCATTCTCTGTGCCCTAATCCTAACTGTAATTCTTCAGCAAAAAATGGCGAATAAACAGCATATTTATTTGTATCTGCAGACCAGGTTGCTGCCAAATCACCCAATACATTCAGATATACAGGCATTTGAAAAAGAGAAATACAATATTGAGTTATGGCATTACTTTCCAACTCTGGAACGCTAATTTCCAAATCAATTGGTAATCCGTTTATAACTTTTGAAAAATCTGTTACCGGCTCTAAAACAGTCAGATCTTCCTGTAAAACGGCATTAACCATTTTATAATGTTTTCTGGCTACTAATTGGTTATTTTGCTTTGCAGTAATGGTTACATTGCCATTTAATTTTGTTTTAAGAGGATTAAATCCCGGAATTAAATTAAGATCAGTAGCTGCTAAATTAATGGACAAAATTCCATCAATAGTCGAACTTTTTTTCTCAATAAGATAATTTCCAAGTCGTTTTTTATAACGCTGTAAATACACATCTATTTTCTTATTCTCAGATACAGCCGGTGCCACAGCAGGCATATTTATCGAAGGATCAAAAGTAATGGTGTTCCAATTTACATTTGTCTTGCTGTCTAAAACAAAACGAATCTGCGAAGTTGCATTATTATTTAATACTCCAATACTGCTCATATCAAAACTAACGGCTTGATTTGCCTTAAACTGCTTTTCATAGAGTACCGTTTCAACTGCTCCTGCATCCAGATTTTTTCTAAATATTCGAAGCGTAACATGATCTGAGGTAATGGGTTTTACAAAAGTTCCTGCAAAAGAAATTGTACCGGCTGAAACTAATAAGCCCGAATTTGTGCTGCTTAAAAAGTCTTTTTCGGCATCATAATTTTTCAGTGAGTATAAGTTGGCATCTACAGCATCATCAGCTATGGGCAATAAACTGCCCGTATCATCATTTACTGTTATATATGAAATTTTTGGACTCCATAATACCTGATCAAAACTTCCATCCATAACAGAACTTACCCTGAAAAATAGCTTTTCTCCTTTTGTTACGGTAATTACATCCTCTTTGGTTTTACTATTATAATCGTCTGCGGCAATGGCTTGTTTCCATACTAAACTATTTCCTTGCTGGAAAAACAATTGCACACCATCTGCTTTATCTTTTCCGTCATTGGTTAAATATTCTGTTCTTTCTTTTGACAGATCTTTTTGTAATTCATAGGTATGGGATACTTTAATCTGCCCGGTTACAGGTGCTTCCCACATACGAACCACATCATGCAACGGGTTTTTGACCTGCATTTCTTCAAAAGTCATTGCCGGAGCCGGAAAACTCAAAGTAAGTTCTCCATCTCCTGAAACCGGCGAAGGTGTTCCCGTACTGCCTGGTTTAAAAGTTGGAACTCCATTAACTAAACGGTTGTAATAAACCTGCCCGTTATTGGCAAAGTCAACTAGTCCGTCACCGTTAAAGTCCATGAAATAACTTTTTGTTTTGCTGTTGGTATATTGTTTATCAAAACCAACACTAGCACTAACTTTTGAATATCCTATAACTAAATCTACTCCCCAATTGAAAGTTTTACTGGATGAGTTTCCTATATTATTTAATGATATTTCCTGAATTTCTCCAAAACCATTAGTTCCCTGATTAGAAAGATTTTTTCGATAATACACATTATCTCCTTTTCTAAATACTTTGTCCGGAAGCTGATCGCCATCTAAATCTTCCAGGGTTACAATAGTTTCAGAGGATCCCCAACTATTTCCACCATGCGCCCCTACAGTATTTTGCTTAAAATTTCCAGAATCGGTAGATAACCCAACTCCAATTCGATAATTTATTCCCGCCGATTTACCATTCGAACTATTTCCCAGCGTATGTTTTCCTGATACATCAACATTCGGTAAAATGTTATTTTTTAAATGATCATCAGGCACACTCCAATTCTGCTCGGTCCCAAACGGAATATATTTCCCTGAAGCATCACGAACATCATCAAAATAATCCAGCGTATTGGTGTAAAATAATTTTGATTCAGAATCATATTCAGAAATTGATTCAAGCAATGTTTTCTTAAAAGCGCCCTCTTTGTATTTCAGCTCATAACTGCGAATCATATCGTCTTTGTAGCGTACTTCTATTTTGCGTAATAATTGATTGTTCAGCTGTTTGAAACCTAATCTTGCCGAAACCTCTACATCTGCACGGTTAGCTTCTCCTAAATCAGCATTTTTTACAAAAGTAACGCTGTAGTTTCCTTTTTGGGAATCAAAACCGGTATAATAAACTTTTTTAAGATATAGTTCTCCGTCTTTTTTATCGTATTCGTATTCAACTGTATTTCCTTTTAGATCGACCTGAAGACATAGCGCCCAATGCCCAATATTTCCGGACCCATCCTGCAAAATGGCATCGGTTGAAAGTCCTGATGCGTTTCCTCCATAGTAACTGGCCACTCCGCTTTTGTCCTTTACGACCCAATAATAATTTTTAGGAGAGGATCCTTTACGAATAATTTGCTGGAATGCGCCTTCACGTCTTGGATAAAACTGTTTGTCGGTTGTTCTTCCTACCCATTCAGCTCTGTGCGAATTGGGGATTAATTGTTCTCCTGCAATTGCATAAGTTTCAGTTTCTTTTGATGCATCGTATCGTGGTGCTCCCCAACGGGTTTCGATACTTACTGCCGGAGCAGAAATATCCCAGCCCATACCTGCCCAGCTATGACCGCCATCACTATCATATTGCAGGTTAAAAGAAGGCTGCATACCGCCTCTTCCGTTTGGAATCACGATCGAAAATCCGGTACTTGCCGTTCCTCTTCCGTTGGCCGAAGGCGGCGCAATTGACTGAATTCCTACTAACGGACTTGCCGCCTTTAAGTCTTTTATGCTTGTTGGTGTATATCCTGAAGTTTCTGGAGATTCGGGCATTTTTATAATTCCGGCAATAAAATCGGTAAAATGAGTGGTTTTCGCCTTAATAATTCCTTGTTTGATATCCAGTGAATCTTTGGTTACTTCCTGCCACAATCTTTTGTTTTCATCGAAATAAAATACATTAATATCCTTCTCTGTATAACCTTCAGGAATTGTTTTTTTATCGTAAGGTAATGACAAGGTTACAGCTTTCTTGAAAATGGTTCCGTGTGGCAATAACCTGAAACCTGCATTGGTTCCTGTAACGTTGACCATAGCAGAATTTAGCGGAGCAATATCTATTTTTCGAAGTCCGCTTACGGATACTTTTACATTACTTTTTAAAGCTCCAACAGGAAAAACTGCCGAAAAAGCTTTATAATCTAATGTATTTACAGTTTCAAAGTTGATGGTTTTAGCAATACGTTCTTTAGCATTTTCCAGCGGTCTGTAACCCGGAACTTTCAAAAATTGACTGAACTCTAATTTCTCATTTACAATAACTCCAGTTGTCGTTTCTTTGGTTACCAAAATTGATTTTCCTGTAGTTGCCGCGTCTAATACCAATTCAAATTCAGGCTGATTGACATCAATCGAAATTCCGCCAATAGTCATTTTTCTGATTTGAGAAGGAAAATTGGTCCCTTTGATATAGAGTTTGTTATCTGATTTTAATAAAGTAAAGTCAGTCGAAGCCAGAGCGGTTTTATAAACAATACGAACATTTTTTATTCGGTACGAATTTGAAGTTCCTTCAGGAGCTGTAAACAATAAAACGTTGTCTCCTTCATGCAATGATTTTTCTGAAAGCAACTCCGATTGTTTGCTCCAATGGTTATTTTGCGATACAAATTGTCCTCCAATACTGGGTTGGTTGTTTAAACTTCTCGAAATAGAAGCTGCCTGATCGTATCCGTACAATTCATATTGCAGATACACATTTTCTCCGTTAGAAGGCAAAGCATCCACTTTAAGATGAAAGACATTATCGTAGGCATCATCAATATCAGATTCATCCCTGATCCCGATAATTCCCTCAGCAATATCTGCACTAAATGATTTTGTATTTTTAGTTTCGTTTTTAAGAATTGCGATCGAATCTGCTTTTGCTTTTTCAATAACCAATTCGTTCTCAGCATTACCTTGAGTAAATAAAGAGGCTATTTTGTAGGGGCCAAAATTGGCGGCAAACAAAAAAGAACCTATTAAAAATACCAGTATTATAATTTTATTTTTCATAAAGTAGGGTAATCAATTATGGGGCAATCTGTCTATTTTTTCCAAGTGTAATTCGTATTATCTTTTGATGAGATACGTTTGAATTACTTCACAATCACTTTGAAAGTTTTGGTTCCGAAATCTGATCTTACGCTTATTAAATACATTCCTGAAGCACTTTTTATAACATCTTGATACAAATAAGTTTCGATTTGGCTGAATTGTTTTTGTTTTAAAAGTGAACCGCTTGGCGTATAAATACTAATGTTGGCATTTGTCTTTTTTGGGAATTGCATTGCAAGAGAAAAATGACCGTCTGTAGTTGGGTTGGGGTATAAAATAAGTACGCTTGCATCTGTTATTTCTTTTCCGTCAGTAGCAACGGCAATTTTCTTAGATGTTTTACATTCCTGATCGTTTATCAATCGAAGCTCATATTCTCCCGGCTGATCGATTAATATTTTTGGATTATCGTCTATAAAATCACCTTCGTAAAACCATTGGTATTGATAATTACCCGAAGGAAGATCTTTGCTTGCATCTAGCGTTATGGCGTTACCGTCTTTTAATAAATAATCTGATTTCAGGTTTGGGAATGTTCCTTGTTTATCGGCAACAAAAACAGTTTCTGAGTACAAATTTCCCTTTGCATCCCTTACAATATAATCATAAGTTCCTGATGAAAGCTGCACGCCTGTTGCGCTTTTTGCGGCCTGATTCCATTGTTTTACGGCAACTTCACTGCCTTCTTTTTTTACTGTAAGGGTAAATGGCGCTTCACCGCCTTCTATAGAATAATTTAATTGTCCTGATCCTAAAACACCACAGGTTGCCTCTGTAATCCAGACACGGCTGAACATTTCAGGGGCGACTTTCAGGGTAAATTTGGCTTTGCCAGATTTTTGTTTGTCCCAGTTAAAATCATTCAACACCAGTTTTTCCTGACTCGAAGTACTGGCCAATCGAATGTATTCCGAATCTTTCTCGTCATAAGTTCCTTTGCCGGAATAGTCTACTAGCAACCAGAAGTAAGTATCTTTGGGCAAAGTGCCTTTTATGAATTTTGGATTCAGTGTCCAGTCAAGACTTAAATCAGTTGGGTTGGTAAAATCCAGCTGCCATTCTTTGGCGATTCCAATTGGTTCTCCTTGTTCTTGTTTTTTTACCAGAAGATTTTTTCCGTTATCACTCCAAAAAGCAAAATAATTATCCGGAATGGTATTCGATTTACTTTTAAGTCCAATAGTCAGGAGTCCTTCATCGACCATATTACTGCTTTTTGGTTGCAATAATCCGCTGGCATTATCACGACCCACTGCAGTAATTGAATTTTCAAATCCTTTATGTTGATTGATATCCCAAATGGTTTGCCCTTTACTATTGAGATAATTTTTGATATCAAACTGCGAGAGTGAAATACCATATTTCACCGCAAGATAACTTGCTACTTTTTGAGTTTCCATACCTGACAAAACCCTGTTATAGACTAAAATCTCGCTGATATTTCCTTTGAATTCTTCGGGTGGTAATTTTTCAAATCTTGACTTTTGACCAATAGTAAGCAACGATAACTTTGCAACACTATCCGTTACATTTTGCTGAAAGAAATGAATATTGGCTTTGTTGGGTTTAATTTTCTCCTGATAGGTTTGATAGGAGTATTTTTTTAAATCGACCAAACGTTTATTGGTCGCTACAGAAAGTGTTTTTTTAGTATCGTTTATCGTCCATAAAAATTGTTCTTTCAAACTGTCTTTTACTTTGTAGACCATAAACAGGGTTTGTTTTCTTTTGCTTTCTATTCCCAGAGGTAAAATCAGTGAATCTTGTGTGCTGTCAAAAACAATACTGGGATTAAAATTAAAAACTGCTCCATTATGTTTTCGGCCTGATATTTTGGCTTCCTTCTTTGTCAGACTTTCCCAATAATACGCCTCACCATTATTTTGGGATTTAATCCAAAATTGTGGTTCTTCAACTAATCCGGGTACTGCTTTTTGCTGAGAAAAAATTAAATTACTCGTCAATAAGGTTACAAAAGCGGATATTAAAAAAATCTTTCTGTACATAATTTTATGTTTTTAAAATGATGAGCGACTATTTAGAAATTGGCTAAATCATCAAAATCAAAAGAGTAACCAATAATGAGCGACATACTATTGATCTTGTTTTTATTCTCGCTGTAACGATGTCCGTTTTCCTCGGTAGTCAAAGCATCTGTAAGTCCTAAAGTGTAACGCGCTCCTACAGAAAGTCTCGAATTGAACTCATATCCGGCAGAAAGCATACCGTAGAAATAGTTTTTCCCAGTTAGAGATTCTTTCAAAACTTTTTGCACATTGGCATCCGGCTCAAAATAAGTACCTGAATCAGCAAATATTTCCTGGGCATTCGAACTGTATTTTATATTATCGCTGGCAATATTAAATCCTACGTAAGGTCCCGCACCAATATAAAATCCTTCAACAGGATAATATTTAAATTGTGCACCGACATTCAGATAACTGTATCCAAATGTCATTTTATATTTTAATCCTTTGATATCTTCATATTTCAAATCGGTACTCTGTCCTGAATACGACAATTCGGTCTGGATACTCACTTTAGCATACGGATATTTCCAGTTGATCATAATACCTGCAGTACCGCCAAACTTACCTTCTTCTTTTAGAGTATATCCTTCGTAAATTCCTTTTGGTACAATTACATCTGGAAGATTAGACATGGTAGAATAAATTCCTCCTGCAAAAAGACCATAAGTTATCTCTCTGTCACCTTGTGCAAACAGCGATTTTGTGCTTACTAATAAAAGAAGCAAAATAATTTTTTTCATGTTTTTTATTGAAATTACCATTGATGAAAACTATAACCTAAAGAGAAGCAAATGACACTGCTTTTATTTTGATTTTCGATAAACTGAAAGGAGGAAGAATTACTTTTTACGACATCTTTTACGCCTAAATAGTAACGTAAATCGAAGTGGATACTCTGATGCAATTCATACCCCAGGGCAAAACACAAGGAGAAATCATCTGTACCGTCAAGACCATCTTTATAAAATTGTCTGGTCGCAACATCGTACATTCCTCCGGCTTCGTTGGATTTGTAAGTAAGATTATTAGAAGATAAACTGATGCCATAAAATGCACCAAAACCTAAATTTAGCCCTTCGTAAGGATATACCTTGTACAAAGCACCAATTTGCAGATAAGAATAGTGAAGTCCTAACTCAAACTCTTTTCCTGTAGCATCGTGATAATTGACCGTTTCTCCCGATTGTCTGAATAAAATTTCAGGCTGGATTGCCACACGGGTATCATAAAGTTTGCAATTTAAAAAAAAGCCGCCTTCAAGTCCGTATCCGCCTTTACTTTCCATCACACTATTGTCGAAAGTATTGTCACGGCCTTTAATACTTTCCGGCAGATTGCTAATTTGAGAGAATAGCCCGCCAAGCTTGAGCCCATAAGTGATATTGGTCTCGTTTTGTCCGTAAAGTGCAACGTTAAAAAAACAACCCAATATTAATACGTGTAATATTACTTTCATTCGCGAAAATTTTTGCGAATATATGTATTAATTCTGAATTAAAATTGCCTGAAATATCGACGAAAAACAAAATTGTCCGATGAATTACTCATTTCTTAAAAATAAGCGGAATAAGCCGTACAATTATTACAATTAAGGGTTACTTATTACAAAGCTGATTATTTTTTCACAACTGTTTATCAAAAACTCACAAAAAAGAAGAAAAGAGGTCTTAAAAATCAACAATATAAGATAAATCCAAAATCAAATATCAGATCTCACCGGTCATCATAATATTTTCCTTTGTGCCTTTGCTTTTAAGCATTCGAAAGTGCGAGCGAACGGCATGATAAAAGGGATATGAGGTATAAGGAAGATTATACTCCCTGGCATAACGTTTTATAATTGGTGTAATATAAGGGTAATAAGTATGTCCAACGCCAGGGAATAGATGATGTGCAACATGATGTGTAAAACCTCCGTACAAAAAATTGGCTAATTTACTATTGGTACTAAAATCTTTTGTTACAATCATTTGATGCATTGCCCAGGTAGCCGAAAGATTTCCTTCATGATCAGTAACAGGAAAATGAGCATCTTCATCTACATGTGTCGAAACAAGAGCTACAACTCCCAACATGCTTCCGCACAAATGCATGGCCAACCAGGCTGCTAAAATAATATGCCACGGCTGATTTAGGACGTATATTGGAATAAAGAGCAAATAAGCAAGGTTGATGATTTTCGCTGCAAACAACCTCAGCACTTCTCTTTGAGGAATTTTATCTACTACTTTTTTTACGTAATTATCCTTATTTCCAAAGAAGTCTTTAAAATCCCTTACATAAATCCAGTTCAAACTATAAAAAGGATAAATAAGCCACATATAAATATGCTGGTACTTGTGATAATGAAACAACGGACTACTGGGAAAAATCCTGATGATATCACTTTGTTTAATATCAATATCCCAATCGGGAACATTAGGATAAGCATGATGAAGATTAATGTGGCGGCGTGTCCAGAGCCAATGATTACCGCCAAATAATTCCAGTACATACATAAACCATTCGTTATGCTTTGATTTCTTAAACAATGCCCCATGTGCCGCATCATGAAATGCATTGATAAAAAGCACAATCATGGTAATCCCGCACAAAATATAAAAAAGAAATAATAAAGAAATACTGTTTCCAAACAGCAAAATACAGGAATAAAATAGGAAAAAGAGAACTAAAAGTCCTATTGACTTAACGATATTTAATAGGTACAAGGATGAATTTTGTAAAATAGTTTCGTTCACTTCTGTGCGCATCTTTTTAAAAAAATCATCAGTACCCGCTTTGACATAAACCGGGCGTTTTAATTTTTCCATAACAGGTATTGCTAGAAATTGTCATATCAAATTTAATAAAAAAAGTTAAACCCTACAATTTCAGTATTTTATAAATATACAAACCTACTTTCTTAAAATTCTTTATAAGAAAATAAATAAGGTTCAATAAGTTCTTTAATAAATTATTTAACTTTACTCTTTCCTCGGAATTAAGATCTTCTCAAGATCTTATGCATCTTTCCTTAACACTGCAATACCGCAAAATTTTAACCCTTGTTGAGAATGAAAAAAAGAGAAAAACTAGAAATTATTAGAAAATACTATCCTGATGCATTGACTACCATTGATTTTATGAACAAAATCATTGATTATGTAGAAGAAAAACTAGATCTGGAACCTGCGCAAATCATGTTTGCAGACAGTATTTGCAGTGATGATGTAAATAGTATTCAATATCCTGTACGAACAAATGAATTTCTGGGCCCTTTTAAAATGGGAGGTTTAGACGGATTTCCTTTTACGGGATTAACTGGAATGCAGGCATTTGCGAGTCATGTTCCTGATGACGGAGCCGTTTTTATCTATTACGGACCACATATTGGTATTTCGAAAGAAGGAATTATTGGTGAGATTAATCGCTTTGGACAAAATAAACCTTCGGGTTGTTGTGGTGCAGCCAATGGTGCTTTGCATAAACTAATCAATAATACTATCAAACCCGGCCATATTACAGAAATAGATTATCAGATGAATAGTATTGAACAAATCCTGTTCAAACAGAAAGAAAGAATCCTAAAAGCCGAAATACCGCTTTATGAAGCCACAGAAATAATCTACGATTCGATCGATAAACGCATTGAGGAATTAGTTGCTGCTACTACATACAATTGCAAATACGTTATTCTAGTTGGTGGCATTTTAATCAATAGTGATAGTGATATAGGTTCTTTTTCTTCTACCAAAAAATTTGAAGTCATTGATTTAAAAACAGGTCGTAGAGAAAATGTAATAGCGACTATCAATGAGTAAAATAGCAATTTGATAATTCAATGAAAAATTCGATACTAGTAATCTGTTTGGTAATATTCTGCTTCTTTTTTCAGACCAATTGTACTGCCCAGAAGTCAAAAAAATCAAAATTCAAAGTTTTGGTTTTATACGAAAATGGCGGACATCATCTGGCTTTTACCAAGGCTGCAAAGCCCTGGCTAAACAAACTCGCTGTCGATAGCAGTTGTACTATTGATTATGTCGAAAGTACTAAAACAATAAACGAAGCTCTTCTAAAAAAATATCAGGTTTTTATACAACTGGATTATCCTCCTTATACCTGGAGCAAAGAATCTATGAAAGCTTTTGAGAAATATATGAATAATGGCAAAGGCGGCTGGGTAGGATTACATCATGCTACTTTATTGGGCGAATTCGACGGATACCCAATCTGGCAATGGTTTTCTGATTTTATGGGCGGTATAAAGTTTTTAGATTATATTCCCACTTTCGCCAGAGCCAAAGTAAACATTGAAGATTCATTGCATCCTATAACAAAAGGAGTTCCTTCAAACTTTTTTGTGAATACCGAAGAATGGTATACGTATAATAAAAGCCCTCGGTCAAATGTACAGGTCATAGGCTCAGTAGATGAATCTACTTATGAGCCTGATTCAAAAATAAAAATGGGCGATCATCCCGTAATTTGGACAAACAACCATTTTAAATCCCGTAATGTTTACATCTTTATGGGGCATTCGCCTGAATTGTTTCAAAATGAAGCTTACACTACCCTTTTAAGAAATTCTATATTTTGGGCAGCAAATAAAAATTGATGTGAATTTAGAAAATACCCATATTTTCAGGTTTGATTGTAAATCCTATACGCACCATGCTTTTGTGTTCCTGATAATCGATCAAACTTTCTGTATACCCCACAAACCATTGTAGCGTGAGATAATAATTCTCGCTTTTGTATGGCCTCCAGTTTACTTGTGTCTGTAAGGATCCGTAATTAATAAGACCGCTTCCTTTCCTGAAAAGAATGTCCGCGCTCCATCGTCCGGGTTGTATCTGATACGTGGCACTCGCTTCGCCATAACCTACATATTTGGTAAGTCCGGGATTATCCTCTTTATCCACAAGCGGAATCCATCCTCTTAAACCAACAATCCATCGTGGAGAAATCTGAGATTTTAAAGAAAAAGCAAGCATGTTCCAGGTTCTTGAGTAAATAGAATCCCTTCCATTTGATTCATGTTCGAATGAGACGCTTCCATACGTAAGCCTTCCTCCTTTTAGATAAAACGGACGAACAATCGCTACACCGGGATTAAAATTAATTTCTGAGAATGGTTTTGAACTTGCATAAATATCCCAAAACGCCTTTTGGGTATACATTAAATAGGGAAAAAATCCACCCCACAAAGGCTTTGAATTCAATCGTAATTTAAAACTTACCTGATATTTTACATCAGCAGTATTTCTTGTAATATCGGTATTGACAGGCACTCCCGTTAAAAAATAATTGTCTTTGTGAACAGAAAAACTGGGCTCTTTTAAAAGCGAATCTGCTGCCCGGAAATTTTTTTTCTCTTCTACAATCTGAGAAATTTGCGAGTTTGATTTAATTGAAAATAAAACAAAAAAAATCAGTAGGTATTTGAAATGCATTATAAATAGTAATTGTAATTATTTTTAAAATAAATGTACTTGAATTTAAGGCATCACATTAACTCAATAAAAATAAGGTTAACTCAATAACTTTAAGCCAATTTTTTTTTAAACAATAATAGATTTTTACAAAAGCTGCTCATCATCCATAAAAAAGAAACATAGTCACTTATTACAGAATCATCTGCATGTGTTTTATATGTATCTTCTAATGTTTAATACTCCAATTTTTTTCAGCCAAAAGTAAAACCAGTTAAATCTTAATGAGCCAAAAACAGGCTTTTTCCTAATTATTTTAGTACCTTGTAGTACCTAAGTTTCTTTTGCACTCGTAAAAGTGTGCATTTTTATTTCCACAAAATGTAATCCATAAGACCTGTTTTATGAAAAAAATCCCTCTATTATTGATCCTTACATTCCTTTTTATTTCATGTGAAAACAAAAAAGAACTTGAACTGCAAGAAAGAGAACAAGCTTTGAATGTAAGAGAAGAAAAAATAGCCGAAAAGGAATCAGACTATCAATCCCTGCTCCAGTTTCGCGACAGTATTTACGCTTTAAAAGATACCGTAAAAGACATTACCTTCTCTATAAAAGAATGGCCGGAAAACATTCAGGGAATCTGGAACAGTAAAATGTTGTGTCGTGAATCTAACTGTAGTAAATATGTAATTGGAGATCAGCGCAACGAAACCTGGCAATTTTTATCAGATTCAACCGGAATTTATACGAATGTTTTAAACAACAAAAAGCTCATTCGTGTGTTTCAGGCAAAATATATTGAGGATAAAATATTGCTTGAATTTAAAACCGACACTATCTCTAAAAATGGTGTAAAAATGAATGTAGTTCTTGATGATATCAAAAACAATGTTATAAAAGGTACTCAGACCATAACAGGACAGGATAATTGTACAGCAAGATTTTCTGTTGAACTTACTCTTCCTCAAAAAAAATAAAATATGTTACTAAGTATACAACACGTAAGCCTCCCCATAGAAGATCCGCTGTTAAAATTCCTGATTGAGCTTGTCATAATATTATGTATTCCGCTTTTGCTCAATAAAATAAAAGTACCGCATCTTTTAGGTCTTATTATAGCCGGAGCTGTCATAGGCCCAAACGGATTTAATGTGCTTGCCAGGGACAGCAGCGTTGTCGTAACGGGTACAACCGGACTTCTTTATATCATGTTTTTAGCAGGACTTGAAATTGACATGGGTGATTTTAAAAAGAACAAATGGAAGAGTATCACCTTTTCGATTTATACTTTTATAGTGCCTTTTGTACTGGGACTTATTGGCGGTTACTATGTCTTGCATTTTTCAGTTTTAACTACCGTACTTTTTGCCAGCCTTTTTTCGTCGCATACTCTTATTGTATATCCAATGATAAGCAAACTTGGCATCGCCAAAAAACTGGCTGTAAACATAACTGTTGGCGGAACAATGATTACCGATGTATTGTCACTGGTCGTTTTAGCCGTCGTCGTAGGTATGTCGCAGGGAGAAGTAGGAACTTCATTCTGGGTAAAATTATCCGTTTCTATGCTGGTATTTGCTTTGATTGTTTTACTTGTGTTTCCTATTATAGCGCGCTGGTTTTTTAAGAATGTCGAGGATAAAATTTCGCAGTATATATTTGTCATTGTCATGATATACCTTGCTGCTTTACTGGCCGAATTAGCCGGAATTGAAGCCATCATTGGAGCTTTCTTTGCCGGACTTGCCCTTAACCGACTTATACCGCATACCTCATCGCTTATGAACCGTGTAGAATTTGTTGGAAACGCGATTTTCATTCCCTTCTTTCTTATAAGTGTTGGTATGCTTATCGATTTTAACGCTTTTATTCAGAGTTGGGAAACGCTGGGTGTAGCTTCAGTAATGCTGATAGCTTCTATTGGGGGGAAATATGCAGCCGCTATTTTGACCAAAAAAACATTCAGCCTTACCAATGACGAGGGTACGCTTATTTTCGGGATGAGCGCCGCCTCTGCAGCTGCAACACTGGCTTCTGTAATGGTAGGATACAATATTATTTTGTTCGAAAATGAAGCAGGAGAACCTGTCCGACTTTTGAATGAACACGTGCTAAACGGAAGTATTTTACTTATCCTGGTTTCCTGTACAATTTCATCATTTGTTTCGATGGCAAGTGCACAAAGAATTGCAGATTCAGATAAAGAAGAAACGGTTGCAGGAACAAGTCATGAAAATGAAAAAATCCTTTTGGCATTAAACCATGAAAATACCGTTGAAAAAATAGTAAATCTTGGTTTGCTCATCAAAACACAAACCAATAAAGACAGCCTGTTTGCCGTAAATATTATCAATGAAGATAAAAGTGAATCTTCGTCTAAAAATGCAGAAAAATTGCTTGGCGAAGCTGTAAATATGGCTGCCGGAGCAGATGTAAAACTAAATCCTATTACCCGATATGATAATGATGTCGTATTAGGGATAAGCAATGTTGCCAAGGAACAAAATATTACAGATCTCATCATTGGACTGGAGGAAGAAAAAGGCTTTTCATCTTCATTCACCTATAATCTTTATAACGGTTACCTGCGCAACAAGGAAATAAATGTTATTATATATCATGCCGTTCAACCCGTTGCTACTATAAAAAAATACGCTGTACTAATTCCTGCAAATGCAGAACGTGAGCCCGGTTTTTTTCATTCCTTGTTAAGGGTTTGGAATATAGGTAAAAACTCAGGGGCCAAAATGAGTTTTTATGCCAATGATAAAACAACCGAAATTTTAAAGAGTATTATTAAAAAAGCCAATATTGAAGCCATTTTTAATACTGTAACAACATGGCAGGAAGCCCAGGAAGCTGCCTGTACTTTAGAACAGGACGAAGGTTTGATTATACTAATGGCAGACAGAGGAATGCATTCCTATATTCCGCAAATGCAAAATGTCCCGGAAATTTTAAATAAAAACCTCAACAACAATAATTATATTCTAATTTATCCTTTTTCGAAAATGGACAAAACGGTTACCGAAAAAAGAGCCGTAAGCAATCTGGATGATTTTGCTGATATTGGAAAAATCATTGGACGAATTTTTAAATAAATTAAATATAAATAAATAAATAAACCTGTTGGGTGTCACGCATAAAAAAATAAATTAAACACATAGAAACATAGATTTTATATTTTTGAAAAGATTATTGAAAGAAACTTGTTTCTAACACATATTCCCGATAGCTATCGGGATGTGTTAATGCAAGTAAAACGTCTTTCTTAAGTTCAGTAATTCTATGTTTCTATGTGTTAAAAATAATTTCACCCAATGGGTCAATAAATATTCAAATACAAACAATCAATTCAATTTAAAATGCAGGAAATTAACACAACAGGCAATGGAATTCAACTTTACAGAAATTCAAAGAAAACAAAAAAACTATTATTCACCTCTTTGGGAGTCTGTCTTATTCTGCTTCTTGTTATAATCTATAGTGCCGGAATATTTGATAACGAGCTCAAAATAAAACCACTTGTATTTTCAGGGGCAGCATTTTTAATCATGTTTATTCTTTTATTAAAAAGTGTACTGAGCTTAAAAGACAAAAGCCCTTTAATTGAACTCAATAAACACAACTTTTATGGCAAAACTACGCCTATGTCAAAATCATTTGGCATTGTAAACTGGGAAGATGTAGCCGATATTCAATCAGAAAAAAACGGAGGAGATACTTTGGTTGTGGTTACTATCAATAATCCTGAAAAATACAAAGGAAGACTTTCTAAGATGCTTTGGAATATGGCTCTTAACAAAGAAACGAATCAATTAACATTAATGTATTCTGCTTCTGAAATTGATGTTGATTCTAATGAGCTTTTTAATCTGTTTCATAAATCATGGAAAGAAATTGCTCTTGTAAGCAGATAAACGTTCCCGATATATAACAAAAACCAGCTTTTTTTATACAAGTATTTAAAATAGCGAACTAACGAATAATAATAATAATAATAATAATAATAATATTGCACTATTGTTTAAATTTGCAAAATTATTATTCGTTTTAGTTTCCCTAAATAAAATATCTCAATAACAAAATCCAGTCAATATCACACAACTTAAAAAAGCTGTTTGGTATTAGAAATATATCTAATGAACATAAAAAGGTCCGAGCTTAAAAAAAATCTTCAAAAAACAGAAGATAAAAATTTATCATTTCGTGTTTTTGATTTAGAAAAGGAACATTTAAAAAGCTATCAGCAACCGCACAAAAATGATCACTTTTTTATTATCGTTGTAGCAAAAGGAAAAGTTGAAATACAGATCGAAGACAAAATTCATTTTCTCAAAACAGGGAAAATTTCTATTATCTTTCCGGAACAAATTTGCTTTTTATCTAATTTTAGCGATGACTTAACCGGTAAAATAATTTTATTTGAAGAAGTACTATTTTGTTCCGATATATTAAAAAACGAGTTAAGTCCTTATAACGTAAATCTTTCTGCCAATCTTAATTGTACAGCACTTCCCAATCAGGAATTCGAAGAAGCAATTGCCCTTGTAAAAAACATTCAGAATATTTACAATAAACCAAGCCTTGTCAAAAAAGAACAAGCCCGCTTTTACATCAAAGTGTTTTTATTGGGACTTATAGAATCTGTACATGGTCAACATCCTGTATTACATCAAAAAACAAATCAGCATATTTATATTGGTTTTAAAAAATTATTAAATCAACAATATAAAAGTGAACGCACAGTGCAATACTACGCGTCACAACTTTCTATTAGTCCTAAAAAACTCAATGAAATAACCAAAAAGCATTGTGGTGAAACTGCAATAAATGCGATTCATAATAGGATCCTGACAGAAATCAAACGTCAATTATTGTTTTCTGATCTCTCACACAAAGAAATTGCTTTTGAGCTGGGATTTAGTTCTCCGTCAGCACTTAATAAATTTGTACGGGCAAAACTCAAAGAAACACCTACCGAACTTCAGCAGGAATTGGCGCAAATTTATACCGCATAGTCTTGTTTGTATAACATACTGCCCTGCCCTCGCATTTAACTTTGCATCAATAATTAAATACTATTTAAAGATGAGCAAACTATTTGTTGCAGGAGAAGTTTTCCATGGTCCCGGAAGTCTTGAAGAATTAAAAAATATAAAAGGTAAAAAAGCTTTTATCGTAACTGGCGGAAGTTCGATGAAAAAAAGCGGAACGCTGGATAAAGCTTTGGCATTTTTGAACGAAGCAGGAATAGCAACTTTTGTATTTGATGGTGTCGAAGAAGATCCGTCATCAGCAACCAGTTTTAAAGGTGCGGAAGCTATGCGTGAGTTTCAGCCGGACTGGATCGTAGGTATTGGTGGATGTTCTGCAATTGATGCTGCTAAAACAATGTGGATTTTTTACGAACACCCAAATATCGAATTTGATTCACTTATTAAACCGTTTAGCGTACCGGTACTTAGAAACAAAGCCAGATTTATAGCCATTCCGTCTACTAGCGGAACAGGAACTGAAACAACAGGTTTGGCGGTAATCACAGATCGTGAAAAAGGAGTAAAATATCCAATTGTTTCATATGAATTAACTCCGGATATTGCCATAATCGATGGAGAAATTTGTGCCTCGATGCCAGCTCATGTAACATCAAATACAGGTTTAGATGCGTTAACACATTGTGTTGAAGCCTATGTTTCTAATATTGATGATAATTTTGCTGATGTTTTAGCAAAAGGCGGATTAGAAATTGTTTTTGATAATCTGGAAGAAGCTGTAAAAAATCCTTCAAATATTACTGCACGTCAAAATATGCACGATGCTTCATTTATGGGAGGTTTAGCTTTTAATAATGCATGGTTAGGAATTGTTCACTCGTTGTCTCATCAGGTAGGTGCTTTATATGGTATTCCGCACGGATGTGCAAATGCGATCTTCTTACCTAACGTTATTCGATATAATAATTCGGCTACTACTAAATTTCCATCACTGGCAAAAGTAATTGGACTTGAAACTGCTGAAGAACTGGCACAGTCTATTGAAGGATTAAGAAAAAGAGTCAACAATATTTCTTCTCTAAAAGAATTTGGAATTTCAAAAGAAGACTGGGCAAAAAACCTGGACTATATTGCCAATAATGCATTAATTGATCCATGTACCGGTTTTAATCCAAGAGTAACAAACCTGGAAGATTTGAAAGACATTTATAATGCTTGCTACGAAGGTGTTGTTTATGCTAATGATGCGGTAGTTACAAACTAGTTTTAACAAAAACAAAAAGCCACTCAATTTTAGAGTGGCTTTTTAACTAACTAACTTAATCTCTGCAAACTTTTTAATGTTATTGCAATATTGTAATTACTAAAGTTCAGACTTTAAATTTATCTTCCCCTTCTGAAGTCCTTTACCTGTTACTTCCAATTGTATTGCTCCAGCAGTTTTGACTGCTTTAACCAAAACGACGAGTTTTCCGCTGAAAAGCTTCATTTTATTTTCATGAAATATTTCTAATGATGTGGCATCGCCATTACAAGCAGCTCTGTAAGTTGCAGCGCCCGTTACTTTAAAGTTGAGTTCATTGATTGCTGTAGGACAAGGAATTCCGTTTTTATCCACTACTGAAACCGTTACAAAAGAAATATCTTCTCCGTCAGCCTTAATAGTTTCGCGATCTGCTTCGAGAACAATTTTATAGGCATCTGTGGCTGTTTTAACCTCGCTTTCGGCAGCTATTTTACCATTCGAATCAAATGCTACCACTTTTACCGTTCCAGGTTCATATTTCACATCATTCCACATCAAACGATAACGGTTTTGCGGAGTTGAATTGTTTTTCTTCTGGATTCCCATACTTTTTCCATTTACAAAAAGCTCTGCGCTGTCATAGTTCGTGTAAACAAAAACAGGAGTAATCTCGCCTTCTCTTCCTTTCCAGTTCCAATGTGGCAATATATGAAGCGTTTTATCCTGCTTATTCCATCTGCTTCTGTACAAATAAAAACGGTCTTTAGGAAGTCCTGCTAAATCTGAAATACCGAAATAAGAACTTCTTGATGGCCATTTTTCATCATAAGGCGTTGGCTCTCCTAAATAATCAAAACCTGTCCAGACAAATTCGCCTATAACCCAAGGTTTATCATCCTGCAATACAAAATCTTCATCAGGAACATTCGACCAACTGCAAGCTTCAAGATCATAAGATGAAGATTGAAGATCATTGTATTGCTTCTCTTTTTGCTGCACAACAGGAAATTTATAAATTCCTCTTGAACTCACTGTTGAAGCTGTTTCTGAACCCAAAATAAATCCTTGCGGAAATGATTTGTACGCTTCTTCATAAAGATGCACTCTGTAATTCAAACCAGGTACATCTAATAAAGCCCCAAAACCGGATTCCATAGTTTGTTTTACCTGATCCATTCCCACCGTTACCGGGCGCGTAGGATCTTCTCTATGAAAAACATCCTGTAAAAACTTAGCTCTTGTTAAACCTTCGGCTCCATATTGATCCGGAACTTCATTTCCTGAACTCCACATTACAATACAAGGATGATTTCGTGTGGCTCTTACCAGATTTACAATATCTTTCTCTGCATATTCTTCAAAAAAACGATGATATCCGTTTTTTACCTTTGGCTTTGCCCATTCATCAAAACTTTCAGCCAGAAACATAAATCCCATTTCGTCAGCCAATTCAAGCTGTTCAAAAGACGGCATATTATGAGAACTTCTAATGGCGTTACAGCCCATATCTTTCAGAATCGTAAGCTGTCTTCTAAGCGCCGCTTTATTTACTGCAACACCAAGAGGTCCAAGGTCATGATGAAGACAAACCCCTTTAAATTTTGTTACTTTTCCGTTAAGACTAAAGCCAATATGCGGTTCGTATTTAATCGATCTGATACCAAATTTTATACTTTGTTCGTCTTTTAAAGTTCCGTCAGCTGCGTATAATTTAGTAATCGCGGTATACAAATAAGGCGTTTCAGGGCTCCATAAATGAGGTTTGGCAACAGCAATACTTTGATGAAATTTTCCGTCTTTCATTTCTGTCACTTTCTGTGTCACTACTACATTATTATCTGCATCTTTTATTTGCGTTAGCATTGACAGATTATCGCCATTAACTTCTGCTTTAAGATCCACAACAGCGGTATTTTCATTGATGTCAGGAGTGGTAATAAAAGTTCCCCATTGCGTAAAACTTTCCTGCTCTTTTACCACGATACTCACTTTTCTGTATAAACCGGCTCCGGGATACCATCTTGACGAAAATGGTTCATTGGTCAATTTTACTGCCAGCAGGTTTTCTGCTCCCGGAATAAGATCTTTGCTAATGTCAATATAAAAATAGCTATAGCCGTAACCCCATTCTCCTACCTTTTTTCCGTTTAAATAAACCTGAGGTTCACTCATAGCGCCTTCGAAAATAAGAAGTGCTTTTTTTCCTTTTTTAAATTCCGGAATAGAAAATGTATTACGATACCAGCCTGTACCAATATGCGGCAATGCTCCGGTACGGCCCGTTTTTTCGGTAGGCACTTTTTCTCCATTTTGCTCAATTGCCGAAACTTGTTTGTCCCATTCTTTATCAAAAGGTCCGTAAATCGCCCAATCGTGCGGAATGCTGACTTTTTCCCATTTCGAAGCATTAAAACCTACAGAAAAAGCATCTCCTTTTACGTCTTTAGAAAAGCGCCAGTTGTCTTTTAAAACAGTAGTAGATTGTGACATCATTTTTCCAGACGAAAAAATCAGAAGAAAAAACGATAGTATTGATCTAAAAATTAATTTCATTTTATTTTTTATTTTTTTACCATTAAAATAGTAAGAGCATTTGGCTTAAATCTTAATCCGTTGAATGAAATGGACAAAAATTTAATTAAACACATAGAAACATAGATTTTCTGATTTTGAAAAAAGTAAATCAAAAAAAACTCGTTTCTCACACATAGTCCCGATAGCTATCGGGATGTGTTAATGCAAGTGAAACACCTTTTTTTGAGTTCAGTAATGCTATGTTTCTATGTGTTAAAAATAATTACACCCAATGGTTTACCTTAGTTTCTTAATAGTAAATTTAATTTTTTATTTAATTTTTGAAAGCATCCAATGCCGGTGACGGTTTTCCCTCAGAAAGCCAGGCATTCAATTGATAACCGCTCCAGCTCTTTTCGCCTTGTGGTTCCCAATAAATCACGCCTAAACCTTTATTATTAGGTACACTTTTTACTGCCTTTATAGTTGCTTCAAGCATTTCTTTGGTATTTTGTACTTGTTCAAAATCACCACCAACTTCAACCACCATTACTTCTTTATTATAGCGGGTTGCCATATCTTTTAGATTATTTTCTAAATCTAAAATAGTACTTTGATAATCGGTTTTGATCCAATACGGATAATACGATAAACCAATTACATCATATTTCACCTTATTTTCAGTCGCTTTGTCAAAAAACCATCTGAATTTTTCGCTTTTATTTCCTTCGTCCAAATGAACAATTACTTTAATTTTTGGGTCGATGCCTTTTGTAGCTTCATATCCTTTATCAAGCAATTGTGCCAATTGACTAAAGTTGTCTGTACTGCCTTCCGGCCAAAGCATACCGCCTGGAATTTCGTTTCCAACCTGAACCCATTCCGGAGTTACTCCTGCTTTTTTTAGCATTTTCAAAACATCATAAGTATGCTGATACACATCGGTTAACAATTCCGGAAAAGAATGTTTTACCCATGCTGCAGGCTTATTTTGTTTGCCGGGATCTGCCCACGAATCGCTGTAATGAAAATCGATCATGATACGCATTCCCATTTTTTGTGCGCGAACAGCCATAACAACCGTTTCTTCGGGACTGCAGTGCCCGCTTGCTTTATCATCATTTGGATTTACCCAAACACGTAAACGAATAGTATTTATTCCACGGTCTTTTAATAATTGCAGACAGTCTTTTTGAGAACCGTCTGCATCATAAAATTTATAGCCTGTTGCTTCCATTTGTGGCAGCCAGCCTACATCTGCCCCATTTGAAAAGGAGTTTTTTTCGCTAATCATTTTTGGTTTACACGAAGTAAACGCAAGGCCCATTAGCATTAAAAAAGATACAATTTTAAGTGATTTTTTCATGTTTTATTCTTTACTGAAAGCTTGCATTACTGACAAGGCATTATTATCAAAACTATACAAAGCCTGATTTTCGAATGTAGAACCGCTTGTCGATTGTGGTCCTTTAAAAGCAACCCATTCGCCTCCCCAATATGCAAATCCTTGTCCAAATTCGGATGTCTTTACTATGTTTTTAATATCCATCACAAAAGTTCTTTGTCCCGCCGGAGTTGCCGGATATCCAGGTACTAGCTGATCGTTTGTTCCTACAATATTATTCGTCTGGTCATTATGTAATAAAGTAAAAGGATATGCGGTTTCTGCAATAAGGACTTTTTTACTGATTTTTTTTCCTACAGCATCAATGGTATTTTTTACTACTGTTAAGTCTTTACCGTGCCAAACCGGATAATAAGATAATCCGATATAATCGTAATCGATACTTTTCATTTTAGTAAAAAACCAATCTGTAGCACCGCCATCTACACCCGCATAATGAATCATTATTTTTGTGTTGGGCGCTTTACTGCGAACTGTTGCGCTCGCTGCAGTTAATAGCGCTATACATTGTTGCTCGTTACTGATTAGATTTCCTTGCGGCCATAATAACCCACTATTGATTTCATTACCTATCTGAATAATATCAGGATTGATTTCTGTCATTATGGTTGATGTATAATTGATAACGGCCGTTTTTAAATCTGCAAAATTTAGATTTTTCCATTCTTCCGGAGTGGTTTGAATGCCTGGATCAGCCCAATTGTCAGAATAGTGAACGGTAAGCCAGACTCTTAATCCAGCTTGTCTTGCTTTCTGAGCTAATTGTTTTACTTCGTTTAAACCCGAACGACCGTTTACAGGATTTTTCCATAAACGAATTCTCACGGTATTACAGCCAGCATTTTTTAGTGTGGTAAGCATTGCTTCGGCTTTGCCGTTGCTGTAAAATTTAGTTCCCAAAGATTCCATTTGAGGAAGAAAAGAAACATCTGATGCTCTGATAAAAGTATCAGTTGCATCTGGTGGGTTCACCGGTTCTGTATCCGCAGCATCATTACTCGAGCACGAAAACTGAAGTGCAGTTATAGCCAGTAACCCAAGAATTTTTATATAATTTTTCATGATAATTAGTGAAATTTTAAATTTAAAAATAAGTTTCCTTTAATGTAAAGAGGAAGCCTCAAAATAAGATTGAGGCTTCTCTTATTTTTTAATTCAATTATGGAGTTGGTATAAACACATAACGACCATCTAAGTCATTGAACCAGATTTCATATTTTCCTGCCTCAACAATAATGTCTCCGCCATTATCTCCCCAGCTTACATCCCATTTGCCATTAGCTTTGAATTTCATTTTTCCGGCTTTTAAGGTTTGAGTAACTTTCCAGATATGCGCATCGAACGTTGATGCAACCAAGGCAACATCTGTATCCCATCCGGTATCATCACCTGTTAATACAGATCCAGACAAAGTCATTGTTGCATAAGTGGTCATTGGCCCTGTGTAAGGTGTGATTTTGTATGTTAGTTCTTCAAGATTAACTTCAAAACTATAATAACCTGAAGCTGTCGTTGGGAAAACTCCCGGATCAGTATCGCTTTCTGTTGCTCTGTATTGTACTTTGGCACCATTTGTTCCGTAAGCCGGAGCCCAGAAACCTATTTGCTCTATTAATTTAAAACCATCTTTATTAAAAAATCCAGTATAATAGAACTTTGCATTTTCCTTTGTATCTCTGTAAATTGGCATATTGTTGCTCGTTACGCTCCATCCTGCAGCAGTACCAGGTCCTACTAAAAACAAATCGATTTTAGGGAATACACCTCTGTAAGGAGTCAGTGCAATGGTAATTGGTGTAGAAAGTTTTGGCTCAGAAAGCGTTGTTCCTACCGTAGATTTAATTCTAACATCGATTGTTCCTTCAACATCAGCCGTAAGACCAAGTTCAAGTGCTTTTGCATTAAGCTCTGCCACCGAAATAGCGGCGTGAGTAGAAGTAGAAGTCGTAATATCGACCGGAGCTGCAAACTCTGTATTACTGGCTGCAAACTGTACAGTATAGGTAACAATTGTTGGTGTTCCGTAACTTACTTTTTCCCAGGTTAAAGTCAGGGCGGTATTGTTGGGTGTATCTTTATTTAAAATAGTCGAAGAACCATTTTCAGGTGTAATGATTGAAAAAGCAGCTTCCTGAGGCTCTAAGATCATTAAATCCGTTTCATTTTCACAAGACCAAAGTCCTGTAATTAAGGCAATAGCTATAAAAATTTTATATATGTGTTTCATTTTTCGTATCGTTTATGTTTAAAAAAAAGTTTTAGTAACCCGCGTTTTGAGTCAAATTTCTATTGGCTCCCAATGAACCTTCCGGAATAGGAAAAACGCTCATGTAAGAAGGAATAGAAACTCCTTTTGAAGAATTTCCTTTCCATGCCCAATTGTAAGATCCTCCGGTATATTTTCCAAAACGAATTAAATCTTGTCTTCGGTGTGCCTCCCAGTGTAACTCGCGAGCTCTTTCATCAATAAGAAAATCAAGCGTTAAGTCACTTAAAGTAATGTTTCCAACAGTCGAACCACTATTGGCTCTTTCTCTTAAAGCATTTACATAAGTTAATGACTGAGCACTTGTCCCGTTTCCGCCTCTTAAAGTCGCTTCTGCATACATTAAATACACATCGGCTAATCTGAATAATGGAAAATCAGTATCAGCATAAGTAGAGCTTATACCACTAACTCCCGTCGAAGTTTTATTCGAAAATTTAGATAAAATATAGCCTTGTGTTTTTACGCCAATATCATCAATATCAATAGATCTTTGTTTTGCCGGATCACCCTGAACTCCTTTTCCTACGGTATTTCTGGTATCCTGACTGAACTTGGTACCATCAAATTTCTGAGCAAATTCTTTTCTGATTCTAAGTGCTCCTGTCCATCCGCCAATTCCAAAATCAGCACCATTATTTTCCCAGGCACCAATTTGTCCGTTTGTTAAAACAGTTGTTGCTCCCCAGTTTTGAGAAACCGCTCCATCTGACTGGATTCCGAAAATGATTTCTTCAGAGGTATTGTTATCTGCTTTAAAGTTGTCCAGGTATTTTGGTTTCAAAGTATAACCGCCTGCAATAATTTCGTTACACATTATAATACAATCATCAAAACGATTGGCCTGAATGTAAACCTGAGCATTCAAATACATTTTAGCCAAAATCATGCGCGCCATAGACTGATCTAATCTTCCGTATTCATTTGTTCTGGCTGCTTTTAGATCTGGTAAAACTGCTTTTAATTCATTTTCGATAAAATCAAATAATTGCTTTCTGTCAAACTCAGGTCCGGTAAAATTTACGGGATCGTTTTCAGTATACATTGGTGCTTTTCCAAATAAATCCATCATATTGTAATACGCATACGCTCGTAAAACACGAACTTCTTTACGCCAAAGTGCAATATCTGCTAATGTTGTAGCATTAGTAATACCTCTTGAACTTAATTTTTCGGGGGTACTCTGACGTAAAAACTCGTTGGCATAAGAAACTGAAACCATCGTTCTGCTAAACATTCCTAAAATAACCGGATTTGCCGCTGTCCAGATATTACGTTGTAATTCTGCTGTTCCTCCATCATTTTCATAACTCCAAACCAATTCGTCTGTTGTTAATTCCTGCATGTATAATAAACATCTTGTAAACTGGCTTGTTCCTGCATCTACACCTTCAAGCGAAGAGTTATCAGGGCCAAGTACTCCTGTTAAAGTTAGATTTCCGTACACTCCGGCAAATGCTTGTTTATATCCTGCAGGTGTAGCAAATAATACATCTGAAGAAAGAACATCGTCATCTTCTGAGACTACATTTAAATCATCAGTACAAGACTGAAAAAGGGTAGTCAATGCTAAAATTGTTATTAAAATATATTTTTTCATCGTTTCGTTATTAAAATTTAAGATTAAGACCAAACAAGATAGATCGCTGTCTTGGATAAATCGTTTTGTCTACACCATTATTAGTAATTTCAGGATCTAAACCACTGTATTTTGTAATTACAAAAACGTTTTGAACTCCGGTTGAAAATCTTAAAGATGCTTTGCTGTTTAGCCAGTTATTCAGCGTGTATCCTAACGTAATATTGTCCATTTTTAAGAAAGACGCATTCTCGATATAAAGATCTGACAGTACTACATTTGAAGTAGTCTGAAAATTAGTTTCTCTTATCTGAGACGGAATATTACTTAAAACACCACCGTTTTCCATCGCATCATATTGTGCTCTGCTGGCGTCTACTGCATTAAAAATCCTATTACCAATACTGGCTCTTAAATTGAATGAAAAATCGAATTTTTTATAATTCATATTAGATGCAAATCCTAAAGTAAAATCTGGATCCGGATTATTATAAATGTATTTATCAGCATCATTTCTGACATTATCGCCATTTAAATCTGCAAAACCTCCTTCGATTGGTTTTCCTTCATTATTGTATAATTGCTTGTATACGTAGAAAGAATACGGCGTATATCCTTCTCTGAAAATTTGGCCCGGAGTTCCTGTTCCTGCAATATTGTCTCCTAAAAAGATATCGCTTCCGTTTACCAGATTCTTGATTCTTCTTTCGAATTTGGCAATATTAAAATTCATATTCCAGTTAAAATTCTCTGTTTTGATAGCATTTGCATTGATCGTAAATTCGACCCCTTTTGTGGTAAAGCTTCCTACGTTTTGATACACACGGTTAGAGAAATTACTACCATCAGATATTGCGGCGTTTACTAATAAATCTTTAGATTCTTTGTAATACACATCAAGTCCGGCAGTTAAACGATTGTCTAAAAAACCAAAATCAAGACCTGAGTTATACGAAGTAGTTTCTTCCCATTTTAAATTATTTGTCCTTTTTGAAGGAAGTGCCACCGGAACCGGACTCGAACCAAAATAGTATTCAGAGTTTCCGCCACCAAGCTGGTATTTTTGCAGGTATCCGTTTGGCTCAGGAATATCCTGTTGCCCTGTTATACCATAACTTAATCTTAATTTTAAATCAGACAATACCGTGCTTTCTTTAAAGAAATCTTCTTTGATTTTCCATGCAAAGGCTACAGATGGAAAATTCCCCCAACGATTCGCTTCTTCAAATCTTGAAGAACCATCTCTTCTGTAAGACAGTGTTAGTAAATATTTATCTCTGAAATTTAAATTTGTTCTGGCAAAGAATCCTAATAAAACAACATCTGTGTCCAGAGTAGTTTCAGGAAATGTAGATGGCAAATCCGGATTTAGAATATTACCGGTTTCAAATTTTGAGCTTTGAAATTTTTGATACGAATAACCACCCGTCATTTCAAAAACCAGTGAGTTGAATGTTTTGTTATACACCAAATAAGTATCTAATAATTTATTCTTTCTGGTCGCTTCTGTATATTCATTTGTACCATACGGAATGTTGTTATTTGATGGCGCAGAACCTGCATCAGCACCAACCAATCTTCTTCTTTCTCCATTCGATTCGTCATAACCCACATTTACAACAGCTCTTAACGCAGGTAAAAAATGAAATTTATAATCAATTTCAAAATTTCCAAAAATTCTGTCATTCGTTCCTCTGTCATTGGTATTCAACAATTGCGAAACTGGATTTCTTGCTGCAGTTGAAACTAAAGGATAATTTCCGTTGGAATCAATTCCGGTAGTATATTCAAAATATCCTCCGTAAGGCGCACCCTCAACTTTTATAGGCTGAGTTGGGTCAAAACCAATAGCGGCTCCTTCAACAGCATCTGTAAATCTGTTTTTTTCGTTGGTATAATTCGCAGAAAGTCTTAGTTTTAAATGATTGTCAAGGAATGTAGGATTCATTACTAAACCAACTGTATTTCTTTTAAAATCATTGGTCAAACGCAATCCTTGCTGATCTGTATTTCCCAAAGTTAAACTTGTTGGAATGATGTTGAATAAACTTCCTCTAACGGCTAAACTCTGATCTATAGTTCCTGTGTTTCTGTAAATTGCTTTTTGCCAATCTGTATTTGCAGTTCCTAATTTATTTAGATCATCGCTTCTTCTGTCTGCGATAACACTTCTAAATTCATCTGCACTAAAAACATCAACTGTTTTAGTTAGCGTGCCCGCAGCATATTGTACATTATAATCTACAGATAATGTTTTGCTTCCTTTTTTGGTAGTAATAATAATAACACCATTTGAAGCACGAGAACCGTAAATTGCAGAAGCCGATGCATCTTTTAAAACCGTAATAGATTCAACAGTCGCTGGATTTAATGATGCCAAAAAGGAAGAAGACCCTGTATTAGTAGCATTGTCAAGCGGTAATCCGTCAATTACAATAAGAGGATCATTACTGGCAAAAAGCGAACTTCCTCCTCGAATTCTGATTTGTGAACTAGAACCTGGAGCACCCGTTGAATTTACGGTTAAACCAGCTACTCTTCCACTAAGCAGATTTTCTGTTGTAATATTATTTCCTTTGTTAAAGTCTTTCGTAGTAAGTGCAGTAACAGATCCGGTAGCGTCTTTCTTTTTCACGCTTCCGTAACCTACCTGAACCACTACTTCTTTTAGTTGATTATTATCTTCTTCCAGATTTACCGTTATGTTTTTCTGTCCGGCAACCGAAATAGTCTGAGTGGTATAACCGGTATAAGAAAATGTAATTTGACTATCTGCTTTTACTCCGGATAATTGAAATTTTCCGTCAAAATCAGTAGAGGTACTAATGTTTGTCCCTACTACTTTTATGTTTACTCCCGGGATGGGCTGCTTGGCCCCCTTTTCCATGACAACTCCGCTAATGGTGTTCTGAGCAAAAACACAAAAAGGAAGTAAGAGTAATAAAAGTAAAAATTTGTTTTTAATTCTTTTCATACTTTTTTAATTGGGTTGGTTTAAGTTAGTGTTGGTTACAAAATGATTGCAGGGATAAATAACCTGTAAAGAAACAAGGCTTATTTTTTTAATAATTCTTTGTATAGAAATCGTTTCTTAAGAGTATAACCTGCTTTTTTAAAATAAGCTTACGCTCTTCTTTTTACAATAATAAAAGATCTTTCTCTGTAGATTTTAATTGAAGTGTTGGTCATCTTTAAATTGTTTTTGGTTAGATAATTGGTTAGTTTGGTTTTATTGACTTACTCTGATCGAAAAAATAAAGTAGTATTACTCAAACGTTGTAGCTGTCAACTCACATTGCAAATTAAGGATACAGGAAGTTATTAAGGCAGGGGAAAAATCATTTATAAAAGGGGACAATTTCGTAAAAGTGTACATACAACACTTCATAAAAACATATTCTTCAATTTTTTCTTTCAAAAAAAATGATAATCTGAATAATCAACCTCTATAATAATCGATTTAACAATCAAATAGTTTGTGTTTTTTTAATGGGCTTATTCTCAAAAAAAACAATTTTAAAAAGTCTCGAATATTAATTTCTAACTAAGAAAATTCAAAAAACAACGAAATCAGAAACTATCAATAATCCATCTTGGCAATTATTCTTAACACATAGAAACATAGAATTATTGAACTCAAAAAAAGGCGTTTTACTTGCATTAATACATCTCAATACTTCGGGAAATGTCGTTAAGTTAAGCTTTAACAAAATAAAATTATTGCAAATAAAATCCGTTTTTATCGGCGTTTTTACAAAATAAATCTGTTTTATCCGCGTCAAAATTATACGCTGATTTCATTGATTCGCTAAAGCGAAAATGCTCATAAAAACGGATTTTTCTAAATACTTTCTTGATTAACTGTCGTAATTTTATAGATTTCCCCTTAAGCTAATGACGTTGTGCTTTGGGACTATGATTGAGAAACAAGTTTCTTTTTGATTTACCTTTTTTCCCAATCACAAAATCTATGTTTCTATATGTTTAATTTTTATGCACAGCCCACAGCTTATTGTTGATCTAAAAAAACCAGTAGTGTTTTTTATACATTAGATAATAATTGTGTTAATTTCGCAAAGTATCAGATTTTAAATATTTCATATAAAAAATTGATCCCGCGTTCTGATTACATCCCTTTATTTTTCGTATATCAAAGAGCAGTAAGCTTTTTAAAAAAAATTCTATGAATAAGTTAATGTTCTTTCTTGTTATTAGTCTCCTGCACCTACCTGCATCGGGACAGAATTACCCGATAAGACATCTTGATATTTCATCAGGACTTTCTAACAACTCTGTTGCCTCTATATATCAGGATCAAAATGGTTATATGTGGTTTGGAACTTTTGATGGACTGAACAGATATGACGGAAATGATTTTAAAATTTACCGCCATATTCACACTGATCCAAATTCTATTCAGGGAAATGCTATTAGCTGTATCGAAGGTGATTTTGAAAATAATTTATGGGTAGGAACAACGGCAGGACCAGTGGTTTTTAATGCCGAACGATCTTCTTTTAGTCCGTTGAAATATTATGATACCAACAAAAAAATTAAACCTTTAAATGTTACCGCCTACGAAATAATTGCCGTTCATTCTTTGCATATTATTCTGGTCGCTACCAAAGAGGCGATTGTACTTTATAAAGAAGGGGAGAAAATTGGAACCGCAATACCTTTCAACGGAAAGTTAAATTATATCGCAAGATCAATATCTTACAATGCAAAAAAACAAATCTTCTATGTTTTTATAACCGGAACCGGTCTTTGTCAATATGACATTAAAACAAAAAAACTAACACTTTTAAACAACTCCATTACAGGCGCAAATTGCATTAAACTCACAAACGAAGGTCTCTGGATTGGATCAGACGAAGGTGCTTACCTATATAATGACAATGTGAATACCTATTCTAAAAATTACTTTCTGGAAAAAACTGTGGTTCGCGATTTTTATCAGCAAGAAAACAGACTCTGGATTGCCACTGACGGAGCTGGTCTTTACACCCTCACAAAAAATCAGAATACTCCTGTTTTATATCGTGCCAGCGGTCCGGTTTCATTGCTTAACAGTAAATCGCTGTATGATATCTTCGAAAGCAAAAACGGCGAAATGTGGTTCGGAACCCTGCGTGGTGGCGTAAGTATGATGGGAAAAAAACCGCTTTATTTTAATCATTTTAAAAGCAAAGATCCGCTGACCAATAAAGAAGACGAAGATCCTGCCGCAAACTTCATGCTTTCTTTCTGCGAAGATGAAAAGAAAAACATCTGGATTGGTACTGATGGCGCTGGAATGAGATACTGGAACAGAAAACAAAACACTTACGACGTTTACTCGACAACAGCAGCTGCGGGCAGAAAAATTCAGAGCAATTTTGTTACCAGCATCGTCAGGGATTCTGATAATGCGATCTGGGTGGCGATGTGGAAAGGCGGAGTCTGCCGTATTGATCCCAAATCAAAAGCCATCCAGAATTTCTCCATTTACAATCAATTCACTAAAAAAGCAGAACAGGAATCATGGCTGCTTTTTATAGATTCAAAAAAAACGTTGTGGCTTGCCGTAACTAATGGCGGAGCATTATATCAATTTGATAAAAAACAAAACAAATTCATCTGCTATAGCACAACTTTACGAGACGTTACTTGTCTGTACGAAACCAAAGACGGAAAAATCTGGGGCGGAACCTTCAATTCTTTTTTTGAAATAGAGCCCAAAACAAAAAAAGTAAAAAACTATCATTCAGATTATACTATTAGATGCATAACTGAAGATCAAAACAAAAATCTTTGGATTGGTACTGTTGAAGGCGGCCTGCTTTTATTCAACCGAAAAACAGGCACTTTCAAAAATTATACGACACAAAACGGTCTTGCGAGCAATACCATACTTCGACTTTTAGAAGACAAAAAGGGGAATTTATGGATGAGCACGTATCATGGAATCTCAAGATTGAATCCGAAGAATAATACTTTTAGAAATTTTGGAGTTACTGATGGACTTCAAGGCAATCAATTTAGCTGGAATGCAGGCAAGAAACTTTCGACAGGAGAATTTATTTTTGGCGGTATAAACGGGTTCAATGTTTTTGATCCTGACAATATCAAGGACAAAAAAAATGCGGGTAAATTTTTATTGAATGATTTGCTGGTAAACAATCAGTCTCTAAAATTGGACAGTCCTTATATCACAGAGAAAAAACTCGAAATGATAAGCGCTGCCGAACTTCCTTATGAAAAATCGGCATTGAGTTTTGATTTTGTTTATCTTGATTATGTCAATTCCGAAAAAATTAATACCGCTTACTTTCTGCAAGGATGGGACAAAAACTGGAATTATACCTCTAATAATAACAGGGCAAATTACTCCAGACTGACTGAAGGAACCTATGTTTTTAAAGTAAAAACAACTGATGTTTTTGGAAATTGGACCAATGAAGTAACACTCGCGACGGTAAAGATCCTTCCGCCATGGTACAGGACATGGTGGGCTTATACTTTTTATCTAATCGCTGCTGCCGCTGCAATTTATGCCTACGTAGGTTATCATAAAAACAAGGAAAGACTTCGCTACGAAATAAAACTGGCCCGTATGGAGCATAAAAAAGACAAGGAACATGCCGAAAAACAGTTTTCTATGTTTACCTATATGGCTCATGAATTGCGCACTCCCCTATCTTTAATTATAAATCCGCTAAAAAGTACCATTGAGAGAAAAAACCGTTCTGAAGATGATCTTGACCTAAATCTTGCCTATAAAAATGCTAAAAGATTACTGAGTCTCACAGATCAGTTATTATTGTTTAGAAAAGCGGAAACAGATCTTGATGAACTCAAAATTTCTAAGATTGATTTAAACAGTTTGTGTCGCGAAATCTACGACAGCTTCACACAAATGGCAGCCGTTAAAAATTTAAATTACCAGTTTATTGAAGAAAAAACACCTATTGAAATATATGGCGATTATGAAAAATTAGAAATTACGCTTTTCAATTTAATCTCCAATGCTTTCAAATTTACCCCCAATAACGGATCAATAATTATCGAGATAATCGAAAAAAACGCTGATGTTTCTATTATTATATCAGACACCGGCAGCGGAATTAATGAGAATGATATTGATACTATTTTTGAAAAATTCAAGCAAATTCAGTCAAAAGCCAGCAATGGTTTTGGAATAGGTCTTTATGTGGCCAAATATTTTGTCACTAAACATCATGGCGAAATAAAATGTACAAGTGAAGTCGGAAAAGGTACTTCGTTCACTATTAGCCTTCCAAAAGGAAAAAGTCATTTTGCAGAAATGAGTATTAATGAGATGCATCCGCAAATGTCACCTCTTGTAGGCGAACTTCTTGAAGGAATGCCGGCAGATAGTCAAAACACATCAAATCTACCAAATCCTGAGAATATACAGAACGAATTAATCAGTACAAAAAAGGTATTGCTTATTGTTGAAGACAATCCCGAAATGAATCATTATCTGGTACAGCTTTTTACCAAAAACTATATTGTTTATTCGGCAGCAAATGGAATCGAAGGACTGAAACTGGTCGAAAAACACATGCCCGATATTGTACTAAGCGATATTTCTATGGAAGGCATGAATGGTTTGGATTTATGCAAAAAAATCAAACAAAATGATGATTTGAGCCATATTCCGGTGATACTTCTTACGGCCACAACCAGCAATGACATTCATTTGCAAAGTATTACCGAAGGTGCAGATGATTATGTTACCAAACCTTTTGACAGCGATATACTTCTGGCCAGAGTTGATTCTGTTCTTCGAAACAGAGGACAATTGCGCAAGTATTTCCTGGACAGCATAACACTTCGTGAAAATATAAATAAAGTTCCTCTCGAGTACAAAGAATTTCTGGATAAATGCATTGAAATTGTCGAAGCCAATCTTGAAAACAGCGAATTTAATCTAAAAAGCTTCTCTGCAGCAATGGGCATGAGCCATTCAAGTCTTTACAAAAAGATTAAAGCAATTTCGGGACAAACCGTAAATGTTTTTATCCGATCGATCAGAATCCGCAGAGCCGCAGTAATTATGCTTACTGAAAATATTAATATCGCGCAGGTTGGCCCTCAGGTTGGTATAGAAGATCAGCGCTATTTCCGTCAACAGTTCGTGAAATTGTTTGGCATGAAACCTTCAGAATATATCAAAAAATATAGAAATTCATTTAATAAGGAATTGAATATTATTCAGAAAAGAGATATTACATAATTTAGAATTAAGAAGCATTAATTTAAGCGCTTTTTAGTTAATTAAAAAGCGCTTTGTTACCTTGTAAGTAATGCATTGCTTCTTTTACAACTTGTACAGAGTTTTTAGGATTAAAACCCAATTCTGATCTTGCTTTAGAAATGTCAAAGTCTTGTTGTAAACCTGAAAATATTGCAATGTCTTTTGTAGTAAGTAAAGGCGCTTTGCCACTTAGTTTGCTCCCTACTTCCATAAACCAGGCAGCCACAAACAATACTGCTTTAGGAACTGTTATTGGCAGCTTTATTTGCAGTTCGGGAAAAAGTTCCTGTGCAATTTTGGTTGTATCTTTGATTGACATACATTTTTCGTTTGCCAAAATATATCGTTCCCCATTTTTACCTTTTGTTGCCGCCAGGTAGCAGCCTTCAGCAACATCCTTTACGTCAATCCAATTCAAAGTGATCTTGGTTTCAATAGGAATTTGCTTTCTCAAAATCAGGTTAATGATGTTATAAGAAACACTCAAAGAGGCAAAGGCTTTACTATTAATCATTGCTGAAGGTAAAACAGCAACTAGCTCAATATTATATTTTTTTGCTAATTGGAAAGCTAATTTCTCCCCATCATTTTTAGAATTGAAGTACATGTCCCTGCGGTCAGGATTATAGCCATTACTTTCCTTTATGGGAAGTTTCGAAAATCTGTCGATGCCATAGAACTCACATAAACAATTCGCTTTACACCAGCAGCAACTGCGGCTTCTATCGTGTTTTTTGCCCCTTCAAGATTTATATCATAGATTTCTTTTTTCGGATCTTTTGCCCAAAGTTTAAATGCTGCTCCCACTGCATAAAAAACCTCAACCCCTTGCAATGCATTTATCAGTGACTGTTTGTCGGTAATATCTGCCTTGCACCACTTCACAATTCAATCCGGCAAAAGGCTCTTTATTTTTGATATTACGAACCGAAGCTCTAACAGGAATACCTTTTTCAATCAGCAATCTCACTAAGTTATTTCCCAAATGTCCGTTTGCTCCTGTGACCAATGCTAAATTTTTCTGTGTCATATTTTTATTTTTTAATGATGACACAAAATTGAGAATCGCTTTTTCAAAACTACCTCACAAATGTTACCTAATCATTTCTTTGCGGATTCTGCTTAAACTTTTAGGATTCATTCCCAAAAACGAAGCGATATAATGCAAGGGAACATTGTGCAAAATGTCAGGGTAGTTTTTCATTAATTTACGGTATCGTTCTTCTGCCGTTAGAATTGCCATTTCTTTTGAACGGTTTTCATGATAAAAAAGTGATTGCTGAAAAACAGAAATGCTGAAGTCTTTAAAAACCATACTTTGCCCTATCAATAAATCCAAATTGGCTTTGGTAATTCTAAGCAACTCACAATCTGTAACACTCTCCAGATTTTCGTCAGACTTTGTTTGGTTAATAAAATGTATATACGATGTAATAAATCCAGTTGGACAATTGATGTTTGTCGTAACTTCATTGCCTTTGCTATTGTAGTGAAAAAGTCGCAAAAATCCGGATACAACAAAATACAAGTGTTTAGGAATTTTCCCTTCTTCTTCAAGAATACAATTTTTCAAAAAAAATACAGGCTCAAAATACTGTTCGAACAATTCCTTCTCTTTTTCAGAAAGTATTATATCTTTAGAAATAAGTTTTAATAGTGGTAAGTGCATTTGCCAAAGTTAGAGAATTATTTTTTTGAGTTATGCTCAATTCGGCTAAACTATTGTTTCAGTTCATTTATCAATTTTCCGAACTCTAGCCGTATCCAACTGAGCTACGCGCTTAAAACCAATAAAATATAAAACAAAAATACCACTCGACTTGAGTGGTATTTTCCGTGAACGCAGAAGGAGCGAATACGAACCTTTTATTGGAACATCTTAAACTTTTAGCCGACTCTTTGGAGGATATATTGTGATGTCATTTAAAAATATCTTTCAAGCATACCATGATAGATAGAGCTATTACGATTTGAATTAAAAATTTTTTCTGCTCTTTGTGTTTGTTCAGAACTAAGCCCGATTGCAAATATTTTATTATTATCAAATATTTGGAACCGATCTAACTCAACTATTGAATCATTTTTTTTTAGTCTGGTATCATACCATTTAATTAAAATCTTAGAAATAATTTTATTCTGACTATTTGGTATTTTAATTTTTGTTACATCCCAGCGATGGTTTGCATAATACGTATTTACTTTAACAAAGGGAATTGAATCGAATTTATAAATAAATGATTTATTTTTAAAACAGTTAAAATAGTAAGTCACGGTTATTGTTACGTCTTGTGCTTCTGACTTTCCAATATTAGATATGGTCAAAACTGGACTTATTTCCCTATGACCACCGTCTTTAGAATTTATTGAAGTAATGTTATAATTCTTAAGCTGGATATAAGAAGACATGCTAGAGGCAAATACATTCGTCAAACTTCTAGTTGTAGTAGTTAATGTATCAAGTCTGTCAAGCAATTTATTATTAAATTGATTCTGAAATTTATCAGAATCAATTCCACTAAAAATACTGTAAACAGCTATCACTAAAGAAAGAAAAGCAATGAAGATAGAAATTTTACTTTGTTTCAATTCTGAACTGTTTTTAATCCAGTCCATCATTATTAATTTCCATTTTAATTTCTTCTTCTCTAAATTCCTCATTCCAAGGCGAATATTGCGGTACAATCGATAATTTACCAATTTGATTTTCCTTTGTAGTTTCATTAATTTTTTTATCATTAAATAAATTAAAAATATTTATAGTCGATAACTTTAAAAAATCATAATATAAAAGTTTACAATTTAAAAAATTCAAATTTTTCGATCCTACAATCCTAAAAGTTTTTGAACTGTTAGATTCAATTATAAATTTATCGCTGTTATAATTTATTCCACGTTTTAAATACACAGTGTCTATTGAGGCTTTTAGCTTATCTTCTTCATTCAAAATATTTGTAGATCTATTAACCATAATTGCATAAATCTTGTTATTATAAATGGTTATAGGAAACGAATTATCATTTATAAACTCAAGTTCAACATAACCATTTATTTGCGATCCTGCAACTACATTTATCTTGCATTGAAGTGGTAAATCAGATTTCATTTCAATTAAAAAAACGACTGCAATATAACACAGTAAAACTACCGTCACCAGAATAGCGATTATTTTTTTTATTTTAAATTTCATTATTTTAAATAATTAATATTTCTTAGATAAGTATTTTCTAAATATTTAATCAACCAACTTGTAATTTCAAATTAGTCTTAGAGTTATGAAATAAACTACAATAAAATATTTTCAATACTAAAACCTAATTCATATTCGATTGAATCACTTTCTAAATCAGGATCAATATCAATTTCATTTAAAACCAATTTAGTAGTTCTATTATCAGTGTATGAATCAATTGCTTTTGGTATTTCTAAACCCGATAATTCTTCAATGAGTGATACATTTACTTGATAAGTATCTGAATCATCAAATTGCATAAAAATTTGATCATCAGATTCTAACTGCTCAATAATATTATCTTTTAATAAAAGTTTGTTTTGACTCATCATAAATCCTACTCTATAAAGCTTTCCATCTTCTTTCTCAAACACAACTACTTTCCAAAATAATGACGGAATTTGTATCTGAATGTTATTTATGGGTGTTACAAAATATGGATTGGAATTTGATAGAACTGGACCTGTAAAAACACAGATTCGCAACAGATTTCGTTTAGTTTCAGTATGAAGGATATAATCTTCTAAACTTCTCCAAATATCCCTATTTAAATCCTTATGTTGAGGAACTGCATTTGTATAGTAAAATGTTGAATCTGCTGCATTTAATGCGATTCCAATGGTTTCTCCCCATTGAACATCCTCTCTTTTAGTCATGTGTCCTCTATCAAAATTACTTCTAGCAGAGCTATAAAGTTCTGTTCCCCATTGCAAATCTTTTACTATCCTATTGTCTTTACGCCAATTGTCTTTTCTAGGAACTTTTTTAAATTTTAAACCATCAATATTAGTTGCTGTATAAAAGGGAAATTTATGAGACAACGATAATTGCAAACTATAATTGATGTATTTTATTATATTATTACCATCTTCACCAATCACTAAATCTCTAGATTGCTCTTGATTTAGTTTTGGTAAAAGAACTTTTTTGTTCAAAATAAACTCATCATCGTATCCTTTAAATAACATTTTGCTTTTCATCTAGTTAGTTTTTATGATTATCTTTTAAAAATTGAATTATTTTATTTATAAAAATTCCTTCATTTCTTATTTTTATTCCCTCCTTAAGACCCGGTTCATCAGATTTACTTCCACCTCCGCTATGATGTAAGGCAACCACTTCCCATTCAGAATTAAAGACCGGAGATCCTGAAGAGCCTTTAAGTGTGTCCGTAAGGTATTGAACAATTCTTTCGTTCGTATGAGTTACAATATTATGATACAATGAAATTTGTTTCATCTCTCCCTTCGGATGTTGAATAATATTAACAAAATCATTTATTAAAATTTCAATCTCTTTTAACTCAATAAAACCATATTCTGCTAATGTATTATTATCATCACTTAATTTAAAAATGGTTGCATCACAGTCTTTTACTGCTGAACAGTACCAAGGTCCATTGCCATCAATCATAAAACTCCTAGAAGGAATAGTATTCCCATTAATATCGAGTTCATAATCAAATATTACCCTTGTTTTTTCTATGTCTTTTTGATTATTGATTACATGATAATTAGTAATAAAAAAGACATCTTCAATATCTTTTACTTTGAACAAAAAACCAGTACCAACATTATATCTATTATTACCAATTTTAATCTCAACTTTTCCAACTGATTTACTTTTCTGTACCCCTTTAGCCAAAAAATTAACGGGTAGTAAGGTACTTCGATCCATTGTTAGTACTTCTAATGTCTCATTGGAAACATCCTTCCAATCAGAGGATTCATCAATGTCAGGGCTTTCCGAAAAATCAATTTCTTTAGAAATTAATGCCGATTTTAGAAATTGGTTTCCTGGATATGTATCTAAAACGGATTTCACTAATTCACTTACCTTACTGTTCTTATCTGCCTCACTAAGAACATTACTCCAAACGTCCATTGCGTTACCACTAGTATCAATGAACTGTTGTTTTAACCCTGATGCTTTTACATATTTTGGTATATTATCCTTATTGGGGATTAGGTCGCTTAACACATCGTTTAATTGTGTGAGTTTTTTTGTCCAAGCCATAATTATTTAAAAATTTGTGGATAATCCATTGCAACTCTGTCAATAAGACTTTCAATCATTGTTTTTTCAATACAATTGTTTATTAGCTGAGAAGACATTGATACGGCTGAATCTTCAACGAATAAGGAAACATTCAGGCCAATATTCTTTGCTAATGTTCTGATAGACATACTGGATTGGTAAAATTGTGGTAGCTTTATGATTAACTGTTCAACAGATAACCCTTTAAAGTGTGCTCCTCTAATTCTTTCGTAAAGTAAATTAAGCTTTGCTTTTTCTGAAGCATGAGTTAACTCTAGTGGACAAAAATAACGTGATTCAAAAATTGGTTTAACAAGATTTGGGTTTAATAGATATTCTCCGAAACGTTCATCTTTTTTTGCGTAATTTTCAAAGAAACTTTGAATTTTTGAATCAACATCTAAAACCTTACTATCAGCCGTAACATAGACAAAATCGTAAAAAAGACTATCTTGATGTTCATACTCCATTAAAGAAAAAGGGTGATATTCAATAGGACAATCTTTTTTAAATACTTGAATTTTATCAATAGAATCAATTAGCAAATACCCTCTTGGTATATCTTTGGTTGATGCAAATTTTGATGCCCAATGTGTATCCATTGGCTGCCACTTCGCTTCTCTTATTACCACACAGTCTCCCTGTTTAATTTTTAGCATATCAATTACTTCTGGGAAAAATAAAATAGGAATGCCCACAGAAGCATTACATCCAGCACTTATAGACATTAATGTTTTGCCATCGTCCGTCGGCGGAAGTAACAAAGTCCCTACCCCACCCATAACCTTTTTTGATTTTCCGGGAGGATAAAACTCAAGCCATTGCTCGCTTTGCATTGCAATTTCTTCTTGTCCTTGTTGTCGAACTAATTCAGATGAGCTTGACCAATATAGCCCTGGAACACGAGCAATCCAATCTGAAACAACAAAATTGTATAAATTAATTTTTTGCCCCCAATATTTTGTTGGCTCAGCAATAATACTCTTCCAAAATTCTTTATCAGTATAAAACCAATACGTAGTATTGGCATCAGCTACCACACTTTGACTAATTGTTTCTTGAGCAAAAGAATAATTTTCAATTGTTTCAATAATTTTAGCTCCTTTATATAATTCTTGTAGACTCATGACTAATTATGTTTTTATATAATTCTTTCGTAGGCCATATATGATTTTAAACTTTTTACTATCTCCATATTGTTTTTCGATCTCCTTTAGCAATTTATTCATAGTTATCTTCTTAAGTTGATTCCTTCGTACTTTGTAAAGTGCATCACTCCAAATTTCGTTTGCTGTACTCTTAGTAAGCAAATCTGATTCCTTTCCTCCAGCTTTTTTCCAAATAGTAGTTAAGGCAGTACCATTGGGATATAACTCTACTATTAGTTCTTCTGTACTTTGCCACCACTCATCAGTCGGAATATTGACCGAAGATATAGTACCAGAAATAACCAGTGCAGCTTTAGTGATAAAATCCAAAAGATAATGACATTCTGCCAAAGCAAATTTCCAATTATTTCTCTTAGAAGCTTTACTATTAATGATGTAAGCGGAATTACTGAATCTTTTAACTGCAATTAACTTTCCTAGTTGAGTTGCTTCAACTGCATTAATATGACCTGTGTAATTACTAAGATAATCTTTGAGATTACTATCTTGAAGATTAAACTTATCGAAAATAGGAATCACACTTTTAATATTATTCCGATTAAAAAATAAAAAGTCCCACACACCTTTCTGACTAATATGATCTATTATAAAGATATCATCTGGTATTAATGTATTAGAATTTAAACTTAACTGATTAAGGAGCGCTGCTGATGTTTTCGTCAAAAAATTATTCTTAGCGTTATCTGAAAATTTTTTCCAAATTTCAGATCTATTTGGATAAAAGAGAATATTGCCATGTTCAGACTGCGAAATTTTGTCTATAAGTTCTTCAGAAATATTAGCACCTAAAATCAAACTATCAAATAATTTACTAATTTCTTTATCTGGTTCTTTTAATCCAGTTTCAATCTCATTTCCAGTTAAAATTGCTTCCAGCCAAATTTTTTGCCAATTAGCATCCAAAACTTTTAATTTGTTTAAGTTTTTTGGTGACTTTGAGCAAATTTTACCCGCAATTTTAATCATCCGCATATCGCCGGTTTTAACAGCATAATCAATAATAGATCCCTCATTCTTTCCTTTAACTATTATATCAATTGCATCAAAGTGTGATGAATCCTTATCAACTTTCAAAAGTTCAGTCAAAGCCTCATGTAATTCCAATTGAAAATTTAAAATCTGCGCATAAAGTCGCAACCAACCATTGTTTAATGATAATATCTTTAATTCTTCAAACATCAATTGAGAAAGATTCTTAGGTAGTTTTTCAATGAAGCATGATTCAAATTCTTTCGATTGACTAATAAAACGGGCAATTTTAGATAACAATAATTTCGATTCCCTTAACCATATATAAACCACAACCACTTTAGAAACATTTATTGTATTTAAATAAAATTTCAACTCAATTTCTATTAATTTATCCCACCAATTAAGATTATTACTTTTTAAGTTATCAAAAAAAAATTCCAGATCATTAGAACTTTTTCTGATGGAAAATATATTTTTCCTTGTCCATTTAGTAAGAGCTTCCGAAAGAAGAACTGTAGAATTTTTATAGCTCTCCGTTTTAAAATTTTTTAATATAACTATATCAGAGAATCGACCAGCGTCCATTAATTGAATAATTTTCACTAACAATTTCTGTTTAAAATCATTTCCTTGATTATCTGAAGGGGCAAATTTTGCAATAATATGTGAAAGTGTATTTAGTTTTTTTATATCTACTACTTCTTCCAGCTTTTCGAACGTATCAAGGCCTTTTGCAACGAAATTAATATCATCTCTCGAAAGAGAATTTGAGCCAATAACTTTCTTAAAATTTTCTATACGCTGTTTTACCGAAGAGTCTCCAATTAATAATTGCTCAATTAATTCTATCGGTTTATGATTATCATTTTTCGCAACAATAAAAAAATCTGATCTAAGAAACTTACTTTGAACACTTTCTGGAACTGTAACTAAATTTACCCCTTCAACTATCTTATCATCATTATTAAAAGAAATTCCAAATTGAAAACTTTGCCGTTCCTGCTCAGTAAGACGTTTCCATAGCTCTATTACAGCCAGACTAAAATTTTCCTGTCCAATCCAAATTAAAGTGTTTTTATAATTTTTAACATTAATATATCCATTGATTAGTTTATTGAATCTTCCTTGAAATGTATTCGACACAACATTATGGTCAACATTATTTTTATATTCTACTTGAATAGATTCAAGTATTACATCTTTTTCTATTTTATCGGGTAATAGGTTTATGATTTGACCTATATCCTCTAGACCAAGTATATCTTTTTTATGGATAATTAGAACATGTGAAAATTTTCTTCCTCTTCTTACGTCAGGAGATAAATCTTCAAAGGTTTTCATTATAAGAAAATATTCTCCTTCAAAAAAACCTCGAATAGCAGGAACCCAAATAACTCCTCCAGTTTGATCCTGCAAATCGGCTCTGAATGCAATATTTTTAGCGAGATTAGTGTCTGGCATTGTGGTCATAATCAAACCCCATGCTTTATTTACTTCGCCACAAATTGATTGATGTACTAAAAATTTCACTATAATGCTTCTTCTATTAGTTGAGTTATGTCATTTGTTTGAGTACCATCAGCCAATACTAAATACCCAAATTCCTCTGGTCCCTCAATCAGATATTTCTCTTTATTTTCAGGCGTATCGAGAGGAAATCCTTGAGCAGATAAGCCTATTATTTTCAAAAGTTCTGAATTCCAATTAGACTCTACAAAATTTAATAACAGAGGTAGTTTACTTTTTAATACATCATATGGCTTTTCTTCTGTATTCATTTCGTCCCAGCAAGTTAAAACGATTGTTAGTTTCACCTTCTTGTTGATTAAATGGTAATCGTAACCTTTCGAATGCAATATAATTTGTAATAATTCTATAAAAAAACTTTGATCAGATATCTTATCTTCGATAATGGGTTGCGTTTTTTCTGTGCTTTTTTTGTGTTGCTCAGAAAAAGTTATATCACTAATATCCAAAGACTTATTAACACTATTCAATCTTATAAATAGAATCCAACTATTACTTTCGTTAATTGATGTTTTCCATTCCTTATTTAACTCTCTATTTTCAACAATACTTAAAACTTGTTCACCTCCATATTCTGGACATCTTAAATCAACTTGCTTTTCTGAGAATTGTATAGGTAAATAAAACTTAACGCTTTTTTCAGCAGGAGTTGTTTGTGGTTCTTCACCAGCAGATAAAGACTCTCTTGCGGCGAAAATAGGTGATAAATCATCTACAGTTTTATAAAGTTTGAGATTACTCTTCTTTTTTTGAAGCCTTGAATAAAATTGTGATAAAAAAACCGTTTTAGATGAATGTGGTTTACCAATTAATAATATTGATTTGCTCATTTAATTAACTTTATAATTTAAAAAAATATCTCTTCCCACATTTTCATTTTCCAATGTAATTTCTGTCTTACTAACACTAAATATTACAGAGAGAAGCCAATCCAGTACAATTATATTATTTTTATGTACTAAAACATCTGGATCTTCGGCAGAAAAGTTACTAATATCTATTTCCGTAAAGTTGTTCTCAAAAATTTCACTTAATTCTTCTTGCAGCTTTTCTTTAATCTTAGTATGCACTTCCTCCTTTCTGTCGCTTTTGGACCAAACAGCAATTACTGGTCTATTTTTTAAGTCGTGTTTTAACATTTGTGCTATATCTACAACTTCGGTTTTCGCTTGGTTTTTTCTATTTATAAGATCTTCACAGTCAATAAACAAAATAAAAGCATTTGAATGTTCATAAACCCATCTTGCATTTTCTGCCCTTTCATCCTCTCTATTTTGGGACCAAATTGAGAAAACTTCTCCAGAAGCATCTGATAAAAAAATGTCTTTCAATAATTTTGATTTATTTCGCAATGCTAAATGTAGTAAACGAATATATTGAGCTGGAGTTGGATCAGGAAATGCAACACTTTCCTTTTGCACTTTTAACTTATGATAAAATTCGTCCCAAGCTTTAATAGTTTTTGTTCCACAAAAATCAAAATCTTGGAGTTTAACGCCTCTTAAAAGCAATGTAAAAAGCATGGCGAGATAAGTTGTTTTTCCTGCATCTGCTTTACCTACAACACCAATAATAATTGCTGGATTTCTGAAAGTGACTTTAATTAATTCTTCTATATTTAAAGCTTCTCCAGACCAAGGTAAATCTGACAGCTTTTCTTTTTTTATAGTAGTTGTCTTTTTAGATGGTTGCGCGTTTGAATTTATCCAAAACTCACAATCTGCAGGTTTATCTTTTCCTTCGTGGCAGTTAATAGGAGCAGCACATTCTGGATTTGAACAGTTTCCTCCCATATTATTTTGTATTTGTAATTTTTATTAATTGAAAGTCATGAAAAAGCCAATTTACTAATTCAGTAGGAAATAATTTTGTACTTAATTCTATTCCTACTACCTTCTCAAATTGAGTCAATTGGAGTTTATTCCATAAGAGTCCATTGATAAAGTATAGTAAGTTGGTTTTCCCGGTAAGTAGCTCCTGCTCTGGCAATATGGTTTTTAATGTTTCTGAATGCTTTTGAATGGCTGTAAGAAAGTCTTCAATTGTCATTTTTTGTTCCGTAATTACCTTTAGTTCTTTATAAGTTCCTTTAAGAAAATAATCAACGGCTTTTGGGTAAACTACAGGAATTAAATATGAGTAGTCCTTCGCTAATATTATTTCTAAAACACTTTGATCAAGTTCTCGATAACTTATATCTGCAGACGTTGAATATCCTGCCTCCTTCCACCATAAAAGTTCAGATCTAATCTCTGATGATTTATTTTTATCGAAAATTTCTTTTTTAATCACCTCTAACTCTTCATTCAATACACTTTGAATTTTATCTTTATTTTCATTGGTAATACTAACAATAGCCCTAAGACAACCGTCTATAATAATTTTTATTCCCTTGGCTGTTCTTGACGGAAACTCATATGTCCATTCAGCTGCTTCATCAGGTAAATATGGATTTGGAGAATCAAAATTTGCTTTTCCAGCTTTGTTTGTTGGCCCTACTGCATCTTCTAAATACTTTGTCAACGATTCTTCGTTTGGTAAGTACTTAGTTATATCTTTTAAATCAATAGTTTTTTTAACTAATTCTTTTCCACTTGACAAGGCCCATTCTTTGTTAGCAGTTTGATTGATGGTATTTCCTAATTTAGAAATAAAATCTAAAATAATTCTTTTTTCTTCTCCTATTAACTTAAAATATTTGACGATATTTCTACTTGCAAACCAAATAAGTAATGAGTTATTTGAATCTTCACTTGAACTATTTAACGCCTCAAGCATAACTGCTTTTATGTAAGTTAAGGGGGTATCCTTGGTATTTGATAAGAAAGTACTCCAATTTTTAATGATAATTTCTTTTACCTCGATTATATTGACATCATCTGCCGATATATCCGGATTTATTGCTGTCAAAGTATATGAAACTATTTTTATTTTACTTTTTACCAGTTTCTTAGCAATTTCATCTGCAGCCTTTTTTAATTTTTTAAAATCTTCATCATTAATTACTGAAAGAAGATTGGAATTCAAGTACTCTTGTATCATAAATATTATTATTTTTTTTAAAGTTAGTCCATTAAGAAAATTCTTAATATTAATATTTCATTAATATAAGTCTTCGTTTTTAATTAACATCAGTTTTATCGTTTAACTACTTAAATAGTCGATGCAATTAACATAGTCTAAGATTGTCATTAATTTTAAACGATCTTCAACCTTGTTCGCTATGTTTTTTCTATGAAACTATTCTAAGTTGTAGTGATTAACAAATATTACACTTTAATATGAACCTTCTTTACGGAAAACCATATTAACCTTCAAATATATCGATTCACAAAAATCAACCACCAAGTATTTATACCTGTTTCTTAATAATTAATATTCACATGTTGATTTACCTAAAAGATTACTTCTTTCGTAAATTTATGTAAGTAATTGAGTTATGAAGACACCCCTTTTAGAAGTATTTAAAAGAAATAAATTATAATAAATTTTGCTATGGAAAATGCTTATTTATATGTCAGAGTAAGTACTGACGAACAAAAAAGGAAAGGTTACTCCTTGCCGGAGCAGGAGGAAAGATTATTGAAGTATTGTAAATATTACAATATAGAAGTCAAAGGAATTTATCGTGAAGATTTCTCCGCAAAGAATTTCAATAGACCAGAATGGAATCAATTATTTTCAGAAATTAAAAAGAAATCATCAGGAGACGATAAAAACATATTATTTATCAAATGGGATCGATTCAGCCGTAATGTTGAATATGCTTACGAAATGATTGGCAAGCTTCGGAAATATAAAACAACAGCAAAGGCTATTGACCAGCCAATTGATTTCTCTGTTCCAGAAAGTACAGTTATGCTGGCTGTATATTTAGCAGTCCCAGAAGCAGAAAATACCCGGAGAGCTCAAAACACGGCAAATGGCATGCAACGAGCTAAGTTGACGGGGAGATATCTTGGTAAAGCGCCATTAGGATTTATCAATTTAACATTAATGAATGGCAAAAAAGCTATCGCTCCTAAAGAGCCTGAAGCCGAAATTATAAAATGGGCTTTTTATCATGTTGCACAGAACGATCATAAAATATCCGAAATCAGGAAGATAGCTAATGATAAAGGATTACTATGTTCAAGATCACATTTTTTCAGGATTTTGCATAATCCAGTTTATTGTGGGCTTATACCAGTCAAGCTAAATTCTAGTGAAAAGCAAATGATAAAAGGATTACACGAGCCATTGATATCTGAGTCTTTATTTTATCAGGTTCAATCTATTATTAATACAAAAAGAAAAACTACTGCTAAAAGAGATGATTTACAATCATTATTTTTCCTTAGAGGTTTTCTAACATGTCCTATTTGTAATCGAAAACTTGTCGGAAGTATTTCAAAAGGAAGATCAAAAAAATACCCATATTATCATTGCCGTGATGGCTGCAAAACAAGAATAGATGCAATTTCCCTTAATAATTGTTATCAAAAGAAACTTCAACAGTTTATACTCTCAAATAATACAATTGAATTATTTAAGAATATTTTGGAAGACCAGAATATAAAGACACAGAAAGCAAGTTATCTATACGCTCAAAAAGGATTAGAGAGAAAAATAAATGATGAGAAGTTAATCCTTTCTCAAGGCAGAAAATTATTTATAACTGGAATATTAAAAATTGATGATTATAATGAATTAAAAAAAGAGAATCAAATCAGCACCCAAAATTTAAAAAAGGAAGCAAATGATATTACAGCTAAATTAAAAGCAATTGATAAAAAAAATCAAATAAAAGATAATGCTTTAGTGAAAATCTTTCAAAGATTTTCTGAATTTGAAACCTCAGATAAAAGACATCTTGTAAATCTTATTCCACCGACTGATATTGATTTTAAAACTGGAGCTCTTTCTTTAGATTTAAATCAAGCATTTTTAAAAATTTTATCAAAAAAAAATAACCGAAAAACTAAAAAAAATGAATTTCATTGAAAAGAATATTTCAGTAGAAAAAGCCGTTATTATTCTTTCCAAGAACGGCATTCAGGTAGATGAGAAGGAAGCTAAAATTATTTTGGAATTACTATATTTAGTATCAAAAAATTACGATAAACCAAAAGAGAAAAAAATATCATATCCTTAGTGGGACTTCGAACCACCCTTAGACTCCGTTAAATC
>NZ_JADKPQ010000024.1:0-115876 GCF_015350725.1 Flavobacterium sp. CSZ
CTTTTTAAAACCCTGTTTCTAACGAAACGGGGTTTTTTGTTTTAAAAATACTGCATTTATGTGGGATACACGATAGCTATCGGAGGTCACCTCCTTTCTTTTGAAAATCCTGTTTCCGAGGCCAAGTCAAAACCTCTCTTGTAAAAGATCTAGGAGACAGCGTGGCCGGGAAGGAAACGTACAAAATATTAATCTTTAGCTAATAGTTCTTTCCGAGAAAGACTTTACAGGATAAAACGTTATTATTAAGTTTTAATAATGGCGTTTATTTACTAGTTAAACTATTTTTTAGTAAATAAGATTTGCTAGTGAGATTAAAATGCTGTTGAATTTGTTTAGGTGCTGCGATAACTTCTTTGCGAATAACATCAAACCATTCTACTTCTTTGGTAACTTCTGCACAGCATTCGTTTTTTGAATTAAAAAAGCAGCTTTTAATACTGATCTTGTCCTTTATATAGCAATGTTTCATTTCAACAAAAAAATGTTCAGTAAACATTAAATTTTTATGACTCACAAGTTCATGATTGCCTTCGTGTAAGCCCAAATGTAAAGTATTGAGTTTTTCTCTCGAGAACCCGTTATTAAACAAAAAATGATATAATAGGCGAATTGTGTATGAAATGTATGCGCTACTTTCCATCACCATACTATCATTTACATCTTCACCAGTAACAATATAATTTTTGCAAATCATTTTATATTTTAGTTAAGGTTAAAAAAAAAGAGGTCAGCTATTAAGAAACTGACCTCACAACATTAGTCATGTTTAGTGATCTTCAAGATCAAAAAGAGATTTGTTTAGATAGCAGTAATGGATGGTTTCTATTATCTAAATATTTAGTTTATCAAAAAGTGATTACTTAACCAATAGAAAATTGTAAGTAATCTTTATTTTATCTGCAATTTTTTTTCTCACCAGGTTTGGTATTTCTATCTCAAAATCTTCCGGCTTTACTTCAAATGAACCAATGGCATTAACTCCGCTTGCAGCTTTTGAAACCTTTATGATTATAGTTACTGGTTTTGTTTTTCCGTGAATGGTAAGATCTCCCTTTAAAGTAAAATTTTTGGCTGTACTAGTAACTTCTGCAATATTGAAATTTTCTATTTTACCTTTTAAGGTGGCTTTTGAGAACTTTTCTGACTCCATATAATTTTCGTTGAAATGTTCCTCCATTAAAGCGACTTTGAAGCGGAAACCTTTTATAAGGACCAAAGCAGCAAAATCTCCTGTAGATTGCTCCAAAACGGCAGATACACTTTTATTTTCTGCAGCGACTTCTTCATTGGAAGGCGTTGACGCCTGGAATTTGATGCTTCCTGTTTTTGTGATTAACTTTTGAGCAAATCCATCTGTATTTACGGCGATAAGCAGCACTAACAGCAGGAAGTTAGTAAATTTTTTTTTCATGATCATTAATTTTCTTTTAATCCGTCAGTATTCCATTTTAGAATGATATCGATATTTGCCTGAGACATTCTTCCAGCCTGAGGCATGATCCCCTGTTGTCCGGTTTGTAATTGAATTCTATTTAATAAACCGGCGCTTTCAACTGCTGCTTTAACTTCGGCATATGTAGTAAGAGGTCTAAAACCTGCAGATCTTCCGCTTTGGTGGCAGCCAATGCAATTGGCATCAATAATCGCTTTTGCATTTTTATTATAACTGAATGCGGCTGCTGGGTCAGGGTTTGGTGTTACCGTCTCTGGAGGTGTTTCGATATCCTGATAGGTGTCAGAATCACTGCAACTCGTTAATGCAGCAAGTAAAATTGCAAATATTATTGTCTTTTTCATAGTTTATTTTGTTTGTAGTTATTAAAATACTCTGTATAGGTTAAATCCAAAAAAGAAATCTCCCTTTCCCCAATCGCCTGAGGCATTAGTAAGATATCCGCTCTCACTCATGGATTGTGAATTGGTAAATATGAGTTGAAAAACGTGTCCGCCGGTTTCTACATCGAGACCTACTGATAATGGATTTTTGTAAAATTCGGGCTTATCAAAGTTGTGCATATACTCTAAATTAACAGATAACCTTTTCGTTATTTTGTAGCGTCCCCCACCGCCAAAAGAAAACTGATTATCTCTTTCTATAGCAGGATTGTACAGGTTTTTATGCACGAATGACGGTACTAATTCTAAAGAGAGTTTTTCATTAACTTTTCTGGAGATTAAAAGCTGCTGCACGTATGTCATACGGTGTTTGAATTCTAAGCCCGGATATTGGTCTTTTTCCAGAAAGGTATTGATATCGGCAACGCTGTATCCTACAATGTCTACCGGGAAATTCGAATTTTGTCTCATCATTCGGTATTTCAGTCCGGTTTCATACATTTTGTTTAGGGTGTGTCTGGAAAGACTCACCGATAACCAATCTGTAACCCCATAAATACCACCGAGTTTTGTAGTGGCGTTATCAAGGCCAAAAAAACTGTCAAAACCGTCTTTAACAGATCCAAAACGATGCGAGACTACAAAATAGAATTCTTTTTTGGCAGCCATTTTTGTGGTCTGTAATGTTACGAGCTGTAAAGCTTTAAAAGTTGCTGTTGAGTAACTTTCTTCTACCTGGGTAGAATCAAGATCCTTAAGCAGATCATCCTGCGAGTATGCCACAGTAGCCAGAAAGAGGCAGATTGGGATTAAAAATTTCTTCATAATAGGATTAATTATTTGATTTGTTTATGGTACACTGGTCTAATTTAACTTCCTGGAATAGTTCATCATAACCAATACATTTACCCTTTAGTATTACTTTTTTATGGAGATGTTTCTCTTTTATTTTTTGTGTAAACAGGCAAAAAACAGTATTTTCAAGTGTCATTACAGAATCAGTTTCTTTGGTTACCGTACCAGTGATTTCAATTGTTTTATTGAGATACAAGGCATCTGCTTTTTTTGGATTGGAGTTATACTCTTCAAGTAATTTTGTGGCTGTTATATTGAAATCCGGCATTTCTGATTCTATATTGCGTGCTTCCTTAAAAAGGAATCCGTAATAAAAATAAATACCTGCAGAGGCCAGGATTAATAAACCCACAATTACAAATGCGATTTTTTTTCTTTTCATCTTTTACATTAATTTTTCTGGCAGAGGAATTCTCTTTTATTTCAAACTAGCCTAATGAAGATTAGACTAGTTGAAATAGAGAGGATGCTATAGAAATTTTACTGGAGTTTATTGTTTTTAGATTGCAAGAGCCAAATCTTTTACCGGTACGGGCCAAATTCCAGGACTAGGAAAACTAATACCTTTGTTAGCGCCTCTTACGTTGGCATCTTGTCCAAAATAATACAATGGCCAGCCGTTGTAAGTCAGTTGTGATTTACCAAAAACGGTAATAACAGAAAATTTAGATTTGTCGAGAATAGAAGGAACCACCATTTTGTCTGTCTCATAAATTGGCCAGACTGCATTGTTAGAAAAATCTGCTTTTGTAAAATTGTTCTTTTTGAAATTGTCATTCTTAAAAGTATACAGCGTGATCCCTTTGGCATCTGTAAAGTAAGTTGTTAAGCCATCTCCTTCAGTATAGTCTGATTTGTAGTTTTTCTGATCATGGCCTTTAAGCTGGCTTCTGACAATCATGATAGAATAATCCGGTTTGGCTATAAACCAAACACCGCCAACTCCGTCTCCGGTGGTTTTACCTGCGCTTTCTAATGTATTGGCTCCGTTTACACTCGGTGCGTAATAATATAGCGGCCATCCTTTATAGGTTAGCTGCTTTTTACCAGATGCAGTGGTTATGGTTCCAAAGTCTGATAATGTTAGACCTGCGCCTAATTTATCAGCTGTTAAATTATCTACGTTAAAAGCAGGCCATACCGCTTCACATCCTCCTGTGCAAGAGGCTTGTCCATTAGCATCTGTTGCGAAAAAATATAAAGATCTTCCGTCTTTATCAGAAAGATAAGCTCCCAAAGTCGCACTTGTAGAAAGACTAATTTCTTTTTTTACTTCAACAGTAGGAGGAGTGCCGTTATCGTTGTCACTGCTGCAGCTTACGAAAAATGTTGTTGCTATAAGAGCAACTAAAGCGAATTTAATTTGTTTTGATTTCATTGTTTTACTTTTTGATAAGGTTCAAGAGTAAAACAGGCATGATTTAAATTACCCTACCAAAGAATTGATATTTTTTCAAAAAAAAGAAAAAAACAGGGATATGATTTTCTTGCAGACTCTGTAAAATGTGCTATAACGAAACTCTAAAGCTCACATTTGGAGTTCTTTGCAGAGCGAATGTTTCTACTTCTTCAATAGAAGTGGTTAGAGAACTTATTCTGTAATATTCGCTGATTTCATTTTTCCTGTTTAGGATATTTAAAATGGAAATACCTAATTTGTACTGAATTCCATTCGCTGTTTCCCATTTATAAGTAGAGGAAATATTAACCTGTGAGAAAATATGCAGATTGGTATTGTTTGGTTTATTATACACCAATACAGGATCTGAAAGATCAATTTGTGAAAAGTCCGGAGAGGTTTTTGGTCTGCCGGAAGACCATTTGGTTCCCAGGGCAATCTTGAAATTGTTTTTCTCATAAATTGCTGCCCATGATATTGTATGAGTTAACTCGAAGTTGTTGGGGAAACTATGAAATTCATAATTGGTAAAATGGTAATTATTATTGTTGTATGTATAACTTAGCCAGGTGAGAAAGTGATTCATTCTTTTTTGGATCAGTAGCTCGGTTCCTATAATTTCATAATCTCCAGTTGTCTTTACAAATTCTAATTGGTTTTGGAATCCCTGGCTGGAAGTGGTGATTCCGCTTACTTTTTTATAAAAATTTTCCATTCCCAAAAGCCAGTCTTGCTGTTTATAGAATAGGTTTAGGGAGAGCTGTCTGCTTTTCAGAATAGGAATGGAGGTGTTATTGGAGACAATCCAGCGCCTTTTTTCAATACCGAAATAATCTTTCTGCAAATCTATGATCTGCTGGGAGTTTTGGCTCTTTAGCTCGCCCAGAAGCTCTAAATTCATACTTTTACTAATCCCATAGCTTGCTTGAAGCCGGGGTTCAAGATTGTATTTTTTAAATTTTTCGGTATAATTTACGCGCATTCCGGCCTTGATATAGATTCTGGAAAGCGTGTCATTGTATTTTCCTTCCAAAATTAAGGCGTGGGTTCTCAGAACGTCTTTTACCCTGCGATAGAAATCAGGATTAGTAACCCGCTCCAGATTGGTAATGCCTATTTCATTGTATTGATACCCATCGTTGAAACTAAATTTCGAGTTAATGGTATGGTTGTTCTCTATATTAATTCCATTATTGGTGACCGTGTTTTCCTGAATTACGATTTGATTTGCATTGGTCGTTTTTTGGTTGCCCAAAAGTTCATACGAAGAGTTGTATATATTAATTTTAGTGGTATTAAAGTTGTTCCAGTTTCTTTTCCACGATAGATTTCCGCCATAATTCTGTTGAAGTAAAACATTGTTTTCTGATTTGTTCATATTGTATACTGTGGCACTCTGAAAAACTTCGAGATTGTCTTTAATGGTAATTAAATCCAGTATTAACTGGTCTTTATTTCCAATTTTTTGAGCATATTTCAGGGTAGCGTCATAGAAACCAAATTTTTTATCACTTTTATAATCGATATTTTGGTTTTGTGAAAAATCAGTAATTGTTGTGTTTTGAAATACTTTATCAAAATATTCTCTGTAAGTTGGGGTTTCTATATAATCAGTAATTGATTTTCGGGCCGAAATTTCGATATAGCTTTTTTTCGAAAGGTTATACTTTGCATAAAGATCAGCATTGATCATATTGATTCCTGCACTAAAGGAATTTTTTTCTGGTGTTTCAGGAGTAGAGGAAATGGCCACTACACTAGACACACTTTCTCCGTAAAAAGCAGAGCTTCCGTTTTTATAGATCGAAATGGTATGCGCCAGATTGGGATTGAAAACCGATATCAGACCAAAAAAATGCCCGGTTTGAAACATTCGTATTCCATTCCATAAAAACAAATTCTGGTCGTGCGTTCCACCACGTACATTAATGCTGGCAACACTTTCGTCAAGACTGTTTACACCAGGAATTTGTTGCATGGTTTGTAAAGCATCTGGCTCGATAAGTCCGGGAAGGATACCAAATTTTTTTGGTTTTATTTCAAAAGAACCATCAGTATTTTTTGAAATTCCCGAAGCCAGGACAGCATTGGCCTTAATTTCTTCAAGAGCTGTAATTTCAGGTTCTAATAGAATTTGCAGACAATTATCACCATCTGAATTATTCGCTACTATTTTTCGGGTTGTAAATCCTACATGACTAATTAGAAAAGCAGTAGTGCCCTTTTGTTCAAACTCGAAATAACCGTTGGAATCTGTGCTAAACTGGACTTTACTTAAGCTAATATTAGCGTTTTCAAGGGGTTTACGGTCTGTGGATGAAAAAACGTATCCGCAAATTATACTGGATTGATGTTCTTTTTTATAAATATTAATGAATTGGTTGCCAATATTCTCAAAAGACAAATGGGTTTTTTGGGACAAGTATTGCAGTTTCTGGTCCAGGGAAAGTGATTTTTTTGGCGGATATATTTGCAGTCCTTCAATAAGATCTCCGGTATAATTAAAACTAACCTGATGCTGTTTTTCAATAGCAATGATGATTTTTTTAAAAGGCATGACTTTTCCTTTGTCCTGGGCAAAAAGATTCAGGACAAGGAAAAAGGCAATAAACAAAAAATGAAATTGTTTGGGGAATAACATTTATTTTTCGTCAAAAATTATGGTATTGTTGGAGGTTTTTCTAGCCTCTAAATGATAGGTTGTACTAATAATCTGCAAGGCTACAGCCAGGTCTTTAGCAGGTAATTTTCCTGTAAATAAAGCGGTTGTATCTTTGGTATTTAATTCGATTTTAATGTTGTATTGTCTCTCGACTTCGTCTAAGAGGCTTTTGATATTTTCTTTATAAAAACAGATTTGATTCTCCATCCATTCTGGCTGCAGAGATACAACACTTCTTTTGACTTGTTTTCCGTTTTGAAAACTAACGCTTTGTCCGTGAGTTAAAAGAATTTGTGTGTTGGCATAATTTACTTTTACACGACCTTCATAACACACTACATCAAACCTGTTTTTTCGTGCTTTTACGTTAAACTGGGTTCCTAAAACCGTTACCTTGCCAAGATGGGTCTGCACCTCAAAACGTCGGCCTTTGGCTACCCTGAAATACGCTTCTCCTTGTAATTCAAGATGTCTCTTGTTGTCCCAGTTCCATTTTTTATACTGTATCTCTGAGCCGGAATTTAGTACCACCTGAGAATTATCAGGCAACGAAAAAGTGGTTCTTTCTCCAAAATCTGCTTTTTGTGTTTGAGGAACCAAATATTTCAGCGCAAAGGTAATCCCAAGGGACAAAACAAAGATAGCGGCTGCGCGAAATGCCCATTTTTTATACAATGGAACTACTTTTGGAGTTTGTTTTTTCTGGCTTAAAATGTTCGACAACATCGCATTTTCATCCAGATCACCTACCTCAAGATGGTCTGTATACATTTTTATCTTTTGGTATTTTTCAAAATCGGGACTTGCTTGAAATTCAGCTAATTCATCCGGAGATAAATCATTGTTGAGCCATTTTGCCAATAAGCGATTTTTTTTCATTGTACTGCTATTATATCATTAAAACAATTAGAACTAATTTTACCCTACTTTTTTTATATATCAATTTCTTTACGCAAGCTTAACAAAGCCAAATGAATGCGTTTTTCTACTGCCTTGACGCTAATATTTAGCTCCAGGGCAATTTCGCTGTATTTCTTTGCGTCAATGCGATGCATTAAAAAAGCTGTGCGTTGTTTTTCGTTCAGGTTTTCAATGGCTTTTAAAAGTTTGACCTGAAATTGTTTTTCCTCCAGAAGATATTCAGGATTTTCATTGGTTTTATCTAAACCGGTAAAGTTTTTTTCGTATTTTAAAACGACTTTCTGATGTGCAATTTCGTTAAGACTGCTATTATTTGCAATCGTATAAATATAGGATTTTGCTTTTTCTAATGGTACCGAAGCGCAGTTTTGCCAAAGTTTGACAAATGCTTCCTGTGCTAGATCTTCTGCCTGATCGATATTGCCAAATTTGTAAAAAAGAAAATTCCGAAGCGCTTTTACGTGGCTTTTAAAGAAAGACGAAAAGACGATTTCGTCGCAAGTATTTGATGGGGCTTTGTCTGGCATTTAGATTTTCGGTTTTACGTTGCAAAAGTATTTGTTTTTAATTTAAGTAGGGTAAAAGCAAAGCTGATTGTTTTATAGAAGTACAAATGCGATTACCTTTTGATAATTTAGTACAGAAGAAGCAACAGAATGCTTTGATGTCGAATTTATTAAAAAGCAATTCTTGAAATTTTATTACCTTTGTAAAAATATAAATATGTTCCCTTTCAAAAAATATTTAGTATTAGCCGTTTTCCTGTGCTTGCTGTCTTGTCAAAGCGAAACAGAAGATCAGGACAGTCATATAGACGGAACCATTACTAATAGTTCGCCGCTTACTACTTATTTGCAAAGGGTTGCCATGGTTCCGACTGTGCAGGATAATGTAATAGACGGCTCAAGTTACTGTACTATAAAACTCCCTTATACCGTTACGGTCAATAATGCACAAATTTCCCTTACTACCAAAGCCGATTATCAAAAAGTAATAGACAATATCAACGCCAACGGGTATGATGATGATATTGTCAATATAAATTTTCCGGTCACTATGGTGTATTACAACTACATCCAGAAAGTGATTCCTAACCAAGCTGATTTTAAGGAATTAATTGATTACTGGAATTCTTACCCGGATTTGTTATCTAAAATCAATGGACTAAATATCCATTATCCTATCACGATTAATACTTATAACAGCGCCAATCAGATTGCTGCTTCGGTATCAATTGCAAATGATCAGGCTTTTTTCAATTTTGTAAAAAACCTGAATGCCAGTTCTTATATTGCCTTGCAATATCCAATTTCCATAACCGATTACAATAATCAGACAAAATCAATCACCAATAATCTGGAGTTCGAAGATGCTATTAAATATGCGATTGATTACTGCCCGGAAAACAACATGTCGACAATTGATTTTATTGCTACGCTGACCAATGGTTCATGGGATATTCCCTATTATTTTGCCGATTCAGAAAAAACTTCGCTCTATAGCGGTTATTCTTTTGTTTTTAAAGGTGACCAATCTGTAGTGGCTACCAAAGGAGGGGTTTCGGAAACCGGTCAATGGGAAAGTACGCTACAGTATGGTGTTAGGGAATTGAAAATAAATTTTAGTTCAGCGGGACTTGGTAAATTGAATAGTAACTGGAAACTCTTTGAATTTAATAGTTCGCAGGTACGACTGCGCAATGTTAGCAGTAGTACTCAGTATCTTTATTTTGAAAAATAAACACGGAACATTCTTGTTTTAGATCAGTTATTTCGGAATTCAAATTTCTTTTAAAGATAGAATTTCTAGATACCCGTGAACTGCTTTAGACATGGGAGCGGTATCCTTTTGCGACACATTACACTTCTGGCGAAACCAAACTAAAACCTCTCTCGCAAAAGATTTAGCAGACAGGACGGTTCGCCGCGGCGGGAAACGCCCAAATTATTTATATTAGAAAATATCTTATATTCTGAAATAATATTGCAAATCAAAAAAACTCCATAACTAAAGAAGAAATGTTTACATTATCCAGGTTAATGGATTTTAGATATCATCTTCTTTTGTTATGGAGTTTTATATTCTCTTTTTTTTTACTTGAATTTAAAAGAGCAGATAAATTTTAAATTTTACTTTCGTCTTCAATTGCATCCTGCCATTTATCCCAGACTTTAACACCTGCATTGTAGCCATCATAACCGTAGTTCTGACTTAACTGTCCTTTAATATTAGGCTCTATAGCAAGTCTAAACGGAATTGGCCAATAATTATTACGTTTGTCCATAGAATAAAACTTTACACCTGGCTTAATAGAAATACCAGCTGGATATTTGTTATAAAGAGTATAATGTACAATACGTTGGTACCAATAACTTCCTCCCACTGCATCTGTTCCGGATTGTTTATCCCAATTATCTTTACTATAAGTTTGGCCCCATTCATCTGGCTTTCCGCTAAGAGCCAGACAGTGTGAAATACGTTTTAGCTCTACATTTCTCCATTCTTCGAGATAAAGTTCTCTTCCTCTTTCTGCACAAATGTCACCAATGGTTACTGTAGTATACATTTGCGAAGCTTTTGCTCTTGCTCTTACGACATTTACATCCTGAGCTGCTCCAGAGGTATTACCTTGATAAAAACGCGCTTCTGCACGTAATAGGTAGGTTTCGGCTAAACGATAGATGTATAAATGTGCACTAGCTCCTGCAGTAGCTCCCTGAAAATCATTGGCTGCCGGATTTGCTTCGGCTACAACATCATGCATAAAGATTTTATAATGTGGGAAATCATACCAATCACGAATAGAATCTTGTGCTAAGAGTTTTCCGGAAGCATCCCTCATTCTAAAATTTTGTCCAGCCCATGTAGCACTACCGCCGGCCCCGGGAGCATATTTAAGATCTTCCATATTCACCCAGTTTCCAACCGTGCTGTTATGTCTAAGATCCTGTTTATCTTCAATATGATTTACAACCCACATAGGATGCTGTGAATAATAAGAACCACTGATAACACCAATACCACGCCCTATTGCTCTTTGATAATCATATTTTGCATTGTAATTTGTTTTATCAGTCAATGGAAAACGCGGTGCTGCTGTTTTACCATCAGGAGTAATTAAATTAGCATCATTCCAGTTAGGTCCAAAAATTCTCATCGAAGAAAATGCTAAAAATGATTGTGCTCCTCCATTTGGGGCAACCAATATCGCTTCAGTATTAGCAGAAATTACCTTGTTCTCAGGTCTGTGCAAATCCCAGATCACATTTCTGGTAATAGGCCATGCAGTAGGGTTTCCTCCCGGATCAAAAATCCCTAAAGTATTTTGTACCAAAGAATAACCTGATTGATTAATCAAAATATTGGCTTGTGCTTCTGCATCAGCAAATCTTCCGGAGGCTAAATAGCACTTTATTAATAACTGACGGCATGCACCTTTGCTCACCATACCTACATATCCTATTTTTGATTGTTCCGGTACAAATTGTACAGCTTTCTCCATATCCGCTGTAATCATTTCAATGATGGCTTCCTTTTTAGTAGAGTAATAACTCTGTTTAGGAACCGACAAGATTTTGGTAATCAATGGAATGTCTCCAAATTGATACACCAGATTAAGATAACGGTAGGCTCTGTGAAAATAAGCCTGCCCGATATATTTATTTTTAACTTCTTCGGATAAAGTGGTCACATTACCAATAAAGGTTAGTACGGTATTCGCATTTTTAATACCCGTATAGGCTTCTGTCCAGAGAAATCCAAGATAAAGTGCTTCTCCGCCTGGGTCTCTTCGAAAATCTCCGGTAGGAACTATAGTATTGGCGTAATCAGCAATATTACTACCTGTATCCGTTTTTCCGTAATGAGCCATATCAGAGAAAAGATATTCTGAAGCAATAGGCACACTTACACCAGAATAACCATAGTGAATATAATTATTACGCAGTTGTTTATCACAAAGTGCTAAAGTGGCCTGCAAGCCGGCTTCGGTATTAAATGTATTTTCAGGTTCGTAAAACGAAAGCGGATCTGCTTCAAGAAAATCTTTTGAACAAGAGGCAGACAAGGCAGCCAGCACAATCAAAGGTACCAGTCTTGTTATTTTATTTTTTATATATCTTTTCATTGTTGAATTATTATTAAAGTTGGAAATTAAAGCCTAAATTAAACTGTCGTGTAGCCAATCCTCCTGTTTCCGGATCTCCAAAATATTTCCATTCTTTAGAGGCAGACCATGTTGCAACGTTTTGAACTGAAGCATAAATTTTGATACTTTTAATATGTACGCGGTCTAAAAGATCTCTTGGAAGTGTATAGGCAAGTGAAATATTGTCCAGACGAATAAAACTGCGATCATACAATTTCCCTGGTGCAACAGGAGTTCCGGCAGGTCCTTTAGCATCAAGACGTGCCCAATCATTAGTTGGGTTGTCTAGTGTCCAATACGGATTTACGTATGGATTGAAGTTGAATTTATATAAACTGGCATCGTTGAAAGTATTCATATAATTTGAATTAAGTGATTTACCTCCCACATTGGAATACATACTGATTGCCAAATCCCAATTTTTATAAATCTTAAAATCATTGCGCAACGACCACTGTACAGGAGAATTTGAGTTTCCTAAAAACTGCTTGTCTTTTTCATTATAAACCGCTTTTTTATAAGGAACACCATCAGGTCCTACTGCATCTACATCGTCTGTAGTATAGCTATTTGCTACTTTTGGATCTCCAGGACGCTGCCCGTATTTTTGGGCTTCTTTCCATTCGTCTTTTTGCCAGATACCAGTCACGCGATAATCCCAGATTTGAGAAATGGGTCTGCCTATAAACCATCCGTTAGCTGAATCGTTACCCTCTTTTTTCCCAATAACATTTCCATTGTCATCCTTAATATCTACCATGTTACCGTATAATGAGACAATTTTATTTTCGTTATAAGATATTCCAAATGTAGTACGCCATTCAAAGTTTGGTTTTTTCATATTAAGAGTGCTAATACTTAATTCAAAACCTTGATTTTGAACCTCTCCAAGATTGGTTGCAATGGATGAAAATCCAGTAAAACCAGGCAGGGATTGACTCATAATCATATCATGAGTAGATGATTTGTAGAAGTCTAAAGTAGCCGTTACACGATCCTGTAAGAAGCCTAAGTCAAGACCAATATTTGTTGATGTTGTTTTTTCCCATTCCAGACTTGGATTTGCCATACGATCAAGTGCTAAATACTTGATTTCAAGCGCTTTTCCCGAAGGGTCTAAATACCCCATTGTCCCTGTATTTACAAGGTTTGCAAAAGAAACGTAAGGATCCGCAAGTGACCTGTTTCCATTTCGACCCCAGGACAAACGCAATTTACCTGTGCTCATCGCATCCCAATTAAACCAGTTTTCATTTTTAAAGGTCCATGCTACTCCAAAAGAAGGGAAAACGGCGTAAGGATTTGAAGCTCCAAATGCAGAATATCCATCTCGGCGGACAGTCGCTGTAAGCATATAACGATTATCATACGAATAGAAAAGTCTTGCCATCAATCCATCTGCCGTTTCATGCGTGTCGTTTGATCTAATTGCGCTATTTGCCATTGTTGCAGTATTCACAAGATGAAATCCTAAAGCATCTGATGGCTGAATATTATTGGCATCCATTCCGTCTGACCAATAACGGCGCTCTTCAGCTTCCTGAACAAAAGTGGCTACGATGTGATGTTTTTGAGCAATTGTATAATCCCAGGTTAATGTATTATTCAGGTTGTAATCAAATCTTGTAGCATTATTTCTATTTGCCCCGGTGGTAGCTGCAGGCCAGTTTGGGTTTTGTGTTGACCTGAAATAACGATCGTGATAAAATTGATAACGAGGAGCAATGTTAAATGAATAAGTGATCCCTAAAGGCAAACTTACCTTTGCATTGAAAATGGTATTCAATGTTGTATATCCTGTTTCCTTCTCAATAAACTGGCGTTCGTAGTAATAGTTATAATTCTGCCCGGAAACATTTTTCCCCATGGGCTGTCTCTCATAATTGCCATTTGCATCTCTAAAGGTTCCAAATGGGCTGGTTCTCATCATATTATTATCCCCGGCGTTTGTACCTAAAGAGGGAGTAATATCTCCATCTGATCGATCCTGAAAATTAACGTTTATTCCAAGATCAAGCCAGTCTGTAACTTTAGCGTCCACTTTCATATTAGAACGAGCTGACTTATAATCGTTTCCTACAATGGCTCCTTCTGAAGTTAAATAACCAAAAGACATATAATAATTGACTCTCTCGCTTGCTCCGGAAATACTCAAATTATTATCATGATTAATCCCTGTTCTAAAAGAACTATTGCTCCAATCGTGTGTTTTATCTGCCAGAAAATTTGCCATTAGTGAAGGATCAAAATTCAGTCCCAAACGTGCCCCCCATACTTCTTTGGAACTTTTTCCTGTTGTCTGCGCATTTGGTTGGTAAGCTAACCATTGGGCTTCAGTAATACCCCATTTGGCTAAATCATTAGGACTTGAAAAATACCCCGGCTTACCAGCAGCAACTGCGCCTGATATCCACGCTTCGTATTGCCCGGTTGTGGTATTGGCACCATAAGTTTGAGCAGTTTCCCAATCTTCACGATACTTTAAGTACCCTTCCGGAGAATACACACCGCGATAAGCACTCTTATTGCTAATGGTTGTATTGGTAGTAAAACTAACCATAGGCTTACCGGTTTTACCTTTTTTGGTTGAAATAAGAATAACTCCTGCTGCTGCTCTCGATCCATATACAGATGCTGCCGATGCATCTTTTAAAATATCAAGCTGGGCAATATCATCAGGATTGATTTCTGAAAGTTCACCATAAAACTGCATTCCGTCTAAAATAATAAGCGGAGAGTTATGAGAACCTGCAGTGTAAACAGAACTCTGCCCACGAACTTGTATATTTCCTCCTCCTTTTGCAGAAGGATCATAACCTACCCTTACACCCGGGGTTCCTCTTAATATATCCTGAACGGTTTGTGGATTTTGGTTAGCCAGCTTATCAGGAGTTACCTGAACGATAGCTCCCGTTAAATCCTTTTTCTTCATTTTACCATAACCTACTACGACTACCTCGTCTAACGAAGTGGTTGCCTTTTGCATTTTTATAGTAAGTGAAGTTTGTCCTTTTAGAGCCACTTCTGTATTTGCATAACCTAAAAAGGACACTACTAATACTGCATTCTCGTTATCTACTTTTAAAGTAAATTTCCCGTCAAAATCGGTTAAAGTAGCATTTTTACTTCCTTTTTCTAATACGGTTACTCCCGGCAACGGCATACCGTTTTCATCATTGATCTGTCCTTTAATGTTTTTTTGCTGTTGTACATTTTGAGATTTTGTTGTACGCTTAGAACTAACGGCGTATCCATCAACTTGAGATAAAGAAAGCAAGACGCAAAACAGCATCATTTTCTTTTTCAAATTAAATCCAGATACGCAATTAGGACTTTTTTTAATCCTAATAAAATTTGTCATTTTTGATTGGTAGTTGGTTAATTAATTAGTTAGTTTGAAAAAATCACAAGCGACAGTGGTAAAAATCGATTTGTGATTTACCGTGCAAAATTGAATAATAATGGTTTTCGGGAGGAGTAATAAAATACGTTTTTGGGTATAATAAAATCTTTTTTCTGAAGTTAGATGTGTTTTTGTCTTAAAAAAATGACATTAGTTGAAAAATAACACAGTAAAAAAAGTAAAACCAAAATTATCAAAAGTGTAATATCATAGATCTGCCACTCAATTTTTGTAACAAGAAAAAATGGTTGCTGTAAAACATTTAATTCATATTATATCAATACAAATACTTTCTATGCAAAGCTTGCAGACTCGGTCAATAATGATGCGTATATTTGAGATTATGAATAATAACAATGCGATCTATGAAAAAAATAGGATTTTTATCGTTTGGACATTGGACCAATCATCCTTCATATCAAGCTCGTACTGCAGGTGATACACTTCTTCAATCTATTGATTTGGCCGTTGCGGCAGAGGAAATAGGTATAGATGGTGCTTATTTTCGAGTGCATCATTTTGCACAACAACTAGCATCGCCTTTCCCTTTACTTTCGGCAATTGGTGCTAAAACAAGTAAAATAGAGATTGGGACAGGGGTGATTGATATGCGATACGAGAACCCTTTGTATATGGTGGAAGATGCTGGTGCAGCAGACTTAATTTCAGGGGGACGTTTACAATTAGGTATCAGTAGGGGATCTCCCGAACAAGTCATTGACGGCTGGCGTGCTTTTGGTTATGAACCTCTGGCTGGTGAAACAGATGCTGATATGGGACGTAAAAAAGCTTTGGAATTTTTGGATAAGCTTAGTGGAGTCGGATTTGCTGAACCAAATCCTTACCCAATGTTCCCAAATCCACCGGGATTATTGCGCCTTGAGCCACATTCAGATGGATTGCGGGAGCGAATCTGGTGGGGTGCAGCATCTAATGCTACGGCTGTTTGGGCGGCCGAAAACGGTATGCACCTGCAAAGTTCTACTTTGAAGTATGACGAGAATGGGAAACCTTTTCATATACAACAGGCAGAACAGATAAGGTTGTATAAGGAAGCCTGGAAAAAAGCAGGACATCAGCATGAACCAAGAGTTTCAGTAAGCCGTTCGATTTTTGCGCTGGTCAACGATCAGGACAAATACTATTTTGGAAATCAGGGCAGAGGCGCAGATAGTTTTGGAAATATTGAAGCCGATAAACGCGCAATATTTGGAAAAAGTTATGCAGCTGAGCCGGAAAAACTCATCGCAGAACTGGCTCAGGACGAAGCTATTCAGGAAGCGGATACTTTGTTACTGACGATACCCAACACTTTGGGCGTTGACTACAATGTACATATACTTTCGTCTATTCTAAAGTATATTGCCCCAGAGTTGGGCTGGCGTTAATTTGCTGGAAATAAATACAAATAAAAAGCCCCCTTTTTGATTAAAGGGGCTTTTTGGCATCAGAATGATTTTTTTTTCGAAAAATAGTTTTTTCTGATAAAGTTCTAAATGCATTTTTAGAATATATCCTCTTTTTATTTTTTCAATTTATACTATTCAGAATTTACTACTGAGTTTATTTTATCGTATCTAAAATTTTTGAATTTGCAGGTGGTAGGTTTAAGGTGTCTTTTTGTCTAGATCTTCTAGGCTCTGGCGCTTGCAAGTTATTTAGTTCACTCTCTTCTGAAAAAGTAGTGTCTTCTTTAAATTTTCCGGTAGTAATTTTAAAATCATCTGCTGTACCTGTAATTTTCATAGGAACATTGATAAGTCCCATTGGTGGAAGACCTAATCGAAAACCAATATTTAATTTACCATCCATAGTAACCTGACCTTCAAGCTTACCTCTAAAAGTGGCCATTTTCATGGTTGTAGGCGTTATCGTCATTACGTTATTTTTAATGGTAGAGTGAATGGCAATTTTATTAAATGAAGCTTTTTCCAGATCAGCAGCATCGGCTTTTTTGGCTACATGATTTAAAAGTTTAAAGTTTTTAAATTTAATATCTTCCAGAGTCAGAGTTCCTTCTCCGTCTATAGATTTAAAATCAATATCCATATTTTGATCAATACTTCCCGCAAGCTGATAATCAAGAGATACTAAACCGTAGGCATCTTTGGCCATGCTCACCAATTCTGCAAAAATAGGAATCTCTGCATAGGCGCGTTGAATATCAAAATTACTGGCTTTAAAATTAGCATTGTATTTAGCCAATAATCGATGTTGGGCTTTATAGTCTCCTGTCATCGCTATTTTGGTACCAGCCATCTCAAAAGTGGCCTGAGTTACCTGAACTTTACGGTCGTTAATATCTAGGATTCCTGCAAAATCATTGATTTTATAAGTGTCGAATTGAAGGTGATTCACTTTTGCCGTAATTTTTAAATCTGCCGTTTTAGGAATTCTAATTACGTAATTTTTATTTTTAGTTGTAACATTTTCGGTGATAGCCTTTATTGCCGTAGAATCTGTTTTTTGTGCCATTTCTGCTTCAGCTTTACTGTCAGTATATTTGGCAATCATATCAAAAAACTCGTTTGCATTAATGTGATTGCTGGAAAGTTCAATCTCGGCTTTAAGCTTTTCATTAGTGTCACGCAGGTATTTACGATTAAACATATATCGTAAAAAATTATGGATATAGCCATTTAATACAACATCAGATTTGCCGTATGTGGCATTAAAATCCTCAAAACGCATTTTATCCTTAAAAAACTTAAATGTACCCTTAGAAATTTGAAACGTTTCCGGGAATAAAGCACTCTTGATTATAATGTTTTTAGCTTCGAGCTTTCCACCATTTTTTATGTTGTCATAATTTTTGGCATCTAAATCTTTTTTAGAACCTTTAGCGATAAGATTGGTCTGAATAATCCCTGAGACATTGACATCTTTGATCGGGAATATTTGAGTTAATTTACCAATATCCAAAGTTCCCTGGGTTTTGATATTATAAACTAAATCGTAAAGGTTAGTAACTTCTCCTTCTATTTTAAAAGGAGATCCTGCCAGAACAAATTCGACAGGTTGTAATTTTACATTCAAATCCTGTCCTGTACCTTTTTCGCTTGTAACAGTTGCGTTCAGGTTGATATTTTGTATTGGGATATTGGGGAATTTAAGTGATTTTAAATAGCCATTTTTAATAACTACAATGGTTTTAGAGGATGGATATTTTTTTTCTTTACGGTTTAAAACTCCGTGCATACTGACTTTTAAATTTAAATCTCCATTAACTTCCAGGCTGTCTAAAGGGTAAAATTTATGTACCTGGGCCAGATTAATTTTAGATTCTAATTCCGTATCTACTGTAAAGGGATATAATTTATGAAGCGCAAAATTTCCGCGAATAAAATTATCCAGAGCTTCAATATTTAAATTGGTTACTGTACCTGTAACGTTACGTAAAATGCTGTCTTTGGCCGTTAAGCTTAAATTGAGATTAATATTTTTTATAGCATCTTTTCTCTTTAGATCCTTTAGGTAGCCATTTTTTAAACTTGCATTTAACTGAAACTTAGGAATGCTTTTAATAATAGTATCTATTTTATTCAAACGGGGACTAAAACCCAAATCACGCAAAAATGTACCGTCGGCTTTTAGATCGATAGCAATGTCTCCACGAATATCAAGTTGGTTTAGGTTTAATGTTTCTTTAAATTTTGCTAAATCTAAATGGGATGAAATGGCGGTTTTAATTTTTAATTTTTTAAAGCCTTCTGAATGAAAATTAACGACCGTTTTTTTTTCATCCAGATTAAACGATAGGTTTTCTATATCAAATTTTAATTTATTAATATCTAAATCTTTAACCAAAGCTCTGGCATTGATATTAATCTCTTTTACAGGATTTTTAATTTTTTTATAAGCGATCGTACCGTTACTAATTTGTAAATCTGCAGAAACACTTGGTTTTTGCGATTGGTTTTGCATATACTTGCCGCGGGCTATAATTTTAAAATTGATATTCCCGGTAATAGCCATTTGTTCTTTCCACTTTTCATAAGAAGGAGGAACTATAGATAACATTTCTTCTAATGTAGAGTTTTTGGATTGCATGTGTAAATCAAAATCATACCCTCCTTTAATGAAAGCAAAATAGCCATTAAAAGAGAAAGGAAAGTTTTTGATGCGAATGTTATTGCGCTCAAACTTAAATTTAAGTTCTTTAGCATCCACATGAGTAATGATTTCGGCATTTATAGGTTTATTATGTACGTAATGAACGCCATCTGCACTAAAATCGAACGATTTTATTTTGATATGAGAGTTAAGATCAAAAATATCAGCGCTTAAATCTCCTTCTCCTTTATAATTAAGGTCTGTAATTTTAAAATCCAGAGGAGTACTTTTATCATTATAGGATATGTTTGTTTTATTAACGATAATACGTTTTATTTTAAATTCGGTGGTAGTAGTGTCTTTTGAAGTTTCGGACTGTTTTATAATATTAAAATTCGCATTTCCGCTTGAATCTATTTCAAAATTTAAATTTGCAGCGTCTAAATAAATAGCATCCAAAACAATTTTGCCTTTTAGTAAACTATAAAAATTAACTCCAACTGCTGCTGTTTTTGCCTTTACTACATTTGATGATGTAAACTGAACTTTTTTGTTATCGATACTAACATTTTTAGCATAAACAATTAAGGCAGGAAAGTGTTTAAAAACAGAAAGTCCAATTTCATCAAAAGATATTTTTGCATCGAGATTTTCGTTTGCAATACTTTCTATTTTATCTGTTATTTGATCTTTAAAAACATACGGAACAACCGTTAGGGTTATCAACAAAATTGCAAGTAGGGACACAATAAAAATTGTCGTAATTTTTAAAATCTTTTTAATCATTTTTTTATGGCGTTTATAAGGAATCAAAAATAGAGATATAATAAATAAGGAAGGATATGTAATAAGGCATAAAATTAGCAAAAAAAGACCATTTTAACCTGATTTGCTTAGATTTCTTCTTAACTCAGATAAATCGAAAAAGGCAATAATGCAATAAAAAGTTAATTATTACTTTGATAAAATAATTCGATTTATCAAGTTTCAAATTTAGTAGATTTGTAAGGTAACGCAGCAGCATTAGGATTAAGCTTTTTGATTTTTGATTTCGGAAATGTTTAGAATAAACACCTGAAGTCAAAAAAAGAATTATGTTAACAGAGAAATTCAAGGTTAACTTACTTAAAAAAGTTTTATGTTTTTATCTGCAGCAGGGATGCCTGATTTTAATTTTAATGATGTTTTATAACAATAACTAGTTGATGATTTATAACAAAGAAAATTTTCCTAAAATAATTTCAGAACGTAATTTAACTGCTACTATTTTTGTCTACATAATGTTCGGACTTTTGTTTCTTGCAATGCTTTGTTTATTAATAGCACTTCCGTTGAGTATTCAGCTGGAGCATAATAGTCCCATATCTACTGGCGAGATGATTTTCAACCTAATATATTTTCCCATACTTCTTTGGGTTTTTTGGGCTCTTTACAAGGATTACAAGCGTCAAAAACTTAAAAAAATCATCCATATTTCTATAGATCAGTACGGTATGCATCATCATCAGTACGATGGCATTGTTTACAGTCTTTTATACAAGCAGCTCGAAAGCAGCACAGAAGCTTATGTAAGTGATATCGATAGAAAAATCGGAACAAAATATTCTCCGGGATATATTTTCGGTTTTAAGCAAGGTAAACAAATTCCCATTTATTTTTCTAAAGCAGAGAATGGACTGACTTATATCCCAAAAAACAAATATCATCTAATTGGCCATTTTCTGCAGGGCGTAACTTTATTTTGTCCTCATATAAAAATTTCTCAGGCTGTGTATGCTGATTATTTTATCAATCCTGCCACTTTTGAATTCAATAAAAAGGCACAAATAATTACCTATATATTAGTTTTTATTTTACTTATGATCATCCTGATTGCAATCGATTTATTTACAAAATATGCTAAAGGCTTTTCGATATTGTTTTAAGTAAAGATCAATAACTTATTATAGTAAATGGATTGTTAATATTAATGTAAGGTAATTTTAAAAATGCCATAACCTCTGTTTTAATATTACATTGTTTTTTTGATGTAAAAATTTTTTTATGGAAAATAACAATGATTTAAGCAGAAGAAGGTTTCTTAGAAATTCTTTATTGGCCGCTGGAGGAATTTTTATCGCTCCACTTATCGAAAGCTGTAGTGACGATGATAAAACGGATAACAGTGGTGCGCCAGATGGAATGAAAAACGAAGGGTTTGAAACAGGTGTAGCCAGTTTTGACCCTACTGAAAAAGGAGTGATTATCTGGACAAGATATTCAGCAGGTTCAGATGCTGAAATTACCTGGGAGCTAAGTAAGGATGCCGCATTTTCTGAAGTAATACGAAAAGGGCAGGCCGGAGCATCTTCTGCGAATGATTTTACAATAGCGGTGGATCTTCAGAATATCCCTTCCAATACAAAGTATTATTACAGATTTTATAATGCCAAAACTAAACAAGTAAGTGTTACCGGAGAAACACGCACGCTGCCGTCTAAAACAGATAGTGTAAATGATGTAAAAATGGCTGTTGTTTCCTGTTCTAATTTTCCGGCTGGACTTTTCAATGTATATGGAGCAATTGCTTCTTCAGATGTTGATGTAGTGGTTCATCTTGGAGATTATATTTACGAATATGCACCGGGACAGTACGGAACAAATCCTTTTACCAACCCACTTGGCAGAGAACATAAACCCGCCAGGGAAATTACAAGCCTTAGCGATTACAGAGAGCGTTACAGACAATATAGAGGAGATAAACATCTTCAGCTTCTTCATCAGAAAAAACCTTTTATATGTGTTTGGGATGACCATGAGTTTGCTAACGATACCTATAAATCGGGTGCCGAAAACCATCAGCCTGCCGAAGGGGATTTTCAGATGAGAAAAATGGCAGCTTTCCAGGCCTACAGCGAATACATTCCGCTTAAAACAGGAAAAGATCTTAGAATTTACAGAAGCTTTAATTTTGGTACTATTCTTTCGCTCTATATGATGGATACCAGAGTTATAGCCAGAGATAAGCAGATGAGTTATGCTGATTATATTGATAATAGTGGTAATTTTGACCAGACAAAATTTAGAACAGATTTGTTAAGCACCAGCAGAAAATTAATTGGAAACGAGCAAATGACATGGCTGGGATCACAAATCAGTGCAGATACCGCTAAATGGAAAGTATTGGGCCAGCAGATCCTGATGACAAAAATGCTGATTCCTGCAGAGTTGTTGCTGCTTTTGAACCAGGTTCTAGCAGAAGTGGATCATTTTGGAAGTGCACAGCCGGCGACCATGCAGGCGCTTATTAGTGCAATCTCTGCACTTGTTGTTATTAAAATGAGACACAAACAAAATGACCCTTCTTTAACCGCTCAGGAAATTGCGAGAATTACGACAACCCTGCCCTATAATCTGGATGCCTGGGATGGTTATTTTGCAGAAAGAGAACAATTGTATGCGATGCTTTCCGGGAAGAATGTTGTGGTTTTAGCCGGAGATACTCATAATGCATGGATGGGTAAACTCACCGATATGCAGGGGAATTTTATAGGAACTGAAATAGCATGCAGTTCTGTTTCATCACCAGGATTGGAAGCTTATCTGGGAATTACCTCAGACCCTGCAAAAGCTGTAGAATTAGCACAGGCATTTACAGTACTCATAGATGATTTAGAATATGCAAATTTGTATAAACGAGGATATACATATCTTAAATTTACATCATCTGGTTCTGAAGCTGAATGGAGATTTGTAGATAGTGTAACAAGTGAAACGACCAATACTGTAACAGAAAAAAAATATACTATAGCATAGAAATCTCAATAAGCACTGCTTGAAGTTTTTTAAGAAGTGTCAAAAAAAATGAGTGAATTCAATCGGAACAGCAGTAATCGTGTTCCGATTTTTTTATACTGTACATTGTATTAATAATGTAATACAAATTCAGCTGAAGCATTTTTTGAATTTAGAATTTTCACTATTAAAATTGATCCATAAAAAAAGCCCTAATTTTCATTAGGACCTTTATAGTATAAATTAGATTGGTCTTTTGTAAACTGTTACATCATCTACCCACATCATTACAGTGGAAAACAAATTGATTTTATTAGGATCAATAAAATTGGAGTCTTTTGATCCCACATTTAGATTAAATATAATCGAATGCGGCCCGAAATTATTTAAGTTAAGATTTCCTGCACTACTATTGGTATATGTTGAAATGGTTACATTATCAACTTTTATAGTTACTGTTACGACATTGTCTTTCATTTTCCAGAAGGATTCATATAAATGCCATCCGCCATTTGCGTTTATATCAAAATTACCTGGATAGTTTCTCTCGGCAGAATTCCCTAGTTGGTTTGTTCCGCTAGAAGTTCCATAAAAAAGATTTGAAGCAAAGCGACTTGAATTAGGCGCAAAAGAATAACCTTCCATGATGTCAATTTCTCCTTTGGTTGGCCAGGCATTTTGCTGCACGGACCAGAAGGCAGGCCAGGCACCGTAAGTTTGTGTGAAAGACTTGTAATTTCCGCCATCCATCGCTACTAGTTTAATATTGGCAGAAAGCATATACTCTGTATTATTTTCAGGTTTATATTGATAATGAGAAGAAATGAATCCGGATTGATATTTGTACGTGCTCAATTTCGTAGTCTTGATTTCCAAACATTGTTTTCCATCTCTCCATTGCGTAGTTGGCACTGAGCTGGCATAGTCACAATACCACGAATTATAGTCTGCTCGCTGTTCTTTTGTCCATTGCGATAAACTTGAACCTACATCAAATGTATCTTCAAATTGTTTGACCCATGGCGCACTGGCTACTTTGCTTGTACTGGTTTTTGTACTCGCATTTGCAGATTGGTCTTTGGCTGCCGGGGTTACATCATCTGCGCAGGAAGCAAATCCTAAACCTAATACACATGTCACTGTTAACGCTAATAAATTTAATTTTTTCATAATTTATTTTTTTGGTTTATCAATAGTTGAAGTAAAGTAGTATAGTTTTAAAAAATTTAATCTAAACCTTCCAGAAATCCTGTATGCGAACTTTTAATGGCAAAATTGGAGTCGTACAATAAAGGCCAGTCATCTCCCGGGTGGTTAAGTTCTGTACTAAACGGAATCCAGGATTCATTATCTTTCATTCCCCAAACCGTTAAGGCATATTTGCTTGCTGCAGGAAGCCCATTGTAGATTTTTACGATCTCTTTGTATTTTTCTTTTTGAGCCAGTCTTCTTTCGTTGGTAAAAGCCGTAATGTCATTCGACTGATTTACCTGTATGTCTAGTTCCGAAACATGAATTTTCAGCCCTTTTGCTACAGCTCTGTTAAGATCGGTTTCTATTTGTGCTTTTGTTGGGCTTAAATAGGTGTTATGCATTTGAAAACCAACACCATCAATAAGATTATTTGCTTTTAAATCATCGACAATACTAAAAACTTTGTCTTGTTTTGGAATATTAGTTGAGGTTGCATAATCATTATAAAACAACAATAATTTGGTATCCCCTGCTGCAATAGCTGCATTTTTAGCCCACTGAAAACAATCTTTTACATAATTGGCTCCCATTCGCTGAAGAAAAATAGTATTTCTCATGGCACCGCCGTTGTCATCTACGGCTTCATTAACAACATCCCAGGATTTTACCTTTCCTGCATAATGAGTCACAACATCTGTAATGTATTTTTTAACCTCTGCTGCAAATTCGGCGTCAGTTCCGGAATAATTCTTTAGCCACGTTGGTACTGAATTATGCCATACCAAAGCATGACCGTGAACATTGATATTATTTGTATTTCCGTAAGCCACAATTTTATCGGCTACAGTCCAGTTGTAAACACCGCTTGCTGTGGAAATCTGGTCCATTTTCATCTCATATTCGGCAGAAATACTGCTGAATTCATTTTTCAAAATAACATCATAAGGACTTCCGTTGGTTAATTGCGAGGCTTTTATCGCCATACCTATAAAAAACGGATTAGCGAGTTTGTTTGCTTTTACTTTTAAAAATGTAGGATCTTCAGGAATGTTGCTAGATCCTGTAGTTACAACGCTGATAACATTCGAATATCCTGAAATTTCAGTTTCTGTTTTGGCTCTAACCCTGTAATAATACTGAGTCCCACCTGTTAAGCCCACTACAACTTCGTTTAGATCTGTAACAGGTTTTGCATTATAATTGGGAACAAAAGTGGTAAAATTTTCGTTTGTCGAAACATCCAAAAGATAGCTTTTAGAATTTGAAACATAATTCCATTTGGCTTTAAAACCATGATCGTTTACCTCTTTTGGTGCGTTTGCAACTGGCGTTTCTAAACCAGCAACAGCTTGGTTGTCGTCTTTAGAGCAGGCATTTAGAAAAAAGAAAAAGCTGGCCAGCACTAGTAAAAATTTAATTTTCATACTGTTTTTTTATTTTAGAATATCCTTATTGTTAAGGTGAATATTCTTGTTTTATATTTTCTGTTTTATAAAGAGGCTGTTTTTTTGATTACAACCTCTTTTTTGCTGAGAGCTTAAAATGCAATCATTAATTATTTGTAACGAACCTTAATGTTATCGTATTTTATTACACTTGGATTGGGTGTATCTGATTGAACTATTCCTACTTTGATTTCATTAACTTTAGAAGCGTCCAACGTAGTGGCAGGATCTCCAAATCCATAATTATCTTTAAAATCAGCCAATTTTATGGTCTTGGTAGTCCAGTTAATATCGGTTATTTTAAAATTATAGCCATAGTTTTTATTATCAATCGTATTTAATTGAATGGCAAATTGAGCGCCTACAACATTGGCACTTACGTCAATATCTATAAATGTTTTTGTTGCATCATTATTCGAGGCGCTTAGGAAATTAGCTCCACCGCCTGCACTACTTCCGTTATAGCCATTGGCTGTTGAACCAGCCCAGACAAGTGTTGCATAATTACCTGTTGGGCCATCTGCAGTATTTGCGTTAAAACTATCTTTATCTCCATAAGCATCCCAATTGGTTCTTGTACCATTTCCATCAAAATCAGACACAATAACAATAACTTCCGGAGTAACAGGAGGTAGAAGCTGTATTACTTTTTTTGCAATACCTCCCGGTGTAGTAAGTACAAACTCTGAACCAAAAACTGCATCTGCAGGCACACCAATAATAATTGCAGAAGATGATTTTAGAGTATAACTCACTTTTTTTCCTGCCAAGGTTACCGATGAAATATTATAAAACCACGTTCCTTGAATTTCCAGCGGAAATCCCGGAGTTGCTACAGCAGGATCTGTTTTTGTAAGGGTAGGAACGGGCTGTAAAATCTCAATGTTTTTAGTTACTGAACCAGTTGCTGTTTCAAATGTAATGGGCTGTACACCAAATCTGCTGCCTAGTTTATCATCAAAAGGAATAGTGAAAATAAATGATTTATCTGAATTGTAGTTTGCATTGAAACTGATATTAATTTTATTATCCAGTGTAATCTTTTTTAATCCCTCTAAACCCTGACCTTCGACTCTGACTTTGTTTGATGGAAAGGCCTGATTGAGTAAATCTCCTGGTTCTGCAACCATTGCATCTACATTTGAAGTCACTGCATCATCATTTTGGCAAGCTGTAAAAGAAGCTAGTGCGAAAAGAATTAGAACTCTATATTTTATTTTATTGATCATAGTATAAGTTAATTAAAGTTAAAAGGAACCGGAGGCTCTAATAATGATGGATTAGTATCAATAGCAGACTGCGGTAATGGCAGTTCGAAATAATTACTTCCCGGAGTTATTTTTATAGAAACCAATTCGGTTCTGTCATCATCTGAATAAAAACCAACTTGCTGCTGCGAAATAACTGCTGTTGCCTGGGCAAGGCCACGACGTTTTAAATCGAAGAAATATTGTCCTTCAAGAGCAAACTCCACTCTTCTTTCATTAAATAAATCATTTCTTGTAAGGATCATTTTTGGAGGTAATCCGGCCCTTGATCTTACTTCATTAAAAGTACTTAAAGCAGCTGCAGAAGTTGTAGAGGGTGCTCCGGCCAAAATAGCCTCAGAATTCATTAGTAAAACATCAGAATATCGCAGTATAATCGTATTTTGTGACGTTCTCATAAAAAACACATCATTTCTTTCTGCTGCAGAACCTACAATGTATTTTCTGAAATTAGCTGCTGTCGAAGAGTATATTTTTTTATAAAGAAACCCCCCCTGACTTTTTAATAATTCAGGATAATAGTCGCCATCTGTCATAATAGTACTCTTTTTTCTGGTATCATTTGGCTCAAAGCTACCTTGCAATGAGATAGAAGGAAGGTAAACTCCCCATCCGTCACCACCGCCAGTAATTCCTGTGCCTCCGGGAACTATATACGCCTGATTGGTATTTTGCGTTCCCCATTCAGTAGCAATAGCTTTCCATTGCAGGGCAAACATGCTCTCGTTACTATTATTATTCTCCGGACTGCTAAATAAGTTTCCGTAATCCTGAATTAAAACATATTGGTTTCCAATAATTTTCTGGGTTAAAGCGGCACATTCTGCATATTCATTCAAAGTCAAATGCACTTTTGCAAGAATACCCATGGCAGTGAATTTGGTAACATATCCTTTTTTTACGGATCTTTCAGGTAAATTTTCGACAGCATATTCTAAATCTTGTTTGATGAATTTATAAACATCTGCAATAAGATTTCTTTTTGGCTGTGGGGCAGAACCTGCTTTGCTAATTATAGGAACAGCACCAAAAGTTCTTACCAGATAGAAATAAGCATTGGCTCTCATAAATCGTGATATTGCAATAGCATTTTTATACGATGCTTCAGGCAATTCACTTTTTCTGTCTTCGACTAAACTCATTAAATTATTCGACTGATCGATAACCGAAAACAACGAAACATATCCTTCTGTAAGGATCGGGTTTTGCGAGGTTACCTGAGCATCTTTAAATTGTGAATAAGCACCATCAAATGTAAAGGCGTTGCCCGCGTACATATCCCCAACTGCAATAAGGAATTTATCATTAAAGGTAAACCAGGGTTTAAAATACAAACTCTCAGCGATTCCGTCAAAAGCCGTGACTCCTTCAGGTAAATCAGCTGGTGTTAATTGATTCTCAGATGGCGCATCCAAAAAATCATCTGAACAGGAAAATAAAGACAGCAATGGTATGAGCATTCCCATCATAAAAAGTTTAAAAAGTTTTTTCATAACTATTTTTTTATGTTAACGATTAAGTCAAATGTGTTTTATTATCAATTTTAGAATTCCAGATTCAATCCCAAAGAAGTGGTTCTTGGCACAGGATAACGTCCTAAATCAATACCGCTTAAGGTTATGTTTTGGTCTAAATTTCCCAGCGCAGGATCGAAACCTGAATATTTTGTAAAAGTGTACAGGTTCTGAACATTCACATACAATCTTACTTTAGATATAAAAGAATTTTCGAATATTTTGTTTGGTAAATCATAGCTTAAAGAAACATTCTGAATTCTTAAATAAGAACCATCTTCAACAAATCTATTGGAGATTCTTCCGTTACCATTTGGGTCATTAAGGGTAATTCTTGGTACAGTTGTATTTTCGTTTACTCCGGCTTCAAAAGCATTTGATACTTCGGTACTAACATTTCCAAATCGGTCTCCAAATCCAGGATAAATACCATCAGTATAATGACGTGTAAAATTGTAAATCTGGTTGCCCTGACTTCCTGTTAAGACTACAGATAAAGTAAGGTTTTTGTATTTGAAGTTATTTGTAAAGGCATACGTAAAATCAGGAATTGCATCTCCTATGGCAGTCTGATCTTTAGCATCAATTTTGCCATCGCCGTTAAGATCTTTAAAACGAATATCTCCAATTCCTGTTCCTGTTTCCTGAATAGGTCCTGTTGCTAATTCAGCTGCATTTTTAAATAATCCGTCAGTCACATATCCATAAAATTGTCCAACCGGTTGTCCTTCGGTTGTTCTGGTAACGTTGTATAAATCAAATTGAACTTTTCCCAGTAAAGATTTTCCTTCGCCTTGAAATCTGGTAAGTTCATTATTATATTTTGAAAAAATAATGGTACTATCCCAGGTGAAATTTTCCGTTACGATATTTCTTGTATTTAAGGTAAGTTCGATTCCTTTTGTGACAATTTCACCTGTATTGAGGTAATAATTAAGTGCACTTTGATTCGATTCATCATTGATTTGTTTGGTAAGGAAATCAGATGAATTTTTGATATAATAATCGAAATCTAATTTTACTCTGTTATTCACCATAGCTATTTCAAAACCAGCATTGAAAGATTTTAGTGATTCCCATTTTATATCCGGATTTCCTAAGTTATCTATAGTTGGAGATACGCCTCCAAAAGGAGATGAAAGCAACGACAGAATAGTTTGATATCTGTTTGCCGGAATATTTTGATTTCCTACAAGACCGTAACCGGCTCTAAATTTCAGATAATTTATGTTCTTTGTTAAAGGCTCAAAGAATCTTTCATTACTAACGGTCCAGCCTCCTGAAAATGATGGAAAATAACCCCATTTATTATTGGGTCCAAAGTTGGATGAAGCATCTGCTCTTAAAGAAGCTGAGAAAGAATATCGATCAGAAAAACTATAATTTAATCTTGTTATATAAGATGCCATAGACCATCTGCCAGAACCATTTCCGTTAAGGGCAGTATCAATATCACCAATATTTAAGTTCGTGAAATCTTTACTCAAAAACTCACCCGTTCTGTAACCGCTTAGGTATTCATATCGGCTTTCCTGCGCTTCCTGACCTAATAAAAAAGTAAAGTTGTGTTTCTCGTTTATCGTTTTATTATACGTCAGATAGTTTTTAATGTTCCAATAATAACTTTGATCTTGTTGTTTGAATGACTTGTTTAAAAGTTCAGATACGTTTCCTAAGGTGTATTTAGGTACAAAAGTGCTGCTTTTTGCAAAATTCAGATCGTATCCTAATTCAGATCTGAAAACCAATCCTTTGATGATCGTAAAATCAGCAAATAAATTACCATTAATTTTAAATCTTTCTGTAGTGGAATTATTGTATTCAGCCAAAGCAATTGGATTTGTAGCTTCATTTGCAGAAGATCCCAAACCGCTTGTTGGTCCTGCATAAGAACCATCGGGAGTTCTAACTGGTAATTCAGGAGATTGTCTTAAAGCATTCATTACTAAACCACCTCTGTCGTCGTTTCTCACTACTTGCTGAGATGATTTACTTACAGATAGGTTGTTACCAATTTTTAGCCATGATTTAACATTAGAATCTACATTTAATCGCATTGATAATCTGTTGAAATTGGAGTTGGAAACAATTCCTTCCTGATCAAAATAATTCAATGAGGTATAGTAACGTGTTCCGTCTTTTTCGCCAGAGAACGACAATTGATGGTTGTACAATGTAGCGGTTCTAAAAAGTTCATCCTGCCAGTTTGTTCCCTTGCCTAATAAATCCGGTTTTTGATATTGAAAAGGAACAGGTTCACCATTTAGTTTGAAAATTTTCGCCTGATATTTAGCATATTCAGGTAAGTTTAAAACATCAACAGTATTAGTTATTTGCTGAGTAGCCAAATAGGTTTCATAAGTAAATTTTGATTTTCCTTTTTTTCCTTTTTTAGTGGTAATCAAAACAACACCGTTTGCACCATTCGCACCATATATGGCTGTTGCCGATGCATCTTTTAAGATATCAATAGTTTCGATATCCGAAATGTTGATACCCGATAAAGCGGAGTTTTTAGTTTGTCCGTTTCCTCCGCCCAATGCGCTGAACGAAAATGTCTCGTTGTTTTTATCTGCAAAAACTGGTGTTCCGTCAATAACATATAATGGTTCATTACCATTAATAGAAGTAATTCCTCGAATTTGAACAGAAATTCCTCCTCCGGGAGTTCCTGAATTTTGAGTAACATTTACACCCGCAGCTTTACCTACAAGTGCCTGATCGATAGAAGTAAAGGGTTTGTCCTGAATCTCAGAAGCCTTAATAGAGGAAACGGCACCATTGATATCTTTTCTTTTTGAAGTTCCGTATCCAATAACCACAACTTCATTTAATTTCTCGAGATCGTTTACCATAACCACCTGCATCACAGATTTAGTATCTGCCGGCAATGATAAATTTTTATATCCTACATAACTAAAAAGCAACAGCGCTTTTGGTTCTACATTATTTAAAACAAAACTACCGTCAAAATCGGTAACTGTTGCGTTTTTTGTTCCTTGTACTATTATACTAACACCCGGTAGGCTGGTTCCGCCTGATGTTACTTTACCTTTAATAGTTTGAGCAAAGAAAAAATTTCCCCACATGCATACTATTAAACACAATAGTTTTTTTAACATTCTTTTCTGCATAAAATTTGGTTTAGAGTTTAAGTTAAATAATTAGTTAGAAAACATTTAATGGAAAGGTCTTTTGCAAGGGCATCATTTAGAAAAATGACGGCGGAACTTTTTCTTAAATATTTCTTAACGAAAGTAGAATCTAGAGGTGTGCTATTGTAGAATAGATGAAGCATATTGTGCAACAGATGATGCAAAAAAAACATCAGACACCCTATTACGGCTCGAAAAGAGCCTAAAACCATAAAAATAGCTACTGAGATATTGCTAAAATTTTTAGCTAAAAAATATTGTTTGTTTAAAAAAAGAGATAATTTTTTTGATATATGGATTTTTATTTGGTTTTAAATCCATTCTTTTTTGAGAAAATTGCCTGACAAAAAAAGAGCCCGACTATACAATCGAAGCTCTTTTTAATGGCATTATTATATTGGAACAATTACTTTATTCTTTTGGTCTTTTTTCCTGTGTAGGCAAATGTCCGTATTTGATTTTATAACATTTTGCAAAATAGGAGGGAGAAGTAAAACCTACTTTATAGCTAATTTCATTAATATTACTATTTCCTTTCTCGATTAGTTGTTTGGCTTTTTCTAATCGTACATTTCTAATAAACTCATTGACCGAAACTCCTGTTAAAGTTTTTATTTTTCGATACAACTGACTTCTGCTCAAATAGATTTTAGAAGATAAAAGTTCGACAGTCAATTCAGGTTCGCTGATGTTTTCATTAATAAAATGCAGGATTTTTTGAATGAATTCATTATCCAGCGAAGTTGTTTTTTCTTTACCGTCTTTGGTGATTCCGCTGTAGAATTTCTTGAACATGATTTGTCTGCTTGTAATAAGCTGTGCCAGACTTGATTTTAAAATGTCTAACTCAAATGGTTTACTCAAATACATATCAGCGCCGGAATCAATTCCTTCCAGTCGGTCTTTTACCATTGCTTTTGCCGAGAGCATTAACAAAGGAATATGACTCGTTTTTAAATCGCCTTTTATGTTTTTACACAATTGCAGCCCATCCATAACCGGCATAATAACATCTGTAATAATTAAATCCGGCAATTTCTCAACCGCAATTTCATAGCCTTTCTGACCATTTTCGGCCACAATAACCTTGTATAATTTGTTTAGTTCATTTTTGAGATAATTTCTTAATTCAGGATTATCTTCCACAATTAAAACAGTATATGGTTTTGCAGTTTCGAAAACATTATCTTCGATGTTTTCATTGGTAAACTCATCATCCTCAGATGGATCATTAGCGGATTGAGACAGAAATTTATTTTTATTTTTTTCTATTTTAAAAACCTCGTCGACTACTTCATTTTTCTTATAAAAAGATTTACCCAAAGGAAAAGTTACCGTAAATTTTGTGCCTTGTCCAACTTCACTTTCAACATCAATTTTACCTTTATGTAGTTCGATAAATTCTTTTACGACCTCCAGACCAATTCCGGTGCTGCCGTAGTAATCTTTATTTACATTATTGACCTGATAGAATCGGTCAAAGATTCGGTTGAGGTCTTTTTTGCGAATTCCTGAACCCGTATCTGTAATGGTTATCGAAAAAGAAGGAACTTCAATGCCCTTAATTAGCAGCGCATTATCGGCATCTGATTTATTAATAGAAACGGTAATAGCACCGTTATCCGGAGTAAATTTAAATGCATTTGAAATAATATTAAACAGTATTTTTTCCAGCATTTTAGGATCTAGCCAGTCTTCAAGCTCTTCAAATTCAGATTCAAAATTAATGGTGATATTTCGCGCAGCAGCTTCTTCATCAAAATAACCGATGATTCCTTGCGTAAAAGCTACGACTTCTATTTTTTTGGCCTGAAGGAAAATTTTATTAAACTCTAATTTATTAAAATCCATAAGCTCGTTGATTAGTCTGGAAAGCCTGTCGGAACTTTTGTGTACGATTTTTAATTTATTACGTATTTCCGGAGATACATTTTTACTTTTTAAAATATCTTCCAGCGGATTAATAATGAGTGTTAATGGCGTTCTGAATTCATGCGAAATATTAGTAAAGAATTGTAATTTCTTATTGTTTAATTTCTCTGACTGAATGTTTTTTTCTTTTTCTAAAATTATTGCTTGTTTGGCTTTAAAACGATTTTGATAAATTTTATTCAGGTATATCATCAGGAAAACTAAAATAGAAGTGTATAATAAATAAGCCCAAAAGGTTTTCCACCACGGAGGAAGGATTTTTATTTTTAATTCTAATGGAGTATTGCTCCAGGAACCATCTGCATTTGCCGATTTTACTTTAAAAACATAATCGCCCGGCGCCAGATTGGTATAAGTTGCCGTTCTGTTATTACTCACATAATTCCACTCTTTTTCAAAGCCTTGTAAATAATAGGCATATTGGTTTTTTTTAGAATAATTATAATTAATTCCCACATATTCAATCGTAAAAACCGATTGTGTGTAGTTGAGAATAATTTCTTTAGTTTGGGAAATTACTTTGCTTAAGGGCGAGGAATCTTCATTTGGTTTTACAGATTTATTGAACAATTTGAAATCGCTGAAATACAATTTTGGCGCTTTTTCTGTTTTTTTGATCTCGTTAGGATTAAAATAATTTACTCCTTCATAACTGCCAAAATACAACTCTCCATTTCCATCTTTAAAAACCGCATTATTATTAAAATCGTTATCAACAAGACCATCATCTTTAGTAAAATTGGTACTTTTTTTATTTTTGAAATCAAGTTTTGTTAAACCTGAACCACCGCTTATCCATAAAGATCCGTTGTTGTCAGAAATTATAGCGCGAACAGATTTTTCTTTAAAACCCGCAAAGTTATTATAGTTCGAAAATGTCTTGTCTTTTTTATTATAATTGAACAATCCTTCGCCATCTGTTCCTATCCATATCGTTTTATCGTTAGACTCATAAATCGATAAAATAGTCTGAATGCTGTTGTACTTCGTTTTGTCTTTGAACATGGCATCACGCATATTGGTCACTTTAAAATCAGAATCGTTTTTTAAACTTACCTGATACAAGCCTAAAATTGTTCCTACCCACAAAACATTATCAGAGTCTACAAAAACTTTACGAATAAAAGCGTTGTCTAAAGCGTTTTCTGTAAATGATTTTGATTCACAATGAATAAATGTATTGTTCTTATTATCATAATAATGCAATCCTTTTATAAAAGTTCCAATCCAGATTCGGCCTTTTGAATCTTCTGAAAAACTAAAAACACGATTCGATTTTAATCCCGAAGTATTTGCTGTATTGTAGTTTATGAATCGGGTAGTGCCATTTTTCAAAAAGTAGATACCGCGATCCCAGCTTCCTATCCAGATATTTTGTTTACTGTCTATAAATATGGACTGAATATCAACAGCATCCAAACCGGAATAGTAGCTTTGATTGTTTTTGTTGACATGAATGTAGCTTTTGTTGTTAAGATTATAAATATCGAGACCTCCGCCTTCATTACTGATTAACAGATTTCCTTTTTTATCTTTTATAATCGAAGTGACATAACTGGTTTGAAGTGAATTATCGTTGTTTACTTGCGATTCAAGAGAATTGAATTTGTTATTGGGTTTGTCAAATACCCCAAGTCCTTTATTAAAATAGCCCAACCAAAGTCGCTTTTCTTTATCCTCGTATAAAGACCAAACCGAATTAGATTTTAAACTAAAGTCATTATACTTACTATGCAAATATTTTTGGAGTACTTGCCCTTTATAATTTACGACCAATAATCCGTCATTTTCGGTACCGCAAATGATATAGTCGTGACTGCTTTCTAGAATTGATAAGATTTTGTTTTTGGTAATAGCATAATTTTCAAATTGATAATTATCTGTTTCTGGTTTAATTTTTATCAGACCGCTTTCAGTGGTTCCCAGCCATATATATCCGTATTTATCTATAACAAGATTTTCGATATCATCTAATAAGGGTTCTCTTTTAAATTTGTCTTTATAAACCTGCTTGAGTTTTCCGTTTAAATCAAGTTCTAAAAGTCCATAACTCGTTCCCAGATAAATAATACCCCGTTTATTTTTTACCGAAGATTTTATTAGAAAATTAAATTTGTCCAACACCTTTGAGGGAATCAGAGTAGTTTTTAAGGTTTTTTTATTGAGTTTGAATAATCCAAAACCATAAGTCCCCAGAATTAAATTACCATTATTATCCTCTATAATTGTCTTTACAGTAATAGGCTCGTCATAACCTTTTCTAATTACATCTTCAATATTGATTTTAGTAAAATTATCTAAATCCCTGTTGTACAAACATAAACCGTCATCGGTACCCACCCATAAGTTATTATCAGAATCAATAAAGGTTGCATAAATAAAGTTACTGTTTAGTGAGCCGGGCTTTTTATTGTATTCATATCCAAAATAATTTACTCCATCATATCGATACAAACCTGTGCCGTTTGTACCTATCCAAATAAATCCATTTTTATCCTGAATAATTGAAGAAATGGCTCTTTTTGAAGTAGTTTCCTGTATGCTTCTAAATTGGTAATTGTCAAATTTATCCTGAGCAAACAGGCAATTTAAACCTGTAAAAAAGCATACAAGAATATATTTAATATTTTTCATTTACATTTTGATGTTATTATTTATCAACTCTGATTGAAAATAAAATGCGCAATTGATTCTTTTTTATAAGCTAATTAAGAGTTGAAATGTGCCCGTAGGCACCAATATTGGTAATCATTATAGATTCGAAATATACTGGCGTGCCTTTAGGTACGCAACAAAATGATAACTATTGCGTACCTAAGGCACGCTAAATTTATTGCGATTTATTTTTTCTACCAATATTGAGTGCCTAATGGCACAAATTGTAGACTTTCAACTCTGGATTCGCATAATATATAAAGCAATATAAATAAAAGTAAATTAGAGACTTAATTTTTTTTATCTAAATATTTCCTATTGCCAAAAAACCTGAGTAAGATTATTGCCCTTTTGGGGATAATCATACTCAGGCTGTAAAGTTGTTTTTAAAAAAAACTATACTATCCGGTTCTATTATGTGTTTAATTTTTTTTTAAAAGACTTTATTTTAATTCAAATTTACTGGTAAGACCTTCATTTGAATTCCATCCAACCATTATATTGAACAAGCCAGGTTCTGTTAAAAATTTGCCTTCATTGTCATAAAAACCAATTTCCTTTTCTGTCAATGTAAATTGAATGGTTTTAGTTTCTCCCTTTTTTAATTCAACAAGTTCAAAACCTTTTAATTCTTTTACGGGTCTTACAATACTGGCAACAGGGTCGTTTATATACAACTGAGCGACCTCTTTACCATCATAGTTTCCAGAGTTGGTAACATCAACGCTTACTTGGATTTTTTCTCCTTTTGCAAAAGTCGTTTTGTTGATTTTAAGGTTTTTATAATCAAACTTCGTATAACTCAATCCAAAACCAAACGGAAACTGGGGTGTTTTTTCCACATCCATATAATGCGACCAAAATACATTTTTATCACTATCAATTGGTCTTCCCGTGCTGTATTTGTTGTAATAAATAGGCACTTGCCCGACGTTTCTAGGGAAAGATATTGGCAATTTTCCACTTGGGTTGTAATCGCCGTATAAAACCTGAGCCACGGCATTTCCGGTTTGAGTTCCTAATTGCCAGGCTTCTACAATTGTTGGGATATTTTCTGCAGCCCACGGAATACTCAACGGACGACCATTATTTAAAACCAAAACAATATTTGGATTCACCTTGTAAATTTCTTCTAATAATTCTTGTTGTAATCCTGGTAAATTCAAGTCAGTTCTGCTTCTGGCTTCTCCGCTTTGAAAACCGTATTCACCTAAAACCATCACGACAACATCGGCATTTTTTGCGGCTTTTTTAGCAGCCTCAAAACCACTCTTGTCTGTTGTATTGAAAACTGTTTCTGTCAGGAAAGTAGCTTTCTGCGAAAGCAAATCTGCCCCTTTTTCAAAAGTCAATTCATTGTCCTTGTATTGCTGCATTCCCTCTAAAACAGAAACCGCAGTATTATCATCGGCAGCAATTCTCCAGCTTCCAAGCGGACTGTTTTTATCGTTTGCCAAAGCGCCAATCAAAGCAATTTTTTGCCCGGATTTCTTTAACGGAAGCAAATTCTTATCGTTCTTCAATAATACAATCGACTTTTTAGCCATATCCAGAACGCCGTCATTATTGGCTTTACTTCCCACAACTTCTTTTTCACGTTTTTCGTCGCAATATCTGTATGGATCGTCAAACAAACCCAGTTCAAATTTCACACGTAGAATTCTGCGAACAGCATCATCAACCAAAGCCTCTTTTACCTTTCCTTCTTTTACTAAACCAACTAATTTTGCGACATACAAATACGATTCCATATCCATATCAGAACCTGCAATGACTGCTTTTGCAGTTGCATCGGCTTCGTCTTTTGCATATCCGTGTGCAATCATTTCGCGAATCGAAGCGTAATCCGAAATCACAAAACCATCAAACTTCCATTTTCCTTTTAGGATATCTCTTTGCAGGAAAATGTTTCCAGTTGCAGGAACTCCGTTTAATGTATTAAATGAATTCATAAACGTACGAACTCCCGCCTGAATAGTCGCTTCAAAAGGCGGCAAAACCGAGTTGTATAATTTAGAATTACTGATGTCTACCATATTATATTCTAATCCTGCTTCGACAAAACCGTATGCTGCAAAGTGCTTGGCGCAAGCGGCAATTGTATTTACCTTAGCCAAATCTGCCATAGTTTCTCCCTGAAACCCCTTTATTCTTGCGTAACCTATTTTACTTCCTAAATAAGGATCTTCACCAGCACCTTCCATCACGCGTCCCCATCGTGCATCATTTGTAATATCGACATTAGGTGCAAAAGTCCAGTTAATACCAGAGGCCGAAGCTTCATCTGCCGCAATTGCCGCCGATTTTTTAATGGCTTCCAAATCCCAGCTTGCCGCTTCTGCTAGCGGAATTGGGCTTAACGTTTTATATCCATGAATTACATCAAAACCTATAATTAGCGGAATTCCCAAACGGGTTTCTTCAACCGCAATTTTCTGCACGGCGCGAACTTCTTTAACACCTCGAACAGTAAGCATTGATCCAACAAGGCCTTTTCGTAAATGTTCGTATTTTAATTCAGCGCTTCCGCCTTTTGGAGCCGGTCCGGTCACATCCCAAAAACCATTGTATTGATTCATTTGTCCTACCTTTTCTTCTAATGTCATTTCTTTCATCAAAAGCGAAATTCGGTCTTCAATGGGTTTTTTAGCATCCATATGTTTTTTTGTTTGAGCATATCCGTTTGCCAGAACAACTAGCATTAAAAAGGCATATTTTTTAATTTGTTTTTTCATCATGTGGTTTTAGGTTTTATAATAGAGGTTTTTGAAACATGTAGAGAGATATTATCTTTTTTTTGCGACTTATTTTTGATATTATAATTTTTTATATCTAATAATGTATAATCAGTAAAATTTTAAGATTGTAAATTTAGTTTTACTGAAATAGTTAGACTACTATATTTGAAGCATTATATAATACAAATGATGTATTTGCCCATTTTTGCCATTATGTTGAGGTGTTTTATGTCAGGATTTAAGTAATGTTTGATACCTGAATTGAAAAGTGAGTAAAACAGAAAAGAAGAAATCTCTTGTATTGAATAGCTCTGTATGTTTTTTGAATCTGGAATTTAAAATCTAAAATTTATCCATAAAAAAAAGTCATAATTTTCATTAGGACTTTTTAGTGGGAAGTAATATCCCGAACTATTTTTTATAAAGTATCACTATGAGTAGCTTCATAAAATAGAATAAAAACGCAATAAGAAAGCTCCTTGAAATTTAGACTAAGGTTAGGGTAAATGTGAAAATCACAAAAGTATTATTTAATACTATTTTGCCTTGACGATAAATTTTTTCAGGCAATTTAGATATAAACATAAAGCCTTAGGTAATTATATACCTAAGGCTTTATGTTTTGAATTTAGATATGAAAAGATCTAGTTGAAATATTCTGTAATGTATGCAGTTAGATTTTCATCACTCATTTTAATAGAGGTGCTTTCGCTTGATACTGCATTTTTATACTGTGGAGATTCAGCCAAAAAATTAATAAATTGTTCTTGACTTTGTCCCGTTCCTGTAATATGAATTTGATCAATGTTAGGCATTTTGCTTGCAATCTCCTTGAAAAATTTTTGCGTTAAGCTAATTTCCTGATTATTTGAATTTTTTTCATTTGAATTATTATCCGCTCCTGCATTTTTTACATGTCCCAGTACGATAAAATCTCCATTATCAACACTTTCTTTTCCTACGATTGTTGCGTTGTGTGAATCCATCCAAACTCCAAACGACTTCTTGTTTTTATCTGACATAATTTTTTTATTTTATTAAAGATAACCTTCTGAGAATCATTAATATGAAAATTGGGTAAAGATTGTGATTTTAAAGACCTTTACTTTTAAAATTATCTATAGATCCATTAATGTTCTGGATTAAATAAGAAATAATTTCCGCAATGGATTCGGCAGATTCTTTAAAGCCGCCAAGAACCCAATCTTTCATTAGTGCGATGGTGCCTTGTTCTGCAAATAAATATACTTTGTTAAGTAAATAGTGCTGCATAGTTGCATCGCTATTGTTCTGTAAAGTTGTGTCAGTGTTTCTAAAGGATGACAACACTTTTGAAAGCAGACTGCTGGAATCAGTTTCAGAAAAAATAATTACACTCATTTTTTTATCGCGTTCCAGAGTCCTGCAGGAAGCCAGAATAATACCCTCTACATTGTCAATATCTTTAGTAGAATCCATCAAGGCATTAAAGATTTCATCCTCGATTTCCCGTATTATTTCATACGGCGTATTATAATGCTTATAGAAAGTATTTCTGTTAACGTCCGCAGCCTTGCACAATTCGGTTATTGAAATTTGATTGAGCGATTTGTTTTTAAGCAAGTCCAAGATTGATTCACGCAAAACCATTTTGGTATAGCGTACGCGCCTGTCATTAGCTGCTTTCATAGATAGTTTTTTTTTGAATGTTATACTTATCGAACAATTTGCGGTCAGTTTGCCTATTAACGGGCAATCCGGGGAAAATTGAAAATTTAATTTTTGATTCTGGCTCTGAATTTGCAACCTGTAACAAAAGTAACGCATTGTATATTTCTAAGCAAACTGTTCAAATTTTACTATTTAAAAAATTAGAAACTTAAATTATTTGGTTTCTATTTTTTAATAAAGCCTGATTTGAGTTTGCTGTTTCCTAACAATGGTTACAAATTCAACTTTAACCTTTTAGCTATTTTATTATGAAAACAAAAAAGAGATTATTTATTAGATTCTGCTTTACCGCCGTATTGGTTATAGCAGGTAGTTTTTATGCCCATTCGCAAGATCTTACAGGTATTTGGCTTACCAAGGATGGTATTAGCAAAATCCAGATTTACAAGGCAAAAGATCAATTGTATTACGGAAAATTAATATGGACAAAAGACCAGAGCGAGAAAGCAAAAAAATTTCATGGTGAACTAATCCTGACAGGGCTTAAGAAGGAAGGCGCTATAGAGTACCAGGGAGAAGCGCATGATCCGGAGCAAGATAAAACGTATAGCTGCACCATCAAAATCAAAGATGCAAACAAACTTGACCTGCGAGGTTACATTGGCATCTCAATTATTGGCAGAACAGAACGATGGATACGAGTTTCCAAATAAATTCCTGACCATTGTCAGATGTTTTAGGTCTGTCAATATCTACGGTAATTCGGTAAAGGCATCTCAATTAAATTTTTCTAATACTATTTAAGCAAACAAACTCATGTATAGAACCAAAAAGACCCTTGTTGGTCTATTAACTTGGGGTAGATCATATTTTTCAAAATCGAAATTTTTATATCCGGGAGCGCAACCGCTCAAAAAGCAGATAGAAAGCAACAGACCTGTTATCATAATTGGTTCGGGATATGGAGCTGCTGTTGCGGCCTTACGCCTTTGTGAGGCTGGGAAAAAAGTATTAATTCTGGAAATGGGGATCAATTGGAAAGAATCAGGGATTCCATACTCGGGTTTATTAAAACCAGCTCGAAGTGCCGCCTGGCTGAAAAAAAGAACTATTGCTCCGTTTATGAATATTTTTCCATTAAAACCTTTTACCGGAGCTTTAGACAAGTTGAATTTTAAACATATAGATGTTTGGGTTGGCAGAGGTGTTGGAGGCGGTTCGATAGTAAATGGCGGAATGGCAGTGATTCCTAAAGAGAATTATTTTAAAGAAGTTTTTCCGCACCTTGATGCCGAAAAATTTTACAGCTTTTATTTCCCCCTGATCAGCAAAGAGTTAAAAGTAAATGTTATTGATGAGCAATTTATAAAAGATTGTCCTTACTATAAATTTACCCGTGTTGGAGAAACTGAAGCGCATAAAGCCGGTTTTAAGACCGTGCGTGTACCCAATGTATATGACTTTAAATACATGGAAAGGGAATATAAAAATGAAGTACCGCGATCTGCCTTAAATACCGAAGTAATTTACGGTAACAATCATGGTAAAAACAGCCTTGATAAAACCTATCTTCAAAAAGCATTGGCTACAGGCAACCTCGAAATTCTCGACCTTCATTGTGTTGATACAATAACAAGGAATGAAGACAAAAGCTACAGCCTGGATGTAAGACAAATTGATACCTCGGGAAAAACTCTTGCCAATAAAATTTTTAGCTGCCAGAAGTTATTGCTAGGTGCCGGTACTATGGGAACCTTAAAATTGCTGCTGAGCTCACAGGCTGCAAATAATTTTGCTCTTGATTGCACGGTAGGGAAAAATTGGGGAAACAATGGTAATATTATGACAGGCAGAAACTGGGTCAGGCCTCTATCGGGAGGAACGGGAGCGCTGCAATCAACCATTCCTGTGGGTGGGGTAGATAATTGGGATGATAGTGAACATTCATTTTTTACAGAAATTGCGCCTTTACCAATGGGGGTAGATGTAGCAACTGCATTATATCTACTTATCAATAGGGTGGATAAAAAGGGATCGGTAAGCTATGATAAAGCACAAAACCGCCTTGCACTGGACTGGAATGAAAGCCACACATTAAAGATGAAAGCGAATGCAAACTATTTTGTGCGTAAAATGAACCGTGCCAATGGCGGTACAAGAAGCCACTTGCTGTTTAAAAATGGTTTTGGAGCCAATATTTGCTATCACCCTCTGGGAGGTTGTGTATTAGGTGAATCTACCAATTTGTATGGTAAGCTTAAAGAGCACGACAATCTTTATGTAATTGACGGATCATTAATTCCGGGTACCATTGGTGTTAACCCTTTTATGACTATTACTGCTATCGCTGAGTATTGTATTGAAAATCTTATTGAACAGGGAGAGTTTGGGTAGCCTTTAAGTTTACAGCATTGAGCTTATTTGCTGTAATTTAGATTGCTTCGCATATATGTAATAATTACGTTGTCACGAATTTTACTATTGTAATTTAACACACATCCAGGTTGCCTTAATGATCTCTTTATCTCCTACGTAAGCAATTCCGGACTGCTTAATTATTTTTTCGCTTAGACGAATATTTTGTATTACAAATTTAATATTATCGGTAAACTTTGCAGTTGCAAAAAATTCAGCATTTTCAATACTAACAAGACCAAAAATTCCATCTGTTATTCCTAAAAGTTTAACTCCTGCACCTCCACATTGAGCCATTGATTCTATCAAAATTGTTCCAGGAATATAATCTGATTTAGGAACACTTCCTTTTAGCCAAACATCTCTTTGATCAAATGTCTTAATACCAATAATTGTTTCAGTTGAAAATGATGTTATTTTATCGACAAATAAAAAAGGATTTCTATGTGGAATTAAATTTTCAATTTCTTTTAACATGTTATTTTTTTTTTTGCAATGTAATAATTTCATTTGTTTTTTTCGATGCTAAATTTCATGAGTTTATATCCAATTACTGTTTTATTTAAAGTTGGAACTATCAATAAATTTTCGTTTACAATATACTCAATGTCGGCAGTAATGATTTGTTCTTTACCTAAATCAATAATGAGTTTTTTATTTCCTTGCCAATCGATATGAAACAGCTGCCCTTGCCAAGCCCCGGAAACGATATATCCGTTTGCACCATCACTAACAATACCATCTAAATTATCAATACCATTAAAAAATTCACGAGATTTTTTAGTGAGTTTGTTTATAGCAAAAGCAGTTTGATTTTTCATATTGAGCACTAAGACATCATCTTTTGTACACAATAACCCGTTTGGCTTAGAGAGAAAATCAGATTCCAGCCATACTTTTATTTTTCCATTTGATATTTTGTAAATCTTATTATCAAAACAATCAGAAATGTAAATATCTCCGTTGGTATCGGATGTTATATCATTAAAAAAATTAGCAGAATCAACTTTATATATTTTTTCTATTTTAGCAGTGCTGGTATTGATCTGAACCACTCTGTTGATGTCTGCAACATATAATTTGTTTTTATATAACCCCATACCTTGTGGATTATCCAATCCATCAACCCATTTCAATAGCTCTATTTCTCCATTTGTTTTAATTTTTGAAATAAATCCATTTCCATCTTTGGCCAGGTATTCACCGTTTATATTTGAGATATAAATAATTTTCCTCGAAGGATCATAAAGTGCCGACTCTGGTTTGAGAAACAGGGAATCTGACTCCCACACTTTTGTAATTTTTTGGCTAAAGACAATCACAGGAATTAATCCAATAAATAACATGAAACTTATCTTTTTCATTGTTCAATATTTAAATGTTTGTCCTAATATTTTGTGTTACCTTTTATTGGAAATTAAGGTTGAATATTCAACTTTGGCATTTTACAATAGTCTGTCAATCCCAATTTATTTCCAAACGGGTCTGTGAACTCAACACAAAGGCCCGTCATAATCTCGAAGGGTTCACTTAAAAAAATAACTCCTTTTTGTTTTAGGTCTTGGTAAGCTTCCTGAACATTATCGACTGTGAACCAAATTGCAGGTTTTGCATTTTCAATGGTGCTCACAATAATTGCAGGTTCATTACTGCCAACTTTAAAAGCAGTCATACCTTTATCTGCAAAGTCAAACTTTATTCCAAGCCCAAGCTTGTTTTTATAGAACTCTTTGGCCATGTCAAGATTCTCGACAGGCAGAAAGAAATTGTCGTAGTTGTTAATGATGCTCATAATTTTTCTGATTTTATTTGAAAAAGATTTATCCCTGTTTTATTTTTAGTAATTTACTCATTTACTCATTTACTTTGTGTTTTTAATTCAGGTTAGCATTATCATTTCTCTATCAGAATTGTTTTAGAAACGATATTACTTTTTATTTCATTTTTTTCATCTGGCTGTGACCCTCCAATTGCAAGCTTAATTTTTCCTTCGTATTGTTTTAAGTTTCCTTCGGATGTAACATAAGACAGATCTTCAGGAGAAAGATTAAAGGTGATTGTTTTACTTTCGCCTGATTTTAAATTAAACCTTTCAAATCCTTTTAAAGTTTTAATTGATGTCTTTACAGCTGAATTCTGATTTAATAGATACAATTGGGCAACTTCTTCGCCTTCACTTTTGCCAGTATTGGTAATTCTTACAGAGACTGAAAGGCTTTCATTGTTTTTTATTTTTGAAGAAATATTCAATTGATCGTATTTAAAAGAAGTATAGCTCAAACCATATCCGAAGCCGTAAAGAGGACTTCCTTTGAAATAACGATACGTTTTATTATCCATGCTGTAATCAACAAAAGCCGATAGGTCTGAATCGCTTTTGTAAAATGTTACAGGCAATCTTCCCGCGGGATTATAATCTCCAAAAAGAATATTGGCTACCGCAGTTCCTGCTGCCTGACCTCCATACCATGCGTTAAGGATTGCAGGAATATTTTCTGCTTCCCACGGAATAGCAATTGTGCTTCCGGTCATCATAACAAAAACAACTGGTTTTCCGGAGGTTTTTAGCCCTTGCATCAATCGGGTTTGTACTTCCGGGAGCAGGATAGAGGTGCGGTCGCCTCCTGAGAATCCGGGAAAGTTAACAGGCATTTCTTCTCCTTCAAGCTGCGGAGATATTCCCCCAACGTAAATAAAGGCGTCTGCATCTTTATTTCGATCTGCCAATTTTGTAAAATCAGTTTTTTCAAAATTTCCGGTATTTAACGCTACGTTTGCTTTTCCTTCTCCCTGCCAGTATTCTAAAACTAAATGATAAACTACATCCCTTTTGGTCATTAATTTAAATGTTTTTTCTCCCCATCTGTTTTTATCCCATGCGTTTATTACTTCTTTTCCATCAATTAAAAAGCGATACCCGTCATCAGCATTGAGTTCAAAAGTAACAGAGCCATCCTCGTTAGCCTTAAAATCAGTGGTATAACGGGCAGAAAAATGGTTTGCTTTAATATTATTAACAACAGTTTCACCTTCCTGCCATAAGTTATTAATTTCTGATTCTGTTCTCACTGCGGCTGGCTTTCCAGACAAATCCACATTGTCATAATATTGTGCTTTAAAACCCTGCTTGCCTTCGTATGAATATTGATTTTTAAGATCCTTGTATACTAATAAAGTGTCATTAGTAAAATTAACCGCTTTTTCATAAACCACTTCTGTATTTTTACCCAGCTTTTCTTTAATCCCTTGCAAAACAGTTGTCAATTTACTTGGAGTTCCGTTGTAGTTTCCTAAAATAGAAATTGAATTATCTGCATTAGGGCCCAAAACCACAATCTTTTTTAAATTTTTACTCAGTGGCAGTGTATTTTTTTCATTTTTAAGTAAAACCATTGATTGACTGGCCATTTTTAAGGCATGATTGCTATGCTCTTTGCTTTCGAGAACAGAATCAGGAGTTTGGGCATATTTTACCATTGAAGCAGGATCAAACATTCCAAGTCTGAAACGTATCATAAAAAGACGTTTTACAGAAATATCAATTTGGTTCTCGCTGATTTTTCCCTTTTTTACAGCCTGCACCAGCGCTTTATAAGCATCTGTGCCGCAGTCAATATCGGTACCATGAAAAACAGCATCTGCTGAAGCTGATTCTGCATCGGGATGCGTTTTATGATTCTTAAAAAAGTCGTCAATTGCCCAGCAGTCTGAGGTTACATAGCCCTCAAACTTCCATTGGTTACGAAGAATATCTGTCATAAGGATGTCACTGGCACAACAAGGCTGCGTTCTAAAAGCATTATAAGCACACATAACCCCAGCTACTTTAGAATCGGTTACTAATTTTTTAAAGGCAGGAAGATAGGTATCCCAGAGTTCATAAGGAGTCACATCAATATCAAAAGTGTGGCGCAAAGATTCAGGTCCGCTATGTACGGCATAGTGTTTTGCACAAGCGGCAGCTTTTAAGTATTTAGGATCATCTCCCTGAAGCCCCTTAACAAATGAATCACCTAAAACACTTGTCAAATAAGGATCCTCACCGTAGGTTTCCTGTCCGCGTCCCCAGCGTGGGTCACGAAAAATATTAATGTTGGGTGTCCAGTAGGTTAATCCAAGGTAGCGCTCGTTGGTTCGATTTAGCTTAACGGCCTTGTTGTAGATTGCTCTTCCCTCCAGGGCTGAATAATCAGCCATTTTATAAAGAGAATTTTTATCGAATGTTGCAGCCATCGCAATTGCCTGAGGATAAACCGTGGTTTTAAAAGGAGTTCGTGCTACACCATGTAATGTTTCATTCCACCAGTCATAAGCCGGTATTCCCAGTCTTGAAATTGCAGGAGAAGAATTCAGCATCTGGGATACCTTTTCCTCTAGTGTCAAATGTTTTACAAGATCATTTACCCGTTCTTCAAAAGTTAATTCAGGATTCTGAAATGAAAATTTTTCTGTTTTTTCTTGTCCATAACAATAAGAAGTTATGATCAGGGCGATTATGTAAGTAAATTTTTTTGGTCCCATTAGCTTTGTCTTTTATTGATTATTAAAGTGCTGAATTTGATTTTTTTCTATAATTTAAAAACAACCGATTGTGTAAAGAAATACTATTTTTTTGAAAGTAAAAAATAAAGTTTCAAAAATAATTAAAGAAGATCTCGTGCATCAAAAGATTTTATTGTAAGTGATTCAACAGGCTTAATTTTTAAAGAATCTTCTATTGTGTCGCTAAAATAATTACATTTACTCCTTATAGTATTTTAATTTATGGAAGAGCACAAGCATGTAACGATTTATGATATTGCCAAGAAATTGAATCTTGCTACATCAACAATTTCAAGAGCTTTAAAAGATCACCATAGTCTAAGTGATAAGACAATAAAAAAAGTAAAGCAGACTGCCAGGGAAATGGGGTTTGTTCCTAATACTTTAGCGGCTGGTTTGCGTGGTAATAAGTCTAGAACTATCGGTATTTTAATTCCAACAGTTACCCAGCCTTTTTTATCCTCTCTAATCAGTGGTATTGAGATTGCGGCCCGTAAATCAGAATATTCAGTGATTATTATGCAGTCGCATGACTCTTATGAGGTAGAAGTAGATTTGGCTAAATCATTATATAGTAACCGCGTAAGCGGGGTTATTTGCTCTCTGGCAATGGAGACAAAAGATACTTCTCATTTCAAGCAGTTTTCAAATAATAATATTCCCCTTGTATTTGTTGACAGGGTTCCCAGAGATTATGACACTTTTAGAGTTGTAATTAATAATCACCTGGCGGGTTACAAGGCGACTAAACATTTAATAGAACAAGGATGCAAGAGGATAGCCCACTTAACTGCCGGGTCAGAATTTGGTACTCTTTATAATGAAAGGAAAAGAGGTTATATTGATGCTTTGCTAGAGCATGATTTGCCTGTTGATGAGAACTTAATCATAAGTCTAAAACAAATGACTTATGAAGAAGGTGTAAAGGCCTGTAATTATTTATTTGATCTCAAAGAAGCGCCGGACGGCCTATTTGCTCCTGGAGATATCCTGGCGGTAAGTGCTGTTCAGACTGCAAAAAAAAGAGGTATTAAAGTACCTGAAGAGTTTGCAGTTATAGGATTTAATAACGATCCAATCTCAGAAATAATTGAACCTAACATTTCGACCATAACCCATCCTGCCGAGAAAATGGGGAAAGCTGCTGCCGAGTTAATTATTAAAAATCTAAAATCGGCTAAAGAAGAGGATGCAAAAGAAATTACTTTTTTGAATACGCAGGTACTAATTCGTGAGTCCTCAAGGAAGATTTAAGCAATATTTTTAAATTTAAATAAGACCTGTTAATATAATTTTATGTTAGCAGGTTTTTTTTATATAAAATAGTCTAATGATCTAAATATTTAAAGCTGATTAAATAGACCCAAGCAGGAAGTAAAACACTTTTTTATTTTTTTATTGCTTATTTTTTGTATTTTAGCACAACCGATTGCGATATTTGTAATATTTTTAATAACATATTTTTTTAGCATTTTTTCTGCTGATAGGTTTGTTTTAAATGGCAATAAGTAATTTATGTTTAAAATTAAAGACAAAAAAAGATAAAATTAAATGAGCTGTATAAAAAAGACTTTTTTTAGATTATTAGCATTATTTATTATAGTTACCTGGAGCGCGTCAGCACAAAAGGATTATAAATTATGGCTTCAATACGATAAGATACAAAATGCTGTAATGGCTTCAGAATACAAAAACAATCTTCAGGGTATTGTTTCTTTGGGAGGTTCTCAAACGGCTAGAATTTCCTTAGCCGAATTAGAAACGGGAATATCGAATATGTTGGGCAATAAACCTGAAATTGGGTCAGTAATCAAAGGAGAGAATAATTTAATTGTAGGTTCTCAAACTGCTTTAAATTTAGACTTGCAAAAAGTACTTGAATCAGATTTCCAGAACATAAACAACGAAGGTTTTATTATTAAATCTATTTCAATAAAAAATAAAAAACAAATTGTCATTACCGGAAAAAATGATGTTGGGGTTTTATATGGTGTCTATAGTTTTTTAAGATTAATGCAAACTCAGAGATCAATCAAAAATTTAAATATTGTTGATTCTCCCAAAATAAACCTCAGGGTATTAAATCATTGGGATAATTTAGATCGAACTGTCGAGCGCGGTTATGCTGGTTTCTCTTTATGGAATTGGCAAAAACTGCCTGATTTTATCGATCAGCGTTATATTGATTATGCCAGAGCAAATGCTTCAATAGGAATTAACGGAACAGTTTTGACCAATGTAAATGCGAATGCTTTGATCCTGACTCCAGAATATTTAGAAAAAGTGGAAGCCTTGGCCAATGTGTTTCGTCCTTATGGAATCAAAGTCTATTTAACAGCCCGTTTTTCGGCGCCAATTGAAATTGGAGGTTTAAAAACAGCAGATCCAAAAGATGCTGCAGTGGCAAATTGGTGGAAAGATAAAGCAAAAGAGATCTATAAAAGAATTCCGGATTTTGGAGGATTTTTGGTAAAAGCAAATTCTGAGGGACAACCCGGACCTCAAAATTACGCAAGAGATCATGTTGACGGTGCCAATATGCTGGCCGATGCTGTAGCGCCTTTTGGCGGCGTAATTATGTGGAGAGCATTTGTATATTCTGAACACGATGCCAATGATCGGGCAAAACAGGCTTACGCTGAATTTCAGCCCTATGACGGGAAATTTAAAAACAATGTAATTGTTCAGGTAAAAAATGGGGCGATAGATTTTCAGCCCAGAGAACCTTTTCATCCTTTGTTTGGCGCCATGCCCAAAACGCCTTTGATGATGGAATTTCAGATTACTCAGGAATATTTGGGTTTTAGTACACATCTGGTTTACCTGCCAAAATTATTTCAGGAAGTTTTAGCATCAGATACCTACCAAAAGGGTAAAGGGGCGACGGTTGCCAAAGTGATTGATGGTTCTTTGAGCCCACAAAAGCTCACTGGAATTGCAGGAGTTTCAAATATAGGAAACGATTTAAACTGGACGGGTCATCCTTTTGCGCAGGCAAACTGGTACGGCTTTGGGAGATTGGCCTGGGATCCCTATCTAGATTCAGAAATAATTGCTGATGAATGGCTGAGAGGTACTTTTTCGAACAATGAAAATTTCATCAAACCAATTAAAGAAATGATGATCACATCAAGAGAAGCGGTTGTAAATTATATGACACCACTTGGTTTGCATCATATTATGGATACCAGGCATCATTATGGTCCGGGACCCTGGGTTTCTAATTTATCCAGACCGGAATGGAATCCGACTTATTATCATAAAGCAGATAAAAACGGAATAGGTTTCGACCGATCAAAAACAGGGACTAATGCCACGGCTCAATATGCACCGGAACAGGAAAAGATTTTTGATAATCTCCAGACTTGTCCTGAAGTAGATTTATTATGGTTTCATCATGTATCGTGGGATTATAAACTGAAAAATGGTCAAACACTTTGGAATGGTCTGGCTTTAAAATATCAGCAAGGTGTAAATCAGGTCCAGGAAATGCAAAATATCTGGAATAAAACCGAAAAATATGTCGACAGCGAACGTTTTAAGGAAGTGCAAATGTTACTGGAGATTCAGTATAAGGAAGCAAAATGGTGGCGTGATGCGTGTTTGCTTTATTTTCAGCAATATTCGGGTCAGGAATTACCGGCAGGAGTAGAGAAATCAACACATACATTAGAATATTTCAAATCATTAAAATTTCCGTTTGCACCGGGAAATTAATTATATAATAATAAAATAAAATGAGTACAAAAACAGCCATTGTAACGGGAGGAAATTCAGGTTTAGGTTTTGCAACTGCAAAGAAATTATGTGATAATGGAATCAAAACCTATATCATTGGAAGATCAAAAGAAAAGACACAAGCGGCTTGCGCGGAAATTGGCGAGAATGCTATTGCGGTTTTATACGATTTAAATGATATCGCCGGAATTCCGGCAATGATTGACAACATAACTAAAAACAATACGATTGATATTTTGGTAAATAATGCCGGAATCAATCTGAAAAAAGAATTTCTGGATGTAACGGATGAAGATTTTCTATCGATAATCCATACCAATCTTTTGAGTGTTTTTGCAGTGAGTAAAGCTGTGGTGAGAAACATGAAAGAAAACCAAGGGGGAAATATCATAAATATAAGTTCAATGGCTTCACAATACGGAATTCCAAAAGTAATTGCGTATTCAGCCAGCAAAGGTGCAATTGAGTCTATGACAAGAGCAATGGCGGTAGAATTGGCTCCGTTTGGAATTCGTGTAAATTGTGTGGCTCCGGGTTTTATAAAAACAAAAATGTCAGCAAAAGCTTTAGACAGTGATCCTGAGCGAAAAAATAAAGTATTGGGCAGAACGCCAATGGGGATTTTAGGCGAACCATCTGATATTGCTGATGCGGTTTTTTACTTTGCATCAAGTGAATCTAAATTTACAACAGGAACTGTTTTGCCTGTTGATGGGGGCAATAGTATTGGATTTTAAATTACAATTATTATGATCAAAATGCAACAAACGATGCGTTGGTTTGGACCCAGCGACAATGTAAGTCTGATTGATATTAAACAAGCAGGAGCAACTGCAATCGTAACTGCTTTGCACCAAATTCCGGCTGGAGAGGTTTGGGAGGTAGGTGACATTCAGGAAAGACAGCAGATAATTAGAGATGCAGGTTTAGAATGGACGGTGGTGGAGAGTTTGCCGGTTCATGAAGAAATAAAAAGAGCAAGTGGAAATTACGTTCAGTTTATTGAAAATTATAAAACGAGTATCAAAAACCTCTCGGATTGCGGTATTAAAATCATCACCTATAATTTCATGCCTATTTTAGACTGGGTTCGCACAGATCATAATTTTATCAATGAAGATGGAAGCAAAGCCTTGTTATACAATCAGGATGCTTTTACTTATTTTGATGTTTTTCTTTTAAAAAGACCAAATGCCCAAAGCAACTACACTGAGAGGGAGAAAGAAAATGCACTGAAATTTGGTGATCAGCTTTCAGAAGCTGAGAAGGCCTTACTTTTTAAGAATGTATTGCTGGGATTGCCGGGAAGTAAAATCAATTTTACAGCAGAGCAAATCCTTTCATTGCTGGATCATTATGCTGATATTGATAATAATAAACTAAGAGAAAACCTCATTCACTTTTTATCAGAAATAGCTCCGACTGCTTCAGAATATGGTGCCAAATTAGCCATTCATCCCGATGATCCGCCATTTTCGGTGTTAGGTTTACCCAGAATAGTTTCTACAGAGGATGACCTTAAAGCAATTTTTGAAGCAATTCCATTCAATTTAAATGGCTTGTGTTATTGTTCCGGTTCTTTAGGAGCGAATCCTGAGAATAATCTCGAGAAAATTATAGACGATTATGGAGATCGCATTCACTTTTTACATCTTAGAAATACCTTGCGCGAGAGCGAAACCATTTTTAGAGAATCAGAGCATTTAAAAGGTGATACTAAAATGGAAGTCATTGTAGAGAAACTTCTTTTGTTAATGAACAAGACAAAAGTGAGTTTGCCTATGCGTCCGGATCATGGTTTCCTGCATTCGGTTGATCAAACAAAAGAAACTTATCCGGGATATTCTCTGTCGGGAAGATTAAAAGGTCTTGCTGAGTTAAGAGGTTTAGAAATGGGAATTGCTTATAAATTAACCCATTTGCCAGCCGAATAAAAAAAATAAAATTGAACTATTAACCTAAAACCATAAAAATGAAATTTACTAATTATTATTTACTACTGGTATCTCTTGTGATATTAAGCAGTTGTAATGCGAAAAAACAAGAAGTAAAAACAATCTCTTTGAAAGACAGCTATAAAGATGATTTTTATATCGGGACAGCTTTAAGTGCCGATCAAATTGAGGAAAAAGATGTCAAAGTAGATTCATTGGTCAAAAAAGAGTTTAATGCTATAACAGCAGAAAATAGTATGAAGTCGATGTTTGTACATCCTTTTCCCAATAAATACGACTTCGCCTTAACAGATAAATTTGTGGCCTATGGTGAAAAAAACAAAATGTTTATTCACGGTCACACTCTGATCTGGCATAGTCAGTTGGCTCCCTGGATGGAAAAAATTAAAGACAGCACAGAGATGAAAGCTTTCATGAAAGATCATATTACAACAATTGTTTCTAAATATAAAGGAAGAATCAATTCATGGGATGTTGTCAACGAAGCTTTAAACGAAGATGGTACTTTGAGAAAGTCTGTTTTTTTGAGTACACTTGGAGAGAGATATCTTGTTGATGCTTTTAAACTAGCTGCTGCTGCCGATCCCAAAGTAGATTTATATTATAATGATTATAATATAGAAGAACCGGCCAAAAGAGAGGGAGCAATTAAGTTGATAAAAAAAATAAAAGCAGCGGGTGGAAAAATTGACGGCGTTGGTATTCAGGGACATTGGAGGCTGGCGAGTCCTTCTTTAGATGAAATCGAAAAAAGTATTCTGGCCTATTCTGCCCTTGGTATTAAAGTAGCGATTACTGAACTTGATATTACAGTGCTTCCCAATCCGTGGGATTTAAAAGGAGCAGATGTCAATCAGAATTTTGAAGGAAGTGCAAAAATGAATCCTTATCCGGAAAAACTTCCAGATTCTATTCAGGTAAAACTTGCAGATCGTTATGCTTCAATCTTCAAGATATTCTTAAAGCATAAAGATAAAATCAGCCGTGTGACATTTTGGGGAGTTCATGACGGACAGTCTTGGTTGAATGACTGGCCTATAAAAGGACGTACAAATTATCCATTATTGTTCGATACAAAGCTGCAACCTAAAAAAGCGTACAATAGTGTTCTGGAATTAAAAGAAACAAAAAAATAATTTTAGAGGTCAAAAAGACTTGTTTTTTATGAATTATTTTACAATCGGTTGTTTTTGATATTATTGTAATAATTAAACATATTAAATTTGCATAATATGTTTTTTTATCTAATTTTACACAACCGATTGTTTGAAATAAAATAACTTGTTTTTAAATATTAGATTCAAATAAAACGAACCAGAAAAATGATAAAATAAATTCTTATTATTATAAAATCAAAAGCTGTTTTTGATTTTTGAATTAACCAAAATAACCACAAACCAATAATGAATTACATTTCTCAAAAATTATCTATAAAGGAAAAAATAGGATACAGTTTAGGCGACCTGGCAGCAAATTTAGTTTTCCAGACCCTGATGACCTATTTGGCTTATTTCTATACGGATATCTACGGATTATCGCCAAGAGATTCTTCAATAATAATGCTGGTGGTGGGTTTAATTGCAGCCTTTATTTTTAATCCTATCATTGGTGTTTTGGCAGACAGAACCAGTACAAAATGGGGCAAGTTCAGACCCTGGATTTTAATTACTGCAATCCCTCTGGGTTTTATTGCGCTATTGGCTTTTACAACTCCTGATTTTTCTTATCACGGAAAAGTAATATATGCCATAGTAACCTACACTTTGTTACTGCTTTTTTATGCAGGTAACAATTTACCTTATTCTGCTTTAAGCGGAGTAATAACAGGTGATATGCGTGAGAGAAATAGTATGTCCTCGTATCGTTTTGTGGCAGTTATGTTTGCACAGTTTTTTGTTCAGGTTTTCATGCTTGGTATTATTAAAAGTGCCGGAAACGGAGATAAAGCTGTGGGTATCGAAAAAGTGATGACAGTACTGGCTATAATAGGTACGATCATGTTGTTGATCACATTTTTAACAACTAAGGAGCGTATTATTCCAAAGCCGGAACAAAAATCAAGTATTAAAGAAGATTTAAACGATTTAAAGAAAAATACGCCCTGGCTGATCATGCTAGCACTTACGACCTTGGTTTTTATAACCCTGGCAATGAAAGGAGGTTCATATGTGTACTATTTTGAAAACTATGTCAATAAAGAACAGTTGGCCCTTTTTATTCAGCCCATTTTAGAGGTGTTGTCCAATCTGGGATTAAATTATTTTGGAAACGATCCTGTGTCGGCGGGATTTGGATTGTTTAATGCTGGTGGTATTATCTTTATGATTGTCGGCATTACATTGTCTAAAAATCTTGCGGATAAATACGGAAAGCGAAATGTATTCAGATTGTTTTTATTTATTTCGACCCTATTTGTCCTTGCATTTTATTTCTTTCCGCCACAATCTATCAGTTTGATGTTTTTCTCCCAAATCCTGCACGGATTTTTTTACGGGATTACAATTCCAATTCTTTGGGCAATGATCGCAGATGTTGCTGATTACTCAGAATGGCTCAACAATCGTCGTGCAACGGCTATTATATTTTCGGCCATGATGGTGGGTTTAAAAGCGGGTTTGAGCATAGGGGGAGCCTTAACGACTTTATTTTTAGGATATTTTCATTATGTGCCAAACTCCGCATCGCAAACAGATACGGCTATAAACGGAATAAAATTATTGGTGAGTATTTTTCCTGCTATTCCATTTTTGGTTGGAGTTGCCTTGTTGTTTTTTTATAAAATCAATAAGAAAATGGAAACACAGATAGAAACTGACCTAAAACAAAGAAGAGCTTAATTATTTAAAATAAACATAAAAACGACTATGCCTGAAGATAGTATTGAAGAAATTAATTTTGAACAAATTAATAAATTAGCCATTTCGAAACCTTTAGTTTCGCACATCTACACGGCTGATCCATCAGCGCATGTATTCAACGGTAAGATTTATATTTATCCTTCCCATGATGTTGATGCCGGAATCCCATTCAATGATAATGGAGATCATTTTGGTATGGAAGATTATCATGTTTTTTCAATGGAAAACATTCAATCAGAAGTGGTAGATAATGGTGTTGCATTGCACGTAAGTGAGGTTGCATGGGCAGAAAAGCAAATGTGGGCGCCTGATGCAGCCTGTAAAAACGGAAAATATTATTTGTATTTCCCGGCTAAACGTGCTAACGGAATTTTCCAGATTGGCGTAGCTGTAAGCGATTCTCCAGTTGGACCTTTTTTGCCAGAACCTGATGCTATTAAAGCAAGTTATAGTATTGATCCGGCCGTTTTTGAGGACGAAGATGGTAAACATTATATTTATTTTGGCGGAATTTGGGGCGGACAGCTTCAAAAATACAGAAATAATAAATACGATCCTGATCATGAAGAGCCAACGGGCAACGAAGCCGCTTTAGGCCCTATTGTAGCCCTTTTAAGAGATGATATGTTGGAATTTGCAGAAGAGCCCAAAGAAATCAAAATAGTAGATAAAAACGGAGAGGTTTTAGCGGCCAATGACAATAATCGTCGTTTTTTCGAAGCTTCGTGGGTACACAAATACAATAACAAATATTATTTTTCGTATTCTACCGGAGATACTCATTTTATCTGTTATGCCATAGGAGATAATCCGTATGGGCCTTTTACGTATCAGGGAAGAATTTTGAATCCTGTTATAGGCTGGACTTCACATCATTCTATTTGTAAAGTCGATAACGATTGGTATTTATTTTACCACGATTCGAGTTTGTCAAAAGGAGTAACGCATTTAAGAAGTATGAAAATGACCAAAATTGATTATCTCGAAGATGGTACAATTGTAACTATAGATCCTTATGGCATAAGGAGAATGGTGGATTAAGATTTCGGTTTATGGTGAAAATAATAGTAATGCGCTAAAATTTTATTTTCTATGGAAAGGGGAGATGAGAAAGGAAAAAATGCTACCAGTCAATATCATTCAAAGAGAATAGAAATTGATTGTGTGATCTTTAATTTTGAAGGTGAAAGTCTGAAAGTTTTATTGGTCAAACACAAGGACAATCAGGGAAATTTAAAATTTGAACTCGCTAATGATTACATAAAAGAAGGGGAAACAATATCAGGTACTGCTCAGAATATTTTAAAAAAATACATTGGCGTTGATAATTCTTTTCTGGAACAATTGAAAGCTTTTGGCTGTCCATCTCCATCATCCTCTCAGGAAGATATTTCGATAGGGTATTATGCGATGGTAAAAAAAGATATCGAGGATATAGAAAATGATATTTTCAATCCAAATGTGGTATGGATTGGTATTAACGAAATTAAAGGTTTAAACGATAAGCATAAAGCAATTCTGGATTATAGTCTGAAAGAATTGCGAAAGAATATTTGCAAAAGTGCCATTGGATTTAATTTGTTGCCTGAGAAATTTACTTTATTACAAGTCATTCACCTTTATGAAGAAATCCTCGGAATCGAGATCAATAAATCTAATTTTCGAAGAAAGATATTGCAAATGGATTTAGTGCACGATTCAAATGAAAAAGAAGAGGCTGTTTCGCACAGGGCTGCTAAACTTTACAGAATCAATTTAAAACAGCAGGAAATGCTATCGCAAAGAGAACTTAATTTTAATTTTTAAATTTATTATTACCAAGTCTTTTGATGGGTAAAATTAATGTGGGAATGTTTTTATAATTGTTTAATAAATATAAAAAATAATAGTTTTCTTGTGAACACATTTGCCTATATTAGCATACCAGAACAGAACAGTATGATAAACGAAAGTATAGAAAAATTTGTCTTTACAATAAATCACGAAAGTGATATTCCAAAATACCAGCAAATGGTCAACGGAATCAATAATGCGATAGCAGAGAATATTTTGCAAAAGGGAGATTTGCTTCCCTCAGTGAATAGTATTTGCAAAACAAATCAGTTGTCCAGAGATACGGTCTTTAAGGCGTATTCTATTTTAAAAGAGCAAAACAGCATTGATTCTGTACCCAATAAAGGCTATTATGTCTTGGGGGAAACCAGAAAAGTACTTTTGGTACTGGATACTTTTAAGGCATATAAAGAGGTTTTGTACCATTCGTTTGTAAACAATTTGGGAGATAATGTGATTTCAGATGTGCAGTTTCATCATTATAATATTGATGTTTTTAAAACCATTATCAATAATAGCGTTGGAAAGTATTATAAATATGTGGTGATGAATTTTGACCATAAAGAGGTCTCGACAACCTTGGATGTGATTGCCAATGAAAAGTTGTTGCTGATCGATTGGAACATTCATACAAAAAAGAAAAATAATTATGTTTTTCAGGATTTTGGCAAAGCATTTTATAAGGCGTTGGAACAGGCCGTTGATTTGTTTAAAAAGTATAAAAACATACAGTTTATTTATCCGGATTATACCAATCACCCAAAAGAGACATTGGAGTTTTTTAAGAAGTTTTGTGCCGATTTTAATTTTGAATACAAGGTTATTACAGATGCAAAAAAGTTCAGCATCGAAAAAGGAATTGCTTATATCAGTGTGAGTGATCGCATTTTAGGGCACTTTTTAGAACAATGCAAAGAGAAAGATCTAGAACCCGGAGCAGATGTTGGTTTTTTGTCTTACAACGAAACGCCTATGAAGAAATTTATATACAAGGGGATCTCAGTTGTTTCGACTGATTTCAAGGAATTAGGAACAAAAGCGGCAGGATTTATCACAAACGATCAGGTGGTTCAGTATTATGTGCCAACAAGTTTAATTTTTAGAGAATCATTATAAATTATGTATTATATAGGATATGATATCGGAAGTTCTTCAGTCAAGGTTGCCTTGACAGAAGCCGAAACAGGAAAAAAAATAATCGTTTTGCACGAACCGCAAAACGAAATGGAAATTGTGGCATTGCATCCCCATTGGGCAGAACAGGATCCTGAAATCTGGTGGCAACACATATGTGTGGCAACCAAAAGAGCGATTCGGGAAGCCAATATAGAAGCGTCTAAAATTCAGGGAATTGGTATTTCTTATCAAATGCACGGATTGGTTATTGTAGATAAACAATGCAATCCACTGCGTAATGCTATCATATGGTGTGACAGTCGTGCGGTTGAAATTGGCAATACTGCTTTCTCGGAGATCGGACAAGAAAAATGTATGGAACATTTGCTGAATTCTCCGGGAAATTTTACCGCCTCCAAACTAAAGTGGGTCAAGGAAAATGAACCCGAAATTTACAATCAGGTTTACAAATACATGCTACCGGGAGATTATATCGCTTATAAATTGACCGGAGAGATTAGAACTACAAAAAACGGTTTGTCTGAAGGAATGCTCTGGGATTATAAAGAAAACAAAGTAGCCAATTGGTTGTTGGATTATTACGGAATCGATCAGTCCTTAACGCCGGATATTGTAGAGAATTTTACCAATCAGGGCGTTTTAAACGAAAAAGGCGCGAAAGAATCAGGACTTCCTATAGGTATCCCGGTGGTGTACAGAGCGGGAGATCAGCCCAATAATGCCTTGTCACTAAATGTATTAAATCCGGGCGAAGTGGCTGCAACTGGCGGCACATCAGGAGTTTTTTATGCGGTTGGCGAAATGAATTCTGGAAAAAGTACAAGAGTCAACAATTTTGTGCACGTAAATTACGAATTAGAAACGCCAAGAATTGGTAAATTATTAAACATCAATGGAGCCGGAATTCAGTACCGCTGGCTGCGAAACAATATGGGCGATGAAACCTATGAATCGATGAACCGAAAAGCATCTAAAATTGATGTTGGTTCAGAAGGAGTAGTAGTGATGCCCTTTGGGAATGGTGTCGAGCGTATGTTCAACAACAAAAACATCGGAACACACTTTTTGAACCTGAATTTGAATATTCACAATAATGCACATTTATTCAGAGCTGCCTTAGAGGGAATTGCTTTTTCCTTTGTGTACGGGATGGAATGTCTAAAAGAAGATAACGCGACAATAAATGTGATTAGGGCCGGAAATGATAATTTATTTCGTTCAGAGATTTTTTCCAATACCGTCGCAACGTTAATTGGACACGAGATCGAAATTTATAATACAACAGGAGCCGTAGGAGCAGCAAGAGCGGTAGGTTTAAAAGATGGTGATTACAATAAATTTGGTTCAAGCATTACAACCAACGATCACGTTATGACCTTTTTGCCATTAAAAAATGCGGAACCCTACAAGAAGGCTTATCAAAAATGGAAACAAGAATTAGAATTTATATTAACACATAAAAAATAAAAAAAATGATAGTTTTAGGCAATAAAGAATACTACAAAGGTATTGGTCAAATTAAATTTGAAGGAAAAGATTCAGATAATCCATTAGCATTTAAATACTACAATCCGGATCAGCTTGTAGCGGGAAAAACAATGCGCGAACATTTTAGATTTGCCATTGCATACTGGCATACCTTCTGCGGACAAGGAAGTGATCCTTTTGGACCGGGAACACAAAATTTTGCATGGGATCAGTCATCAGACCCTATTCAGGCAGCGAAAGATAAAGCCGATGCTGCGTTTGAATTCATCAGCAAAATGGGCTTTGATTATTTCTGTTTTCACGATTATGATTTAGTTGCTGAGGGGCCAACATTTGCCGAATCTGAAAGACGTTTGGCAACAATTACAGAATATCTTAAACAGAAAAAAGCAGAATCTGGAATTAAATTGCTTTGGGGAACTTCAAACTGTTTTTCGAATCCAAGATTTATGAACGGCGCGGCAACAAACCCGGATTTTAACGTGGTAGCAAGAGCCGGAGGTCAGGTAAAACTGGCTTTGGATGCAACGATTGCTTTAGAGGGTGAAAACTATGTTTTCTGGGGCGGACGTGAAGGTTATATGTCTTTATTGAATACCGATATGGGAAGAGAACTGGATCACATGGCGCAATTCCTGACAATGTCAAGAGATTATGCAAGATCACAAGGTTTTAAAGGAACTTTCTTTATCGAGCCTAAACCAATGGAACCATCGAAACATCAATATGATTTTGACTCGGCAACTGCTATTGGATTCTTAAAAGAGTATGGTTTAGATAAAGATTTCAAAATCAATATCGAAGTAAACCATGCAACATTGGCACAACACACATTTCAGCATGAGCTAGAAGTAGCTGCAAAAGCTGGAATGTTAGGAAGTATCGATGCTAACAGAGGTGATTACCAAAATGGCTGGGATACAGACCAGTTCCCAAACAACATTCAGGAAACTACAGAAGCAATGCTGGTATTCTTAAAAGCTGGCGGATTACAAGGTGGTGGGGTAAATTTTGATGCTAAAATCAGAAGAAATTCAACAGATTTGGAAGATGTTTTCCTTGCTCATATTGGTGGTGCTGATACTTTTGCAAGAGCTTTATTGACAGCTGACAAAATTATCACTTCTTCTCCATACGAAAAACTGAGAAAAGAAAGATACAGCTCATTTGATTCAGGAAAAGGAAAAGATTTCGCTGATGGAAAATTAAACCTGAAAGATTTGTACGCGATCGCAAATGAAAATGGAGAATTAAATCTTCAAAGTGGAAAACAAGAATTGTTTGAAAATATTATCAATCAATATATTTAAAAAAAAGAAAGAGCTAACAGTTTTTTTAAAGCTGTTGGTTCTTCTTAATAACATTAGTGAGGAAAAATGATCAGCAAGAAAACAGTATCTTTATGTGATAGCTGTAGAAAGTTAATCTCTTTGTTGCTTTTCAGACAAGATATTATTTTTTCTTTCAGATCAAAACTATGAGAATGTGTATTAAGATTATGATTGAATTTTAAAGATATGAATTCTGGAATAGATTAGGGTTAGTTGCTATTTTTTAATTCAGAAATTTAAAACAAAGTCATTTAATAAAATAAGGATTAGGTTATTTTTATTAATGTTTTTTGAAGAATAAAATCGAGATACACATTTTTACTCACTACATTTTACTATTAAACCAAATTTAACTACAAACTATGAAATTTTTTATTGATACCGCTAATTTAGAAGATATTAAAGAAGCACAAGCGTTAGGTGTTCTGGATGGCGTTACGACAAATCCGTCCTTAATGGCTAAAGAAGGCATTACCGGAAAAGACAATATTTTAAAACATTACTTAGACATTTGTTCTATTGTCGATGGTGATGTTTCGGCAGAAGTAATTTCGACAGATTTTGAAGCAATGATCAGGGAAGGTGAGGAACTTGCTGCTTTGCATCGGCAGATCGTGGTCAAATTGCCAATGATTGCCGATGGTGTAAAAGCCTGTAAATATTTCTCTTCCAAAGGCATCAAAACCAATGTTACCTTGGTGTTTTCGGCAGGGCAAGCTTTGCTGGCTGCAAAAGCCGGAGCGACTTATGTATCACCTTTTTTAGGAAGGCTGGACGATATCTCTACTGACGGAATGCATTTAATTGCCGAAATCAGAGAGATTTACGATAACTACAATTATCAAACACAAATACTCTCAGCCTCGATCAGGCATACAATGCATATTGTAAACTGTGCAAAAATAGGATCGGATGTAATGACAGGACCACTTTCTGCAATTAAAGGATTGTTGAAACATCCTTTGACAGATATTGGTTTGAATCAATTTATCGAAGACGCTAAAAAGATGAAACTATAAACTTTTAGTAATGAGTATTCTATAGTTTTTTAGAGAGAAATACTATAAATTATAATAGCTAAAAACCTCCTTTCAATATCATTTTGAAAGGAGGTTTTTGGTATTCTAGGAACAACCGATTGCTTCTTTTGTTTAATTTTCGATTTCTTTTTTAGAAACTCGCATATTTGTTATGTAATTACTTAAGCAACCAGTTGTATTTTTAGCTTTTTTAACAGTATTTATATTTCAATAATAGTATTTATTCTAAAATTAATAAGCTTTGTATTCTTTTATGATTTTTTTAATAAATGACCAATAACGTCGTTAACTTTTTAAATTTTAGTTCAAAAAAAATCATTTATATATTGATAATTTATTTTTTTAATATTAAAATTGAACAGAATGTTTTTTAGTGTGGCTTTTTTTTGGTAATTCGTAAATAAAATTATAAACAACCGATTGTGTATTAATTGTTTTTTTTATATTTGTTACTAATACACTTATTAACTCAACCAAAATTTAATTTTAACTATCTAACATCAATTTTTATGACTAACTTTTTTGTTACAAGTAAATTGAAGCATCAAAAATGCTTTTATTTTTTGATCTTAATGTTTGCGCTGTCGCTCCATTCTGGTGCACAGACAAAAGTTACCGGAACCGTATCAGATGCCAATGGTCCAATTCCTGGTGCTAATGTAAATTTGAAAGGAACAAAAACTGGCGTAAGTACAGGTTTTGACGGTACTTATTCTATCGATGCGCCTTCTAATGGTATTCTTGTTTTCAGTTTTATAGGTTTAAAAAACAAAGAAATAGCCTTAAACGGACAAACTCAGGTGAGTGTAAAACTAGAAGAAGATGCGGGTATTCTAAAAGAAGTAGTAGTTATTGGATACGGAACGCAAAGAAAAGAAGCCGTAACAGGATCTGTAGCATCTATTGGAGGAAGCGAATTGAATGAAGTACCGGCTGCCAACGTAACTCAGGCACTGCAAGGAAGACTTGCGGGTGTAGATCTAACGCAGACTTCGACAAAACCGGGAGCTGCCATGCAAATTCGTATACGCGGTACCAGATCTTTAACCGGAAGTAATGACCCATTAATCGTTTTAGACGGAGTTCCGTTTGCTGGTTCTATCGGAGATATAAATCCTGTAGATATTAAATCTGTAGACGTTTTAAAAGATGCATCGGCAACAGCAATTTATGGTTCGCGTGGTGCAAACGGAGTAATATTAATTACAAGTAATAAAGGACGTAAAAATCAAAAAGCGACATTTACTTATAACGGATTCAGTGGTATCAAGCAGGTTTTTGGTAAATACGATATGATGGATGGTGCCAAATTTGCAGCACTTCGCGATTATTCTACTTTGTATACAGATGGTATTGATGAATCTAGAGATACCAATACAGACTGGCAGAAGTCGCTTTACGGCGCTGGTGAAATGGTGAGTCATGACCTAAGTGTTTCCGGAGGTACGGAGCGAGGAGCCTATAATGCAGGTTTGGGGTATTATAAAGAAGAATCTGTTTTGCCTGGCCAGAAATACGAGCGTTACAGTATTAGAGCAGGTTTAGATCAGCAGTTAGGTGGAGCTTTTCGTATGGGATTTAATACCAATAGTAACTATGCTGTTACCAACGGAGATAACATAGGTACAGGAACAGTTTTAGGTACTTCTCCCTTAGCTAATCCTTACAATCCTGATGGATCCCTAAAAAGAACCGTTAGAATGGGAGCAGATGAAAACTGGGTGTACACCAGAGAATCCATTAATAATTTAGGAGAATCGTATGTAAACCAAACCAGAGCTTTTAGTTCTTATAATAATATTTTTGCCGAGGTGAAAATACCGGGAGTCGAAGGTTTGAAATATCGTATGAATACCGGTTTAAATTTACGTTTGTCTAATAGTGGTTATTATGAAGGACAAGGAGTATTTGATGTGAATCCTACTACTATTTCTAATGCATCGATCAGCAATACATTATCGACACAATGGCTTATCGAAAATTTGATCACATACGATAAAACTTTTGCCGAAAAACATACTGTAAATTTTGTTGGATTATATTCAAATGAGCAGTTTACAGGAAATACTTCTCAAGTGTCAAGAAACGGAATCACATCAGATGCATTTCAGTTTTACAACTTAGGACAGAGTGAAGAAGAAGCAGTAATAAACCCTGCCAATCAGGATTACACGCAATGGGGATTAAGTTCTTATATGGCCAGAGCGATGTATTCATACGATAATAAATATTTTATTTCAGGAACAATACGTTCAGATGGTTCATCAAGATTAGCCAAAGGAAATAAATGGGTAACATATCCCGCTGTTTCTGCAGGATGGACACTTTCAAATGAATCTTTTATGAAAAAAGTTTCATGGGTTAATTTAGTGAAATTACGCGCAGGATACGGAGAAACATCCAATCAGGCTGTAGATCCCTACCAAACTTTGGGAGCTTTAAGTACAAGACCTTATAATTTTGGAACAACAAATTCAACAGGAGTATATGTTACAACATTGCCTAATCCGGATTTAGGATGGGAATATTCAACCACATGGAATTACGGATTGGATTTTGCATTTCTGAACAATCGCTTGTCAGGAACAATCGAATATTATAAAACCAATACAAAAGATTTGCTGCAAAGAGTAAATCTTCCGGCAACAGCAGGAGTTAGCAGTTATGTAGGCAATGTTGGTGAAACTGAAAACAAAGGTTATGAAATAGCTTTAAACGGAGTTATCCTTGATAATCCAAAAGGGTTGAGCTGGAGCGTTGGGTTTAATTTATATGCCAATCAAAACAAGTTAGTAAAACTTGCTTCGGGAGCACAAAGAGACGAGTCAAATTCATGGTTTGTAGGTTATAATATCAATTCTATTTATGATTACCAAAAAGTAGGTATCTGGCAGGAAGGCGATCCGTACATGTCTACATTAGAACCAGGACCAACGGGTATCAACCAACAAGGAACCGTAGTAGGATCTATCAAAGTTAAATATACAGGAGATTTTAATCCTGATGGTACACCAACACGCGCCATTAACGCAAGTGACAGGCAAATAATCGAAACAGACCCGGATTTTCAGGGAGGTTTCAATACCAATTTAACGTATAAAGGTTTTGATTTTTCTGCTGTTGGAGCATTCAAAAGCGGCGGTGTATTAATCAGTACACTTTATGGCGGTAATAGTTACTTAAACCTTTTAAATGGAAGAAGAAGTAATGTGGATGTAGATTACTGGACACCGGAAAACAGAGATGCTGAATTCCCAAATCCAAGAGGAATTAGAAGTGGTGACAACCCAAAATACATGTCAACAATGGGTTATTTTGATGCCTCTTACGTAAAAATCAGAGCCTTAACACTTGGATATACTTTAGATCAGGAATTTATGAGAAATTTAGGTATCGAAAAACTAAGACTTTATTTTACGGCTCAAAATCCTTTTGTACTTTTTTCTCCTTATAACAGAAAGTCTGGAATGGATCCTGAAACAAATTCTTTTGGAGATGAAAATCAGGCAGTAAATTCATACCAACGCAGGTTTTTGGTTATTGGAACCAATACTCCTTCTACCAGAAACTTTTTATTCGGACTTAATTTAACATTTTAATCAAGAAGAACCATGAAACGACATATTTTTAAAAATTTAATTATAGGATCAGTAGCTTTGTTCTCCTTTGCGGGCTGCTCTGATATTTTAGAAGAAAAACCACATGATTTTTATGAGCCTGGTTATTTTAAAACAGAACAGGGAGTTTTACAAGGATTAACCTCGCATTATGCACATTTACGCTGGATATACGGACAGGCGTATTATTACAATTCTGTTCAGACTGGTACAGATGAAAATACATATGGTCAGCAAGCCGACGGAAATTTCAAAGATCATGATTTATCAGGAGTTGGAATTATAAATGCCACCTCAAGCAGAGCCGATGTGGTATGGAATAATTCCTATAACGATATCAATACCGCCAGCGGAATTATCGAAAATGCGGCTGCAGTAGGTATCGCAAATAGTCTAATTGCCGAATCTAAATTTTTCAGGGCTTTTGATTATTTTTTACTGGTACAGAATTTTGGAGGTGTTCCTTTAGATTTAGGCGCTGGCGAACTTAAATTTAATAGTAAACCGTCCAGATCTTCAAAACGAAATACCGTAACAGAGGTATATACCAAAGCTATTTTTCCGGATTTAGTAGCAGCAGTAAACGAACTTCCTGATGCGCCAAGATTAACAGGTACGGCAACCAAAACTTTGGCTCGTTTAATGTTATCAAAAGCTTATTTGACTTATGCCTGGTGGTTAGAAAATCCAAACAATATTCCTACCTATCCTGATACGCCAAGAACAGATCCTGACGGACACAATGCACAATGGTATTTTCAACAAGCCTATAACGTAGCTTTAGAAGGAATTAATAATCCGGGATCTTATGCATTATTGCCTTATTATTATGATGTAAATTTAGGATCTAATGATCGTAATAAAGAATTAATGCTTTATGCAGACCATACAGAGGCAAGCGAATATTATAACGGTGCAAGCCTTACTTACGGAAGTGGTGGTTCGCCTGATAATTTTGCAGGTTGGATGGGAACTTTTAATTATACATCTATAAGAAGTAAAAATGCTTCAGGAGCAGCGGTTTCGACCGTACAGAGAGCAGCAGACCAATTTTTAGGACGTCCGTGGGTGAGAATGGTGCCGCCTATTGAAGTCTTTACCAAAACTTTTGCAGATAAAACAAACGATTCAAGATATGACGGAACATTTGCAGCGGTTTACCGTGGAAACTGGAATTTACTAGGAACTGGGTTAACTGATGTGGCAACATTATATAATGCCAACGGATTACCGGTAAAACCAGGCGATGCGATTGTAACTTTTCTTAATGATGAACCGGCTACGCCCATTGCATATCCTACCGGAGCAGGCGATAATGGTGTGGGTGCCGGAGTTTTACCAGGCAGATCTGATTATGTAATTTCTCCATTGGGAATAAACAGAATAGTATATCCGGGTTTATGGAAATTAGGACCATATCGTACTGATAATGCCGGAGGATTAGGACAGCCAAATGCAGGAAGTACAAGACCTTATCCAGTGGCTAAATTTTCAGAACTTTATTTTGTTGCGGCAGAAGCTGCAGTAAAAGGAGCGACCGGTGCTATATCAGCAAGAGATCTTATAAATGTTATTAGAGCAAGAGCAGGAAAATGGCGTTGGGATAATAATGGTAAAGTAGCAAAAACAGCAGACAATAGCGTTTTACTAACAAGTGCAACTCCTGCCATTATTGACATTAATTATATTCTGGCAGAACGTTCGCGTGAATATTACGGAGAAGGATATCGCTGGTACGATTTGGTAAGAACTCAAAAATGGAATGAAATCGCTGGAAAATATACAATTGGCGGATCAAATTACGGACAGCATACACCAGAGGTCGTTACCAGAACTATAGAACCGCATCATTATTTGCGTCCAATACCTCAGGGTCAGATAGATGGTATGGAAATGTCAGCAGCAGAGAAGGCTGCTTATCAAAATCCAGGATATTAATATCTTGGTAAAAGAAGCAAATTTTACCGTAGTTATAGGTGTTAATTTTACAGAATAGCTTATAAGTTGGTTTGTAAATTTGCTTTAGTTTGAAGCCGGGGGATAATTCCCTCGGCTTTTAAATTATGAATTCAGTGACAATTTTCAGGTCTCTTAAATGTGCTTTTTAGTTATTTAAGAGCTTTTAATAATTAATGAACAATTACAAATGAAGCCGCAAAAAATATTTTTCTTATTACCATTATTGTTTCTTTTCTCTTTTAAAATAATAGGTGCAAATGACACTCTTGTAAAAAAACAAAGTAAAAAGCCAGCTATTTTTTCTAATGTTATTTATCAGGGAGACGATGATATTTATAAAAAGAATCCATTAAAATCAGATGAATTTTATTCGCCAATTCTGCAAGGATGTTATCCGGATCCCGCTATAACCAGAAAGGGAGATGATTATTATATGGTCTGTTCCTCATTTGCAATGTTTCCGGGCGTGCCCATTTTCCATTCTAAAGATTTAGTGAATTGGACTGACCTTGGAGGGGTATTAAATAAAGTCTCCGAATTCAATCCGCATGACACGGGTATCAGCCAGGGTGTATACGCTCCTGGCATTACTTATAATCCGCATAATGATACGTTCTATATGATTGTAACAGCATTTTCAGGAGGTCTGGGCAATATAATAGTAAAAACGAAAGACCCGATGAAAGGCTGGGGAAGCCCAATAAAATTAGGTTTTGACGGAATCGATCCGTCTATATTTTTTGATGATAACGGTAAAGGTTACATCGTTCATAATGACGCTCCAAATAAAGGAAAAGAACTGTATCAGGGACATCGTGTTATTAAAGTTTGGGAATACGATCTGGAAAAAGATCAGGTTATTCCGGGAACAGATAAAATTATTGTAGATGGCGGAGTAGATCTTTCGAAAAAACCAATCTGGATTGAGGCGCCTCATTTGTATAAAAAAGACGGTCATTATTATTTAATGTGCGCTGAAGGCGGTACAGGCGGAAATCACAGTGAAGTTATTTTTATTAGTGAAAGCCCAAAAGGACCTTTTAAACCGGCATCAAACAACCCGATTCTTACACAAAGATATTTTCCTCAGGACAGAAAAGATAAAGTAGATTGGGCCGGACATGCCGATTTAGTTCTTGGACCAGATAATAAATATTACGGTGTATTTTTAGGCATTCGCCCGAATGAGAAAGACAGAGTAAATACAGGACGCGAAACTTTTATGCTTCCGGTAGACTGGTCGGGTGTTTTTCCGGTATTTGAAAACGGATTAGTGCCTTTAGAACCAAAAATAAAAATACCAAAAGGCGTTACTGAAAACAAAACCGGTAAAGATGGATTTTTCCCTAACGGAAATTTTACATTTACCGAAAATTTTACTTCTAAAAAATTAGATTACAGATGGATCGGACTCAGAGGTCCGCGTGAAAATTTTATTTCGATAACCAAAAAAGGACTTCAAATCAATCCTTTCAAGGTAAATATAAAAGAACTGAAACCTACTTCGACACTTTTTTACAGACAAATGCACAACACCTTCTCGTTTGCCACGACAATAGAGTACAAACCAGCATCTGAAAAAGATCTGGCAGGAATTACATGTCTGCAAAACGAGGGTTTTAATTATGTTTTTGGCATCACCAAAAAAGGAAAAGATACTTATATTTTATTAGAAAGAACAGAAAAAGGACAATCTAAAATAATTGCAAGTGCTAAAATAGAAATCAAAAAAAATATTCGATTACAGGTAAAAGCAACGGGAGATAATTACGAATTTAGTTATGCCTTAAGTGGTACTGATTTTAAAAAATTAGGGGAAAGCGTTTCGGGAGATATTCTTTCAACGAATTTGGCAGGAGGATTTACAGGAGCATTGGTAGGATTATATGCCACGGCTGCAAATGATGCTCAACCGCAATAAAAAACAAAATATGAAAAAGGAACATTTTAAATGGTTACTGTTTTTACAACTCTTCTTTTTGGTTTGTCAGTCCAATCATTCATCTGTAATGGCTCAAGGCAAATCAAAAACTGAGAATTGGGTAGGAACCTGGGCTTGCGCGCAAATGCTGGTTGAATCCAACAATATGCCACCCGCTCCGGGGCTTTCAGAAAATACGCTTCGACAAGTTTTTAGGGTTTCTATTGGAGGAAAACGTATGAGACTGCGTTTTTCTAATATATTCAGCGATCAGCCAACGGTTTTAAAATCGGTTAGCGTGGCCAATGTTGTCAATGCGCCAATGATTGATCCCAAAACTCAAAAAGAACTTCGTTTTAATGGAAATTCGGGTATAATAATAAATCCTGAGCAGGAAGTGTTTTCTGATGCTTTTGATTTTGAATTACAGCCCGGACAGCTTTTGGCCATTACGATTCATTACGGAAATACTTCGCAAAAAACATCAGGACACCCCGGTTCACGAACCACTTCTTATATTCTTGAGGGAGATCAAATTCAAAACGCAGCTTTTGATGGTGCTGTAAAAACAGATCATTGGTATTCGATTATGGGATTGGATGTTGTGGCGGATAAATATGCTGCGAATATCGTTTGTTTGGGAAATTCCATTACAGACGGACGCGGATCAGGAACCAATAAACAAAATCGCTGGACAGATATTTTATCTGCACGATTATCTGCTAATAAAAAAACAGAAAAAATTGGCGTTTTGAATTTAGGAATTGGAGGGAATTGTGTTGTTAAAGGCGGATTAGGGCCAACAGCCCTGGATCGTTTTGACAGAGATGTACTCTCACAAAAAGGCACAAAATGGCTTGTCATTCTGGAAGGCATTAACGATATTGGAGGAATTAAAAATCCCGAAGATGCACCAATAAAAGCGCAGGAACTTATTGAAGCTTATAAAGTCATGATCAACAAAGCACATGCAAAAGGAATTAAAGTCTACGGCTGTACCATTTTGCCCTTTGCCAAATCATTTTATGATGCTCCTCACAAACAAGAAGCAAGAGATATTGTAAACGCATGGATCAGAACTAGTAAAGCTTTTGATGCCGTAATTGATTTTGATAAAGCAATGGTTGCAGAAGAAGGTTCAAAAACGATTTTATCGAACCTTCACGACGGTGATTTTTTGCATCCAAATGAAGCAGGTTATGCTAAAATGGGAGAAACAGTAGAACTCAATTTATTTAAATAACAGTTTGCATCTTTAGAATTCGATTAAAATGATTTTTTGACAATAAAATACAGCTAAAAAATGAAATCAATACTTAGGTTTTTCGCATTTACGATTCTTTTTTCAATAGCACAAAAAGGGTATTCTCAAGATCCTAATTTTCATGTTTATCTGAGTTTTGGTCAGTCAAATATGGAAGGGTATGCCAAAATAGAACCGCAGGATAAATTGGGTGTCGATGCTAGGTTTCAGGTTTTACAGGCAGTGGATTGTCCTGAACTAAAACGCGAAAAAGGAAATTGGTATACGGCCATACCGCCATTGTGCCGTTGCAGTACCGGACTAACACCAGTGGATTATTTTGGACGAAATCTACTGGCCAATCTCCCAAAAAATATAAAAGTAGGCGTTATTAATGTAGCGGTTGGAGGCTGTAAAATTGAACTTTTTGACAAAGATAAAACAGCAGAATATGTAGCAACAGCACCAGACTGGATGAAAGGCATACTACAAGAATATGATGGGAATCCGTATGCAAGATTGGTTGAATTGGCAAAAATAGCACAGAAAAAAGGAGTCATTAAAGGTATTTTACTGCATCAGGGCGAATCGAATACCGGCGATACACTTTGGCCAAAAAAGGTAAAAATCGTCTACGATAATTTGATAAAAGACCTGAATCTGGATCCGAAAAAAGTGCCGTTGCTTTCAGGCGAAACCGTAAATGAAGACCAGAACGGTAAATGTGGCAGCATGAATAAAATTATTGCGACATTGCCAAAAACGATTCCCAATTCGTATATCATTTCATCAAAAGGATGTACAGCAGAGGCTGATTTTTTACATTTTAATGCAGCAGGTTACAGAGAATTAGGACGACGTTATGCCGATAAAATGCTTTGGTTATTAGGATATAAATTCTTTGAGGGAAAATCACCTTTCATAGTACAGGCGCCACTTGGTTTTGATCAGTTCAATACCAATATTCCGGCAGGAAAAATTGAAACTATCAGTTATGAATCCAAAACAGTTGGTGTTGCAAGAAAAGCCACAATTTATACGCCTCCGGGATTCAATAAAAAGAAAAAATATCCTGTATTATATCTTTTGCACGGGATAGGAGGCGATGAAAAAGAATGGCTAAACGGAGCAAATCCGCAAATTATATTGGATAATCTTTACGCAGAAGGAAAAATTGAACCCATGATTGTAGTCATGCCAAACGGAAGGGCAATGAAAGAGGATAGCGCGACTGGCAACATAATGGCGCCCGATAAAGTACAGGCTTTTGCTACTTTCGAAAAAGATTTATTAAACGACCTGATTCCGTTTATCGAAAAAAAATACCCCGTCCTGAAAGACAGAGAACACCGCGCCATTGCAGGATTGTCGATGGGGGGAGGACAATCTTTAAATTTCGGGTTAGGGAATTTAGATAAGTTTGCCTGGGTGGGTGCATTCTCGGCAGCTCCCAATACTAAAATGCCAGAAGAATTGCTTCCTGATCCGGAAATAGCAAAACAGAAATTAAAACTGCTTTGGATTTCCTGTGGAGATAACGACTGGCTTATCGAAAACAGTAAGCGAACACACGATTATTTATACAAAAACGATGTGCCGCACATCTATTATATCGAGCCCGGAGTACATGATTTTAAAGTATGGAAAAACGGTTTGTATATGTTTTCGCAATTTTTATTTAAGCCTGTCGATCAATCGAGTTTTGCAGCTTACACCATTTTGGGCAATCCGGCGCAAACCAATATTCGTACTGCAAAATATCCTCAAATATTACCCGATAACAAGGTGCTTTTCAAAGTCAATGCTCCCCAAGCGTCAAAAGTACAAATCGATTTGGGCAAAAAATATGATATGACCAGAGATTCAGATGGATATTGGACAGTAACTACAGAGGTAATCAACAAAGGATTTAATTATTATTCCCTGCTTATTGATGGCGTTGCGGTTGCAGATCCGTCAAGTCAGACATTTTATGGGATGGGGCGCATGGCAAGCGGTATTGAAATCCCAAATAAGGAAGGTGATTTTTATGCTTTAAAAGATATTCCGCACGGCGATATCAGAATCAAAAAATACTTTTCAAAAGCAAGTAATTCATGGCGCGAAATGTATGTTTATACACCGCCGGGTTACCAAAATGCTACAGAAAAATATCCGGTTTTATATCTTTTGCACGGCGGAGGTGAAGACCAGACAGGCTGGGCAAGTCAGGGAAAAGCAAATTTAATACTAGATAATTTAATAGCCGAAAATAAAGCAAAACCAATGATCATTGTAATGCTCGACGGCAATATGGGAAATACAGGGGGAGTTGCAGGTTTCAATGAAAATGCATTAAAAGCTTTTGAAAATGAATTAAAAACCGGAGCAATACCTTTTGTAGAAAGCAATTTTAAAGTTGAGAAAGATGCTAAAAACAGAGCTTTGGCAGGATTATCAATGGGAGGTTTGCAAACGCTTTATGCGGGCGTTAAAAATTCTGATCTGTTTTCTTATATAGGCGTATTTAGTTCAGGTTGGTGGGCCAATAATACGACTTTATCAGAACCGCAATATGAGTTTATGAAAAATAATGTAGGGATGATTAATGCCAACATCAAAGAATTTTGGATTTCTATGGGTGGCAAAGAAGATATTGCTTATGAAAATTGCAAAATAATGATAAAAAAGTTCGACCAGCTCGGAATCAAATATAAATACAGCGAATATCCTGGCGGACATGCCTGGCCAGTGTGGAGACACGATTTATTTATGTTTGCGCCATTATTATTTCAGCAGCAATAAAGATTTTAAAATAGTAATTGAATTCCATAATAATAAAGTTCATGAATACATTTTCAAGATATAGCCTCACATTTCTTATCGTTTTTAGTTGTACTTTTTTAAAAGCGCAGTCGTTTATTACATCTCAAAAAGCAGACAATGTTGTTATACTAAAAGAGAAATCTTCACCCTTATCCTTTCTTGTCAGTAATGGAACTGATGCCGGTATTTTGCGTGCAATCACTAATTTACAAGTTGATTTTGAAAAAGTTACGGGAGAAAAACCAGTAATCTTAAATCAGAAACCAAACTCATCATCGCCACTAATTATTATTGGAACAATTGGAACCAATTCGGCTATTGATGATTTAGTTAAAGCAAAAAAAATCGACGCAAAAGAGCTCAAAGGCAAAAATGAAAAATTTAGCATTGCAAACATTAAAAATCCATTTACCGGAGTAGACGAAGCTATCGTGATTGCCGGAAGTGACAAGCGCGGAACAATTTACGGCATTTACGAATTATCCAGGCAAATTGGCGTTTCACCTTGGTATTACTGGGCTGATGTACCTGTAAAGAAAAAAGAGAATCTTTATTTTGTAAAAGGAAATTACACCGATGGCGAACCTGCTGTGAAATACAGAGGTATTTTTCTAAATGATGAAGCCCCTGCATTAAGCGGCTGGTCGAAAGCTACATTTGGCGGATTTAACAGCAAGTTTTACGAAAAAGTTTTTGAATTACTGCTTCGTCTAAAAGCCAATTATATCTGGCCTGCAATGTGGGGGAGTGCTTTTTATGATGATGATCCTGCCAGCGGACCTCTTGCCAACGAAATGGGAATTGTCATGGGAACATCGCACCACGAACCGATGGCTCTGGCACAGACAGACTGGCATCGTTACATTAAAAAAAATAACCTTCCCAATATATGGGATTACACCAAAAATAAAGAAGTTTTAGATCAATTCTGGAAAAGCGGTATTGTTCGCAGTAAGAGCTGGGAAAAGCTCGTAACCGTAGGAATGCGCGGAGACGGCGACGAAGCCATGAGCGAAGGAACCAACATTGCTTTGCTGGAGAATATCGTAAAAGAACAACGCAAAATTATTGCTGAGGTAACCCAAAAAAAGCCTGAAAAAACCCCGCAGGTCTGGGCTTTGTATAAAGAGGTGCAGGATTATTATGATCAGGGAATGCGTGTTCCTGATGATGTTACGCTGCTGTTTTGTGATGACAACTGGGGAAATGTACGCAAACTACCTGATCTCACCAAGCCGCTTCATAAAGGCGGTTACGGCATGTATTATCATTTTGATTATGTTGGAGGTCCCAGAAACTCAAAATGGATTAACATAAGTCCAATACAGAGAGTTTGGGAGCAGATGAATCTCACTTATTCGCACGGGGTTGATAAAATCTGGATTGTAAATGTAGGGGATCTCAAACCAATGGAATTTCCTATCAGTTTCTTTTTAGATATGGCATGGAATCCTAAGAAATTCAATTCTCAAAATCTTTTTGAGTTTACCCAGAAATGGGCAGCTGACCAATTCGGAACAAAACACGCCAAAGAGATTGCAAGATTATTAAACACGTATCCAAAATTCAACCGAAGAGTAACGCCCGAAATGCTGGACAGCACAACCTACAGTCTGGAGAATTATAACGAATTTGAAACGGTGGTAAATGACTATGAAAATCTGGCACTCGATGCGTATCGAATTTATAACGATATTCCAACTGAATATAGAGATGCCTATTTTCAATTGGTTTTATACCCAATAGATGCTTGCAGCAACCTTTATGAAATGTACTATGCACAGGCCAAAAATAAAAAACTCGCTGCAGAGAAAAATAGTATGGCAAACGCGTATGCAGATAAAGTAAAAGTTTATTTTGAAAGGGATTCTATTCTTCAAAACAAATACAACAATGAAATTTCCGGAGGAAAATGGACCCATATTATGGATCAGATGCGAATTGGATATAAGGCTTGGCATGATACTCCAAAAAACATTTTACCGGAAATTAGTTATGTTTCTGAAAAAGATCAGGTTAAAAGAAAAGTATTTGCAGAGAAAGAGGGTTATGTTTCTATTGAGGCCGAAGATTTTTCTAAAGTAAATAACTCCGAGAAAATCCATTGGGAAGTGATTCCTGATTTTGGAAAAACAAAAAGTGGGATTACAACATTTCCACAAAATAAGTATCCTGCTCAAAACGAGAATATTTTTGTGGAGTACGAAATTGATTTTGTCTCAACAGGTGAATTTAATGTAGAATTGCTTCTGGCTCCAACTCTTAATTTTAATAGTAATAAAGGCCTCCGTTATGAAATTTCATTTGATGGAGGAAAACCGCAGCTTGTAAATTTTAATGGAAAATACCGTGGAGAATTAGGAAAATGGCAGGCTGAGCATTTAATACATTCGTCGACTAAGCATACTATTTCGAAAGCAGGAAAACACACAATGCGTTTTAGGGTTTTGGATCCCGGAATTGTACTGGAGAAAATTCTAATAGATACAGGAGGATTAAAAACAACATATTTAGGAGCTCCGGAAAGTGAAATTATTTACCACGATAAATTCTAATTTTTTAATCGATTACTATTATTAACTAATACTATAAAGGATATGAGGAAATTATACCAATTAAGTTTAATATTGTTTACGGTTTTATTTACATCATCTGTCAAGATAAGTGCTCAAAATGCAAAAGTACAAATTGATAAAAACAAAACATATCAAAAAATTACTGGTTTTGGAGGGTTTGTATGCAGTCCGCAATTTGGTTATAATTACATGTCTACAGATGAAATCAAAAAAATGTGGGGTACAAACAGTGAAGCGGGTTATAACATTATGCGGCTTTATATTCCGTCTGAGAATAACTGGCCCTCAACCCTTGCGACTGCAAAATTAGCCAAAAATGATTTAGGATTAAAGATTTTTGCCAGTCCATGGACAATGCCTGCAGAATGGAAAACAAACAATAGCGAAGTTGCAGTTTATACAGATGCAAATGGAGTGCAGCAAATTGGCTACCTGAAAGAGGAGCATTATGAGGATTATGCTTTGTATCTCAATCGTTATGTAACCTATCTTCGTGATAATGGAGTAGAACTCGATTATATTTCAATTCAAAATGAGCCTGATGAAATGGCTACCTATCAAGGCTGTATATGGACACCTGTACAGATAGCTGCTTTTGTTAAAAATTACGGTCATCTAATTAATTGTAAAGTTATTGCGCCAGAGAGTGTTGGTTATTCAGATGCTTTTTCAAATGCTTTTTTGAATGCTGATACCATGCTAAACTTTGAAGTCTACGGAGTTCATCAATACGGTGGCATTCAGTCTAAATACAAACAATTTCAGAATTACAACAAAGAGATATGGATGACAGAATATCTCATTAACTGGAATTCTGCAGGTACGGTTCGTGATTTTAGTTGGGGAATTGATGCTTTTAGTTTCGCAAATAGTGTGAATGATGCCTTGCTGGGAAATGTCAATGCCTGGATTCACTATTCAGCTAAACGATATTATGGACTAATGGGTGATGGAACAAACGGCACATTGGCTGGAGAAATCACCAAAAGGGGCTATATTCTTTCTCAATATGCCAAATTCACTACAGGGACAACTCGTGTAGAATCAACATGGAGCGATGCTACTGCACAACTCAAAGGGTCTTCGTACATAAATGAGGCCGGTGATAAAATTGTTCTTACCATAATTAATCCATCACAAAACACCTATAATCTTACTGTAGATTTGCCATTTTATTCTGTAAAAGGCACTAAAACAATTACCAGTCAGAGCATCGATATGCAGAATACAAGCATAAGTTTCACTGAAACATTTCGTCCGGTAATAAATATTGAAGCTTCGAGTTTTATTACATTGACATTTGAAAAGAGTAAGGATAGAGTACCTTCACAAATGAGCAGTAAAGAAGTTCATTACGGTATAATTGAAAATCAACCAGTTACAAGTCCAACATTTGGAACAACATACCAGATTAGTGGCAAAACAGTAACGTTTTCAAACGCAAGCCCCCTGATAAGTACAAATATGAATGATTCTAACGGATATTTGAAATTAGACAACCGTTACAATAAATTTATACTGCATGTTAAAAGTTTTACTACTGCAAATCAAGCCAATACTGACAATACAACACTGTATTATATCAATGACAATGGAGAAGTAAAGTCTAAAAATTATGGAAAATTTAATTTTCCAACAGGGGTTGAATTTGATTTGACATTTGATATTTCTAAATCCGTTCTCCCAGATGGATGTAAGGGAATTATTGGCTTGCGAAATTCTAATTACAGTTCAGTACTTACTTTAAATTTGGGTGATGTATATTTTAATATTGCTGATGAAAAAGCGGCCGAATTTGCAGGAATATATTCAGATGATGACAGCCTTCTGATGGATGCATTGCAAAGCACCAACTATGTATCATTAGATTTTAGAAACACCACTGGTATGAGTTCCTCTCAGGATTGGCATGTCAAATCGGCAAATAAAAATAGTATTTTTTATGTCACTGCCAATAACACTGCCGATAATGTAATATCAGGAACAACGTGTAACAATCTAAATCTTATCGATCAGGGAGGTGATTTTAATGTTCCTTTTGTTTTTTCAGCTATATCTGCATCTTTTACCAAAACTATTACAGGTTTTGATGTTTTAGTTCTTCCATTTGAAGCCAGTATACCGCAGGGTGTAATAGCCTATACGATGCAGCCTTCATCTGCCAAAATCACCTGCGATAGAATTCAGGGTACAATTCCGGCAAATACACCTGTTTTATTGAGTGGCTCAGGTACATTTATTTTTAGTGGAACCGGAAATGTTTCAACACCAAAAGACTTAACTGTTAATCAAATGAATCCGGTTTACATTGGTGTTAAGGCGCCTGCAGGAAGTTACATATTGAAGACAGTAAATAATACGGCAGGATTTTATCCTGTAACAATGGGAAGTGAACCGCTAGTTGCATCATTTCATTTTTACTTAAGTGAAAAAAGCGGATATAATGCCGCTATGCTTCCCTTGGAGTTTACCACATTAAGCACAGTTGAAAATGCATTAGAGGATCAGGTTGGTTTCAAATTATATCCAAATCCTGCATTGGAGGAAATTTTTGTCGATAAGATGTCTTCTGATTTTGATTATAAAATTTTTAATGCTCAAGGCATTTTAATGAATTCGGGGACTTTGAAAAATGGCAATACCAAAATAAGAATAGAATCACTGCCTGGCGGAGTTTATTTTATTAACGGAATCAATGGTACATCTAAAATAAGCAGAAAATTTATAAAAAGATAAAATTTCAGGTTGATGAAACACTCGCAAAAGTCTTTTTAATAAAAAAAAAAAGACTTTTAATTACAAAAAAATATTATGAGAAATCTTTTATTGAAATATAAAATTTCATATTGTCTGCTGGGATTATTGATTGGATCTTCTGCTATAGCTCAAATGCATTCATTTGATTTAAGCGAAATAAGATTAAAAGACGGGCCATTTAAAAATGCTCAGGATGTCGATCTGAAATATATTTTAGCACTCAATCCAGACCGACTTTTAGCGCCGTATCTTATTGCATCCGGAATACCCGTAAAAGCAGAGCGTTACGGAAATTGGGAAAGTATAGGACTTGATGGCCACATTGCCGGACATTATCTTTCGGCATTGGCAATGATGTATGCTTCTACAGGAAATATGGAGCTTAAAAATCGGCTGGACTATATGATCTCAGAACTGGAGAAATGTCAGCAAAAAAACGGCAATGGTTATGTGGGCGGAATTCCGCAGGGAAAAGTTTTTTGGGACCGCATTCATAATGGAGATATCGACGGAAGTAATTTCGGATTAAACAATACCTGGGTGCCGCTGTACAATATTCATAAACTTTTTGCCGGTTTAATCGATACGTATCATTATACAGGAAATGAAATAGCAAAAGAGGTTGTAATAAAACTGGGAGACTGGTTTATCGAATTAATTCGTCCACTTTCTGAGGAACAGATTCAAAATATATTGAAGACAGAACATGGTGGCATAAACGAATCTTTTGCCGATTTGTATAGTATTACCAAAGACAAAAAATATCTGGAAACGGCCAAGAAAGTTTCCCACTTAGCAATCTTAAATCCGCTCGAGAAAAAAGAAGATAAGTTAACAGGATTGCATGCCAATACGCAAATACCAAAAGTGATTGGTTTTGAGAAAATCGGTAAACTTTCCGGCAATAAAGAATGGACAGATGCTGCGCAGTTCTTTTGGGAAAATGTTACCCAAAAACGCAGCGTAGCTTTTGGTGGAAATAGTTTTGCGGAACATTTTAATCCAACCGAAGATTTTAGCGGCATGCTAAAATCAAATCAGGGGCCGGAAACGTGTAATTCCTATAATATGGAGCGCTTAAGCAAAGCTTTATTTTTAGACCAAAACAATGTAAGTTATCTTGATTTTTACGAACGCACACTTTACAATCATATTCTTTCGAGCCAGCATCCTGAAAAAGGTGGTTTTGTTTATTTTACGCCCATCAGACCCAATCATTATCGCGTGTATTCGCAGCCGGAAACCAGTATGTGGTGTTGTGTTGGTTCAGGGCTCGAGAATCATTCTAAATATGGAGAATTAATTTACAGCCATTCTGATAATGATGTTTTTGTAAATCTCTTTATTTCGTCTGTTTTAGCTTGGAAAGAAAAGGATATTTACATCGAACAAAGCACTAAATTTCCATACCAAAATAGCACCAATTTTGTTTTGAAACTAAAGAAAAGTAAAATATTTTCTATCAATATCCGTTGTCCGGAATGGGCTGAAAATTTTGAAATTTCAATTAATGGAAAAATTCAGAAAATAGAAGCAAAACCCTCTAGTTATGTAACCCTTAACAGAAAATGGAAATCCGAAGATCAGATTTGCGTTAGCTTCAAAACTTCGACACATTTAGAGAATTTACCCGACCGTTCCAATTGGAGCGCTTTTGTAAACGGACCTATTGTATTGGCTGCCAAAACATCAAACAAAGATTTAGACGGATTATTTGCCAATGACAGCCGAATGGGGCATGTTGCATCCGGTAAATATTATGCGTTGGATCAAGCCTATGAAATCATAGGCGATAAAGCAGCTTATATCGCAAAACTGAAGGATTTAGGAAACTTGCACTTCCGTTTAGATTCGTTAGAATTACAGCCGTTTTTTGAAATTCATGACGCGCGTTATCAAATGTATTTTCAAAATTATACCAAAGAGCAATATCAGGAAAAACATGCTTTGTTGAAACAGCAGGAAATTGAGGCATTGGCTTTGGAAGCTAAAACCATCGATAAAATTAATTGCGGCGAACAGCAGTCAGAAGTAGATCATCGTTATAAAGGTGAAAAAAGTGATTCTGGCTACGACGAGACAAAAGCCTGGAGAAGTACCAAATCGTATATTTCTTATCAGTTATTGAATAAAAACAAGGCTGGAAAATATTTGGATATCATTTGCACAGCCGATTTTAAAACGGATAAAATCACGATTCTCATCAACGAAAAACCGGTACCCATTATTTCGTCAGCAAATAAAACCATCCGATTAAATGTCGAAAAGATCGAAGAGGTAAACATTACCATAAAATCTAATGACGGAAGCAATAGTCCAAAATTTCATCAATTCAGGATTTTAAAAGATTAAAAAATGATACCAAATAAAATGAAAATTAGAAGTGTTGTTTTTAGTCTTTTTTCGCTTTTTACTTTGTGTAACTATGCACAAAACAAGGCGAAAAATCCAGTTATTTTTGCTGATGTTCCTGATATGTCTATCATTCGTGTAAACGATATTTATTACATGAGCAGCACAACCATGCACATGAATCCGGGCGTTCCTATTATGAAATCTAACGATTTAGTGAATTGGAAAATCGTTAATTATGCCTATCAAACATTAGAAGATGATAATGATAAACTAAATCTGGATAATGAAAAAAACGATTACGGAAGAGGTTCCTGGGCGAGTAGTCTGAATTATCATAATGGTACCTATTACGTGAGCACTTTCTCTGGAACAACTGGTAAAACCTATATTTTTTCTACGAAAGATGTAGAAAAAGGACCTTGGAAAAGAACCGTTTTAAATACTTCTTATCACGATCATTCTATTTTTTTTGATGATAACGGAAAAGTGTATATGGTTTGGGGAGCGGGAAAATTGCAGATCGTCGAATTACAATCAGATTTATCCGCTGTAAAAGAAGAAACAAAAAAGGTATTGATTGAAAATGCCAGTGCGCCAGCAGGAAACAATATTATGCTGCAATCTGAAGGTTCACAGCTTTTTAAAATCAAAGGGAAATATTATCTTTTTAATATCGTCTGGCCAAAAGACGCAATGCGAACGGTAATTATACATAGGGCAGATAGTATTTTAGGACCTTGGGAAGGAAAAGTAGGTCTGCAGGATTTAGGAGTTGCACAAGGCGGGCTTATTGATACACCAGACGGAAAATGGTTTTCGTATTTGTTTAAAGATTCCGGAGGTGTAGGCCGTATTCCTTATCTGGTTCCTGTGGAATGGAAGGAGGGCTGGCCCATTTTAGGTAAAAATAATAAAGTACCAGAATATCTGGATTTACCACAAAGCAAAGGTTTAATTCCGGGAATTGTAAACTCAGATGATTTTACAAGAAAAAAAAATGATCCTGATTTGCCTTTGGTCTGGCAATGGAACCACAATCCTGATAACTCCCTGTGGTCTGTTAGGGAAAGAAAAGGATATTTAAGATTGAAAACAGGCCGGAAAGACAGCAGTTTTGTGCAGGCTAAAAATACCCTTACACAAAGAGCTTTTGGATCTGAATGTTCCGCATCTACCTTAGTGGAGGTATCTAAAATGAAAGAAGGCGACTTTGCAGGACTTTCGTTATTGCAAAAAGAATATGGATTTATAGCGGTAAAGGTTGAAAATGGTACAAAAAAAATAGTCATACTTGATGCCGTTAAAGGCAATCCGCGTGAAGTTGAAAGCATTTCTTTAGTTCAGGATAAAATCTATTTCAAAGCAGCATGTGATTTTAAAGATAAAGCAGATACCGGAAGATTTTTTTACAGTCTAGATGGTGAAAAATGGATCAGCATTGGAAACGCAATAAAACTTCCTTATACAATTCCTCATTTTATGGGATATCGATTTGGGTTGTTCAACTATGCAACTACAAATATTGGCGGTTATGTAGATTTCGATTATTTCCATATTGAAAATCAAATTTCAAAAAATAATTAGTTCAAGTTGCCAGATTAACAATTCAGTAAATAAGTTGGCTCTAAAAAAGTTTAGTCCCTATGGGATATTTTTTGAGGTAGATTTCATTATTCTTCTACCAATATTTAACTCCTAACGGAGTAACAAAAAATATCTCGGAGAGATTACATATTGGTAGAAATCAATATTCAGGTCAATTTTTGTCCTGTAGGGACTAGACTTTCTTAACTAGCAACTTGAATTAATTCCTTTACGATTTAACCAAAGTAAAATACGCATTAATATATTAACTCAAATAGAATAATCATGAAAATTAGTTATTTGTTTATTATAAGTTTACTATCTTTTTTTAGTGTAAACGCGCAGCAATATCCTTATAAGAATCCCTCGCTTAGTTCAGCAGAGCGAGCAAAAGATTTAATTTCACGATTAACTCTTGAAGAAAAAGCAGTCTTAATGTGTGATCAAAGTGATGCGATCCCCAGACTTGGAATTAAAAAATTTAACTGGTGGAGTGAAGCGCTGCATGGTTATGCCAATAATGACAATGTTACTGTTTTTCCAGAGCCCATAGGTATGGCAGCTTCGTTTGATGATCAGTTACTGTATCGTGTTTTTGATGCCGTATCAGATGAAGCTCGGGCAAAATATAATCAATGGATTAAAAACGGTAATGAAAACAAACGTTTTTTAAGCCTTTCGGTTTGGACTCCTAATGTCAATATTTTTAGGGATCCCCGTTGGGGCCGTGGACAGGAAACCTACGGAGAAGACCCTTATCTTACTTCCCGGATGGGAATTTCAGTTGTCAAAGGGCTACAGGGCTCGGCAGATGCCAAGTACCGTAAACTTTTAGCTTGCGCAAAACATTTTGCTGTTCACTCAGGACCAGAATGGAGCAGGCACGAATTGAATTTGAATAATGTAGATCCTCGTGAATTGTACGAAACTTACCTGCCGGCATTTAAAGCACTTGTGCAGGATGCAGATGTGCGTCAGGTGATGTGCGCGTATCAACGCCTGGACGACGAACCATGCTGCAGCAACACCAGATTATTGCAGCGTATTTTAAGAGATGAGTGGGGATTTAAATACCTGGTCGTTTCAGATTGCGGCGCTGTAACTGATTTTTATACGACTCACAAAGTTTCATCAGATGCGGTACATGCTGCATCAAAAGCTGTCCTTGCAGGAACAGATGTCGAATGTGTCTGGGAGAAATATCCCTTTAAAGAACTGCCGGCAGCTGTTGCTAAAGATCTCATAAAAGAAGCCGATATTGATAAGAGTCTACTTCGCGTATTAGTTGGTCGTTTTGATTTGGGTGAAATGGATGATGATGCCATAGTGCCGTGGGCTCAAATTCCCGCATCGGTTCTTAATAGCAAAGAGCATCAGCTCTTAGCACTTGAAATGGCTCAAAAGTCAATGACGCTTTTACAAAACAAAAACAATATTCTTCCTTTAAATAAATTAATAAATAAAATAGCAGTATTAGGTCCAAATGCTGATAATGAACCCATGTTGTGGGGGAATTATAATGGAACACCCGTTAAAACAATCACCATTAAAGATGGAATAGAGTCAAAAATTCCGGAAAATAAAATCTTTTACGATAAAGCATGCGACTTAGTCGAGGATAAAGTAAATCAAAGTTATTTTGACCAAATTTCATTTGAAGGAAAAAAAGGAATGAAAGCAACCTATTGGAATAATCCAAATAGGGAAGGCAACAGTGTAATAACCCAGCAGATTTTAAATCCTATTAAAATGACTACTGCCGGTCAGCATGAATTTGCTTCAGGGGTTAAGCTTGAAGGTTTTTCAGCAAAATATGAAACAGAGTTTTCAGCAAAAGCAAACGATACGCTTGTTTTTAAAACAGGGGCTACTGGTGTTTTTGAGTTACTGGTTGATGGAAAATCAATTGCAAAATATACCAATTGGCGTACTGTTCCGGGAAATATTTCATTTGTCGTTCAAGCGGGTAAAAAATATAAAATCGAAATCCTTTTTGCCCAGTCAAACAATTGGCAGGCTAATCTTGAATTTGATTTTGGAAAAGAATATGACATTGATTTCAGTTCTTTAATTCAAAAATTAAAAGGCATCGATACCGTTATTTTTGCAGGCGGGCTTTCTACCTTGCTTGAAGGAGAAGAAATGCCTGTTTCTTCCCCAGGATTTAAAGGCGGTGACCGTACTGATATTGAACTTCCGGCGGTTCAGAGAAAATTTTTAAAAGAACTTAAAGCGGCAGGAAAAAAAGTAATTTTTGTAAACTGCTCAGGTTCTGCAATTGCATTGACACCTGAAACGGAAAGCTGTGACGCCATTCTGCAGGCATGGTATCCTGGCGAATCCGGAGGTCAGGCTGTTGCGGACGTTCTTTTTGGAGATTATAATCCTGCCGGAAAACTACCTGTTTCCTTTTACAAAAATTCAGATAAATTAGGAGACTTTGAAAATTATTCAATGAAAGGGCGCACCTATAGATATACAACAGATGTTTTGTTTGCGTTTGGTTTTGGCTTAAGCTATTCTAAATTTACTATTGGTGAGGCAAAATTGAGTAAAACGGATATAAAACCAAATGAAAATACACAATTAAGCTTTCCTGTAAAAAACGTTAGTAAACGTGACGGAACAGAGATTGTGCAGGTTTACGTTAGAAAAGCAAAGGATACTGATGGCCCTTTGAAAACACTCAAAGCATTTAAAAGAATCAATTTAAAAGCAGGTGAAAAGCAACTTATAACGATAGATTTACCAGCTTCTTCATTTGAATTTTATGATGCAAATACTATAGGGATGAAGGTAACATCAGGTATGTATGAGGTGTATTATGGAAATAGTTCAGATGCTAAAGATTTAAAAATGATTACAGTAACTGTTCAATAAATCATTGCGCGGCAAAAGATAAATAATAAGAAGATTGGAATCTCATTGTACAACACAATTATCGAAATGCATTGATTGAGAATTTATTTTAGAACTGAATCTTTTTTCTCTAATTTAGTTCGCAGTCTGTTAAGTGAAAATTCCATATTATTATAACGTAATTCTTTTTTACAGATAAAAATAAATTAATAAACCAAATAACCAATAATTAGTTATGAATTTTAAATATGCTCTATGTTTATTTCTCTTTAGTTTTTTGAAATTAAATGCACAATCAGTGGTAAAAAGCCCCGATGGAAAACTCATAGTAGTTTTGGCTGTCGAAAATAATATGCCGGTTTACAATGTTTCATATAATGGAAAAAAATTCCTGAAAAACTCTCCTCTTGGCTTAAAAACAAATGTTGGGGATTTTACCACAGGATTAATTCTGCAGGCCAGTGCAGATCAAAAAAAGATTGAAGAAACATATGAGCTTCCTAATATAAAACAAAGAAGCGTGCAATATAGAGCTAACGAGGCTGTATTTTCTTTTACCAAAGAAGGGAAAGAGGCTATTGATATAATTTTTAGGGTAAGTAATAATAATGCAGCTTTTAAATATAAAGTTTATCCTCAAAAAGAAGCCCGCTCCTGTGTGGTGCAGCAGGAAGCATCTGGTTTTGTTTTACCGGAAGGGACCACTACATTTCTTTGCCCGCAAAGTAAACCCATGACAGGATTTGCCAGAACTGCGCCAAGTTATGAAACATCGTATACACTAGATGATTCCATGGGCAAAAACGGAATAGGAGAGGGATATACCTTTCCATGTCTTTTTAAAGTAAATAATCAAGGATGGGTTTTAGTATCCGAAACCGGTGTAGACAGCAATTATTGTGGCAGCAGGTTAATGGGGCGTGATAAAGGATTGTACACGATAGGATTTCCAATGGAAGGAGAAAACAACGGAAACGGTACAACTGCTCCGGGCATACCATTAGCTGGTGAAACGCCGTGGCGTACCATTACTGTTGGAGAAACTCTGGCTCCTGTTGTAGAAACCACTATCCCTTTTGATTTGGTTCAACCAAAATATAAAGCCTCTAAAGAATACCAATATACTAAAGGTTCATGGAGCTGGATTATGAAAATGGACAACAATACCACTTTTGGGGTGCAAAAACAATATATAGATTTCAGTGCGGCGATGGGATATCAGACCATTTTAATTGATGCACTTTGGGATACCCAGATAGGAAAAGATAAAATAGCTGAACTGGCCCAATATGGAGCAGCAAAAGGTGTTGGTTTGTATTTATGGTACAACTCGAACGGATATTGGAATGACGCACCTCAGGGACCTCGAGGCATGATGGACAATGTCATAATGCGTCGTCAGGAAATGGCATGGATGAAAAGTATTGGTGTAAAAGGAATTAAAGTAGATTTTTTTGGGGGAGATAAACAAGTCACCATGAAATTGTACGAAGAGATCCTCACAGATGCTAATGATTTTGGAATAATGGTCATTTTCCATGGTTGTACCTTACCAAGGGGCTGGGAGCGTATGTATCCAAATTTTGCTTCTAGTGAAGCTGTTCTGGCAAGTGAAAATCTGCATTTTGGACAAAAAAGTTGTGATACCGAAGCTATGAATGCTTCGATACATCCTTTTATTCGAAATACAGTAGGAAGTATGGACTTTGGAGGAAGTGCCTTAAATCAATTTTATAATAGTGAAAATGTATCCAATAAAGGTTCAAAACGAATAACTTCTGACGTATTTGCCCTGGCAGCTGCTGTACTTTTTCAAAGTGGCGTGCAGCATTTTGCATTGGCACCAAATAATTTAACTGATGCTCCCGCTTGGGCTATAGATTTTATGAAAGAAGTACCCACGACTTGGGATGAAGTTCGTTTTTTAGAGGGATATCCTGGTAAATATGTAGTACTTGCCCGCCGAAAAGGAACAAAGTGGTACATAGCTGGAGTGAATGCTCAAAAAGAAACGGTAAAACTAAAAATCAAGCTGCCAATGATTGCTTCTGGCACAGCATTTAAATGTTACCTTGATGATGAACATTTAAATGGAAAAGTAAAAACAATGAAGCTTAAAAACAGCCATGAGATCGAAATTTCAATTCCTTGTAATGGAGGAATGCTGCTGTTGAATTAGTTCTAAATATAGCCTAGCAGAAGTTTAATATAATGAAAAACAGCGCATTCTCATGCGCTGTTTGATCAAAATTACTAACTTAACTTAAACTACCAAAATTTAATTTCTTAATAACCAGGATTATTATCGCTTGGTTTTATATTTGGATTTGAAGATGTTTCCCTGTTTGGTATTGGCCATAACTCACTTTTACCAGCCTGAAAACCAGTACCTGCTAATTCTGTACTAGCGATACCCCATCTTATAATATCATCAAAACGGCTTTGCTCACCTGCAAACTCTACTTTACGTTCGTGAACAATTGCTGTGAAAACAGCATCTTTTGTTGGTGCAATAGTAGTTGTTAAACCTGCGCGGTCCCTTACTTCTTTGATATATGCTATAGCAGCCGTTTGAGAACCTCCTGCTCTTTGGTTTTCGCATTCTGCTTTCATAAGCAATACATCTGAATAGCGCATCACTTTGAAGTTAATACTTGAGCGTGTCGCTTCATCCTCTCTTTCGTAATAGTTTTGATATTTTTTCCAGCCCGCTCTTCTAATACCTGCAGAGGTAGTAAAATTACTTGCCAGCATTACCTTGGTTCCTTTCAAATAGGTTGAGCCTGGTACATAAAAAGAATCTCCAAAACGTAAATCTCCTGCCTCATACGAATCTAACAAATTGTCTGAGGGATACACATTGTACCAGCTTAGGTTCCCATATTCCTGTCCTCTAAGTGTAGACTCTTCAAAACCAGTTCCCTCGCTATCACCAACAGCCCCCCATTGATCACCTGTTCCATTTTTCTCATCAAACTCAATCTCGAAAATTGATTCTTTACCGTGTTCTGTCTCTACCATAAAGTTGTTGTAAAAACTGCCTTTATCCTCCAGACTGAATCCTGTAACATTATTCAATGCAACCAACGCTTCATCGTATTTTTTTTCGTATAACAATACTTTTCCCAGATAGGCGTAAGCTGCTTCTTTATTAACTCTTCCTGGTACTTCTGTTGCTCTTGGTAAAAGATTTTTAGACGCAAATACAAGATCTTCTTCTATCAGGGCATAAACTTCTGCCTTAGGACTTCTAGCTTTGCCGATAATAGTCCCTGTTTTGTAAATTGGTAAATCTCCAAATCGTTTCACGAGCAGAAAATAATAATAGGCTCTTAAAAAATGAGCTTCTCCTAAATATTTGTTCTTTTTCTCTTGTGAAAAATTCGAACTTGGAAGAGCATTTATTTTCGCCTCATTATCCAGTACAAAATTAGCTCTGGATATCCCTTTATAACAGGATTCCCAATAATATTGAATAATATCATTTCCTGCATTAAAAGAAAAATCCTGAAAAGGTTTTTTGTTTCCTTCTAACTGCGGGTTTCCTAAAGCATCCTGAGCCATAAGATCCATTGCAAAAGAAAAATTTCTGCCATAAAGCCCTCTTGTCTGCAGATTTGCATAAGATGCATTTACAGATGACTGCACCTGTGATTCATTTATAAAGAAGGTTTCTGGTCTTAAAGTGTTGGGATTAGTTAATTCTAATTCACCGGAGTCACATGAAGTTATAGTTAAAACTCCTGTCATAACTATAAGTATATATTTTATTTTTCTCATTTTCTTTTATATATTAAAATGTAACATCAAGTCCAAAAATCACAGATTTTGGCTGTGGATATCTTCCTAAATCAATACCTGCAGAATTTGCATTGGCGTCTGCACGTGCGATCTCAGGGTCTAAACCGCTATATTTTGTAACTGTAATTAAGTTTTGTCCGCTTACATAGAATCTTATTTTTGAAAAATAAGTCTTAAATGCATCGCCAGAAAATGTGTATCCAACGGCTATATTTTTTAGTCTTGTATAGGATCCATCTTCAATATAACGTTGATTTGCAGAAGACCAGTTGATATCTGCACCTTGTGCTCTTGGTAAAGTAGCAGATGGATTTGTGACAACGCCATTTACGACAATTGCTCTGTCTAATACATCGGTACTTGCATTAAATAAACGATTCATTCCTTTTAGGTCAAAAGTATTTGCATTGAAAATATCATTCCCTTGAACTCCTGATATAAAGCAGTTAAAATCGAAATTTTTGTAAGCTGCAGTAAGGTTTAAACCATAAGTAAAATCCGGATATGGATTCCCGATATTTGTTTTGTCATCTGAGTTGATTATTTTATTGCCATCACGATCTACAATTCTAATATCACCTGGTTTTATATTAGTCTGACCTGGTCCAAAAACAGCATCTACTTCTGCCTGATTTTGATAGATTCCATTGGTTTGATATCCATAAAAATAGAATAACGGCTGACCTACTTCCAGTCTAGAGAAGTTTTCAAGTCCAGCTCTGGCTGCTGGACCACCTAAAACACTAGTTACTCCTGGCGCTAAGCCGGTTACTTCGTTTTTACTTGTTCCTAAATTAGCTATGGCAGACCATGTAAAATCTCCTTTTCTGTCATTATAACCTAATGATATTTCAAATCCGCTTACTTTCACATCGGCAACATTTTGAATCTGAGTTCCTCCACCGGCAGATCCTAAAGATGCAGCTAACGGAACAGCAAAAAGAATATCACTGCTTTTATTATTAAAATATTCAAAAGATCCGGTAAATTTATCTTCAAACAAACCAAAATCCAAACCTATGTTTCTGTCCTTTTTAGACTCCCATTTCAAGTTAGGATTAGAAGCAACTCCCATAGAAACACCTTGTGCATTCCCTCCATTAATTGGATAATTATAAGTCGTAAGTAATGTAGCGGCGTACTGATAATTGTCTATTCTGTCATTTCCTGTCGTACCGGTACTGGCTCTAAGTTTCAATGTGCTGAAAATAGAATTTTCCATAAAACTTTCTTTAGCAATATTCCACCCTAAGGCAACTGAGTAGAAGTTACCCCAGCGATTATTGGCTCCAAAACGAGATGAAGCATCTCTACGTCCTGAAACGGCAAGTATGTATTTATCATTATAATCATAATTGATACGGGCGATATAACCAATATTTTTTTCTACATAATTGGCTGAACCTAAACTACCTTCATTATATCTTAACTGATCAATTTCATCCGAAATACTGTAACGGCTTCCTGCTGCTAAAGTTTGCGATTTTCCATCAATTTTAGTAATAACTCCTAATACTTCAAGATTATGTTTTCCTGCAATTGTAGTTTTATATGTTAAGCTGTTATCAAAAACAATAGTCTGACCTTGTCCATTTGTTTCATTTGTTGTAGAAAATGCTTGTTTATGATAAGAACCATCCTGAAAACTAGGAACAAAAGTATGATCCTTACTTGTATAATAATCTAAGGAAACTTGTGATCTGAATTTTAACCCTTTGTAAATTTCTAACTCAGCGTAGATATTTCCTATTAAGGATAAATTATTAATTTTTTGATATCCTAAATTTGCTACACGTACCGGATTCTCTGCATCATTACCATCAATAGCACTAGGCCCTTGATACCCGCCTAAACTTGCACCATTGTAAATAGGGAAATAAGGTGCCATTTTAATAGCGTGTTCCAATAATGTTCTTCCTCCCGAACTACGCTCTGGATTGATTGTACTAAAAGACACACCAATATTGCTTCCTACTTTAAGTTTCCCAATATCCTGTGTATTATTGGCTCTAAAAGAGTAGCGTTCAAAACCTGTATTGATAACAGCTCCTTCCTGCTTTAAATATTCGGCTGAATAACGGCTCGTAGAGGTCTCTGTACCATTTGAGAAACTCAAATTGTAATCCTGCATCAAACCACTTTGAAAAATTTGGTCTTGCCAATTGGTGTTTGTATTTCCAAATTCAGCAGCTCTTGCCGTTAAATCACTTCCTAAATCTTTAGCATATTGAAGATATTGCTGTGTATTTAAGACATCATATCTTTTGGTAATGGTCTGAGATCCTATGTAAGTGCTAAAATTTAGTTGGCCAGGGCCCTTTTTTCCTTTTTTAGTTGTAACCATAATTACTCCATTGAACGCTTTTGAACCATATAAAGCCGTTGTCGAAGCATCTTTTAAAACAGACATTGACTCTATATCATTAGGGCTTAATCCGGATAAATTACCTGTCAAAACACCATCAATTACATATAAAGGAGCACTGTTTCCCATGGTAGCCAAACCACGAATGGTAACTGTAGGATTAGAACCCGGTGCGCCATTTACAACAGTAACACCCGCAGCCCTTCCTTGTAAGGCTGATTCTGCATTAGTAATAGGCACTGCGGCAATATCTTTTGCGCCCACTGTTGAAATTGCTCCGGTTACTTTTGTTCTCTTTTGAGTTCCGTAACCTACAATAACCTCATTTAAGTTTTGGGTGGATAGTGCCAATACAACATCAATTGTAGTTCTGCTACCAGGAGTTATGGTCTGCGAGATCAATCCGACATAAGAATATGTTATTTTATCTGTAGGGTTAACTCCTTTTAAAGAGTATTTACCATCAAAATCTGTTGAGGCGCTATTTTTTGTACCTTCTACATTAACGCTGGCACCTGGTAAAGGAAATCCCGAAGGATCAGTAATCACCCCCTGTATCGTCTTTGATTGTGCCATTAAATTCTGACTGCTAATTATTAGCAATGCAATTATTGCAAATTTTAATTTTAACATCATTTTAATTGGTTTTTTGATTAGTTTAAATAGTTGTTTGGTTGTAAAGTTTAATTATTATCACAATCATGATTTAAGCTTATTGGCTATTTTTTATTTTTAAATTTTAGAATTTACCACTAAGAAGAGAGGTCTAAATTTTAATCAAAAAAACAGCACTTTTTAAATGCATAATTTTGGTTTTCATTCCATATTTAATAGTGTGTTTTAATGGTTAGTAAAAGTTTTTTGTTAGATCCAAAAGTATGATGTTAACATAAAATTCACATACTAAATATGATGCAAAAAATATAAATTTTGTAGCATAAAGTTTATAATATTGGCGTATTTCTGGTTTTTGTGTTGATTTAAAACAGTAAAGTCAAAAAAAATATTAATATTTTTTATATATGATTTTTTTGTTATGTTTAAAAAATAACAGCTATTTATATGTATTTAATGATTTGTTAAGAGATGAAATTTAATCCGGTGCAAAAAATCAAACTAATAATTGTTTCTAAATTAAATGACGCGGCATTAATTTATAAAACTCAAATTCTTTAAACAGAGCAGATTATTGAGTTATTGATAAAGCAAAAAAAAGGCGGTAGAAACCTGCCGTCTGGACATAAGTACAAAACAAACACGAATTTCATCAAATTAATTAGTTTCAATTAGTGAAATTTGTGTTTAAAATTCATTTATAATATTTGTGTCCACAAGTTAGCGGTATAAACCGTCTTTGATTCCTTTAAAATTTTATTGTTTGTTGTTGTGAGTAGGGAGGTAGCCGTATTTTTCTTTATAGCATTTTGTGAAATAAGATGGAGAACTAAAACCCACCTTAAAACTAATCTCAGTTATGGTATCGTTGCCGAGTTCTATTAATTCTTTTGCTTTTTCTAAACGTACGTTACGTATAAATTCATTTACGGTTACCCCGGTTAGTGTTTTTATTTTTCGGTACAATTGGCTTCTGCTTAAAAATACTTTCGAGGCCAAAACTTCAACACTTAGCTCAGGTTTGCTAATGTTTTCATGAATGTAATTCAGGATGTTTTTTATGAATTCATTATCTAAAGTGGTTGTTTTTTCTTTTGCTTTTGGAGTGATTCCGTTATAAAATTTATTAAACATAATTTGCCTGCTGTTAATGAGCTGTACCAAACTGGATCTTAAAATATCCATATCAAAGGGTTTACTCAAATACAAATCTGCGCCAGAGTCAATCCCTTCTAATTTATCTTTAATTAATGCTTTTGCAGATAGCATCATTAAAGGAATATGGCTTGTTTTTAAATCAGCTTTAATATTTTTACACAATTCTAAACCGTTCATAACCGGCATAATTACATCTGTTAATATTAAATCAGGCAGTTTTTGCAAGGCAAGTTCTAAACCAATCTGACCGTTTTCTGCCGTTATAACTTTATATTCTTTTCTGAGTTCGTTTTTTAAATAATTTCGCAATTCGACATTGTCTTCAACTATCAAAATAGTATGAACCCGATCTTGTTTTTCCTGGTCATATTGTGATGTTACCGGTGCTTTTTCCTCAATAGGTGTAAAACTTACTTTTTTGTCCTTTTTAAATTCTTCAAGTAGTATTTCGTTTTTATTAAAAAAGTCCTTTCCTGTAGGAAATAATAGTTTAAAAATTGTGCCAACGCCCAGTTCGCTTTCTACTTCTATTATTCCTTTATGTAATTCTACAAATCCACGAACAACTTCCAGGCCTATTCCTGTGCTTCCGTAATATGCTTTATTTAAATTATTTACCTGATAGAAACGGTCAAAGATTCGCTTGATGTCTTTTTTGTCTAATCCCGCTCCGGTATCTTCAACAATAACCTTAAAGTAAGAATTAGTACTAATTGAATTTATCAGCGGAAAATGTCTTAATTCGTCGTTGACCACTATTTTGATTTTTATTTCCCCATTATCTGGGGTCACTTTAAAAGCATTAGAAATAAGATTAAAAATGATTTTTTCGAACATTTTAGGATCTATCCAATCTTTTAATGCTGCTTTATCAGATTCAAAAACAAGCTTAATTCCACGACTTACTGCTTCTTCATCAAAATAACTCACGATTTCTTTTGTAAAATCAATTACATCAATGAGCTGTAATTGAAGCGTCATTTTATTAAACTGCAGTTGATTAAAATCCATTAACTCGTTGATTAATCTTGAAAGCCTTTCGGAACTTTTATGAATAGTCTGAAGTTTATTTAATACTGTGTCTGGTACATCCTGGCTATTATTTTTAATGATATCAGCTAATGGATTTAAAATTAAAGTTAGCGGAGTTCTAAACTCATGTGAGATATTGGTGAAAAATTGTAATTTTTTATTGTTTAACTTTTCAATTTGAATAGCCTTTTGCTTTTCAAATTGTATGATTTGCTTTTGTTTGAAACGATTTTGATAATATTGATTGCCAAAATGAACTGCAGCTAGTAGTAATAAGGCATAAAAGAGATAAGCAAAAGATGTTTTCCACCACGGGGGTAAAACTTCTATTTTTAATTCTAATGGTGGGCTCCACACTCCGTTTTTTTCGGCTGCTTTAACCTTAAAAACATAGTGGCCCGGTGTTAAGTTTGTGTAAGTTGCCGAGCGTTTATTACCAACGTAATTCCACGAATCCTCGAAACCTTCCAGATAATAGGCAAATTCATTTCTGGCCGGAAAAGAATAATTAATGGCAATAAAATCAATTGTAAATACAGACTGATCATGTTTGAGGATTATTTTTTTTGTTTCAGAGATTACTTTTATTAAAGGTGAATTCTCTTCAAGTGGTCCAACTGATTTATTGAAAATTTTCAGATCACTGAGGTAAATCGGAAGCTGTTTTTTACTTTTAACTAAATTTGCAGGATTGAGGTAGTTTAAACCTTCATAACTTCCAAAATAGAGTAATCCGTTTTCATCTTTAAGAACAGCATTGTTATTAAAATCATTTCCCGGTAAACCATCATAGGTGGAGTAATTTATGGCAGTTTTGTTTTTTAAATTTAGTTTTGTGATGCCTTTTTTTCCGCTTAACCAAATCTCGTGATCATTAGACTCTACAATCGATGAAATTGATTTTTCACGAAGTCCTTCAAAGTTGATATACCACTTGAGGGAATCTGTTTTTTTATTGTAGTTGAATAATCCGGCGCCATCAGTACCAATCCAGATTTCTTTGTTTTTGGACTCATATAAAGTATTAATGGTATGTGTGCTTTTGTGATTTTTGAACTTTTCAGACATTTTATCCCGAAAAGATGTTACTGAAAAAGAAATATAATCATTTGTTTTAACCTGATATAAACCCGTTGTTGAACCTACCCAGACCGCATCATCGGAATCTACCATTACCTTTCTGATGTCTAAATTTGTTAGTCCATTTGTTTGGAAGGCTTTAGTATTACAATTGTGGAATTGACCGTCTGATGGGGTATAGTAATGCAGACCTTTTGAAAAGGTTCCTATCCAAATTACACCTTTTGAGTCTTCAGCAATACTCATAATATTGTCTGAGGTTAAATTAGGAGTGTTTTTTGTGCTGTAATTAATAAAGTTCCTGCTTCCTTTTTTTAAAACAAAAACTCCTTCATTCCAGCTCGATAGCCAAATATTCTGCTTTTTATCAATAAAAACATTGGTGATATTATCATTGGTTAACCCAGAATAAAAGCTGCTATTAGATCTGTTAATATGTTTAAAGCTTTTGTCTTTAGGATTGTAAATATCGACACCACCGCCTTCCATAGAAATCCATAACTGGCCTTGCTGATCTTTTGCAACACTGGTAACGCAACTGCTTTGTAATGATTGGGGATTTCCTGGCAAACTTTCTATGATACTTACCTTGCTGTCTATTTTGTCAAAGATTCCCAGACCCTTGTTATAATATCCCAGCCAAATTCTATTTTCTTTATCTAAAAATAATGACCAGACAGAATTTGAACTTAAACTACGAATGTTGAATTTATTGTTTGCATATTTTTTTTGAACAACACCCTGATCGTTCACAACAATTAAACCATCATTTTCTGTAGCACAGAGAATCGTTTGGGCATCTGTTGCCAGGATCGACATAATTCTTTTTTTTGTAATAGGATAAGAAACAACCTGTTTTGTCTTAGAATATAGATCTACTTTAAGAAGACCTTTAAATCCGTTACCAATCCATAAGTTTTGACCACTGTCAAAAAACATAGAGATAATAGTTCCTGAGAGCAATGCATTGTCTTTGCCAATCGTTACTTTTTTAATCTCATTTTTTATTGGGTCAACTACTTTTAAACCAAAGTTAGTGCCCAAATAAATGATTCCTCTTTTATCTTTTACCAGACAGTTAATAAGGTAATTTGTGGTGGGAGCATCCGGCTTAATTTTAATGATTTCCCGCGACTTTATATTGAGTTTGAGTAAGCCACTATTAAATGTCCCTAAATAAAGATTTCCATTATTGTCTTCAATAATACTTTTGACAGAAACAACAGTTTCCTTTTTTATTTTTTTTTGAATATCAATACTTTCAAAAGTATTTAAATTGCGATTGTAAAGACATAATCCTTCATCTGTTCCAACCCACAACCGGTTGTCTTTATCGACGTAAGTAGCATAAATCAGGTTGCTATTAATAGAATTACTAAGCTTGGAATTTTGCTCGTATGCTTGGTAATTTATACCATCATATTTATATAAACCCGCACCATTTGTTCCATACCACATAATACCAAACTGATCTTGTGTAATGGTATAAATACCACTCTTTGAAGTCTCATTGTTCAGTAACCGAAATTGATAGTTTTCAAATGTATTTTGAGAAAACAAATTATTTATTATAAAAAATAAGATGACGCTGAGTCTAAAATATTTTGTTTGGGACATAAAATGATTCGTAAATTAAAATTAAATATATAATATTAAATCCAAAACCAATTATTTGTTTTTCAAAAGAATACATAATATTGGTGATTTTTGAGTTTAAAAAAAATTAGTATATTTTTTTTTCACTGGCAGAGAAAGGGATTACAGAGTTGGTTGTATGCTGTATTTTAATTTAAAAATTAATTGAAAGATTAAATTTTATTCTAATTTAATCCTCTGTTTTTTTCTCATTATCCCTTCTTTCATTTAAATCTTTTTCTATCTGAATTTCTAATTTTTTATCTATGACATAAAAACATAAAAGAACTGCACTTATAATAAATATAAAGCCGGGATAGATACTTATAGAAAGTTTGATTCCTTCTACTGCTGCTGGTACTTGATTAACTTCTTCGGCTACATAACCATATTTAGATAGAAAAGCAGCGCCTAACGCTCCGCCAATACTTATCCCTATTTTTAATCCGAAAAGCATAGCTGAGAAAACCGTGGCAGTTGCTCTTCGATTGTTTTTCCATTCACTGTAATCAGCTACATCGGCAATCATGGCCCACAAAAGAGGAATCGTGATTCCGTAAATAAAACCATGTAGCAGCTGGGTTATAAAAACAATTGCGATAGCCGTTCTGCTGTAGAAATTAAAAACCAGCAAACTAATGGCAGATAAGAAAATAAAGATGATGTAGATGTTTCTTTTACCAAAGGCATCAGCAAGCGATTTTGAGGACACAATTCCAAAGATCATGAAAATAATTCCTCCTGCATTAAAGAGGCTAAATGCAGAAGTAGGAACGTCTTTTGGCCACTGAAAATCTACAAATCCCATTGTTGTTAAGGAACTATTGAGTCTGTTGATCAGGGAAGTAAAACCAATATCATTCAAAAAATCAGTTTGAGCAACAGGATCCAAATAATATTTAAAATAGAAAACATACATTCCCCCTTTTAGCGACAAGGTTATAAATACCAAAATGGTTACCAGTAAAATAACCAGCCATGGTCCGTTTTTAGATAAATCTATAAAATCCTGCCGGATAGAAGACTCCTGGTTCTTTGCAGGTATAATTCTTTCTTTTGTGGTGAAAAAAGTAATGAGTAAGCAAATCACGCCAATAATAGCAAATACTATCATCGTATTTTTAAAACCATCCGCTTTATTGCCATGTCCCAAAATTAGCACCATTGGCAATAAAAGGGACTGAATTATAAATTGGGCTATCATAACGGCTACAAAACGATAGGACGAAAGGCTGTTTCGCTCTTTCATATCACCTGTCAATACGCCACTTAAGGCCACATAAGGCAAGTTGTTTGCGGAGTAAATCATGACCAAAATAAAGTAAGTCAGAAAGGTATAAATGATCTTTCCGCTAGCCTGAAAATCTGGAGTTAAAAAAGAGAGAACAGAAGCAATTCCGAAAGGTAAAGCAGTCCATAATATCCAGGGCCTGAATTTTCCCCAGCGTGACTCAGTACGATCAGCAATAATTCCCATAATGATATTAAAAAAAGCACCAATAAAGCCACCCACAAAAATAATTATACTAGCAGTTCCGGCAGGAATTTTATATACATCTGTGTAAAAGAAAGCCAAAAAAGTCAGCAGGGTCTGAAAAATCAAATTTGCTGCAAAATCACCTAAACCGTAGCCTATTTTTTCTAGTACAGAAAGCTTTTGCGATGTATTACTCATAATGTATACTGATTGTTTTGTTCCTTTTTTACCTACTGTGTATTACCTTAAAGATATTTAACTGATTGATTATCAAAAATACAAAACCTTACATTTTGTATTTCATACTGATAAAATCAGAAAAGTAAAAATAGTTTGAAATCATTAAAAAGCATTATCATTTTTGAAGCCTTTAATAGTTCATTTGAAGCATTATTAGTCTTAGTAAATCTATTATATAAATTGCTATTTTAGTTTATTACCGTAAAAAAAACTTAAAAACATGCGTTATGTTTCGTATTTGTATGTTGATTTATAGTTGTTTACTGTTTTTTGAAATACATGACAAGTTATATTTTTAAAATAAATGAGTTATTTTCCGGTGTGGATATATTAGGAAGAAATTAAAACCTTGATGATTTAAAGGACTTGGAAAGTAAAGTGTTCGTCAAATAATTTAATAATTCTTCAGTAGCGCCTTTTTTAAACCTGGAGCTTGTATAGTATAGCAACCAATTGCATTTTTTTAGATTACCTATTTTTAAGCGGAATCTACCTGTTATGCCATAGAGATAAATTTGTAGTCTATCTTTCTAATTCATTTTAATTTTATTTTTTGGCTTTTAAAAGTAGTATAATGCTTTTTATTGTGATTTTTTTTAATAAATTTTTATATTATATAAAAAACAACCGATTGTTTAGTAGTTGTTTTTTATATATTTGTATCAAATAAACTCATTCCGTAAACCTGATCAAATTCGAATTAATTTGTCTGAATAACTTATTTACGATGCCAAAGACAATGTTTAGGCATTTGTAAAGAGGTAAAACAATTTAATAAAGCTTTCAACTAAACCAATTAAAAAAATTAAACATGGTTCTAAATAATTTCATAAGCGAATCGCTGGTTAAAATCCGACTTTTACTAATTTTTTTTATGCTGATTATTCCAGTTTTGGTTATTGGTCAAAATAAAAAGAAAGTAGAAAAATCAGAATCTAAAAGACCTTTATACCGCAATCTTTTTGCAGCTGCGGGTTACAGCCAAATAGAAATAGACAAAAAGTTATCCCAGGCCTATTATGATATTTTTGAAGGACCCAATCGAGTATATTTTGAAGAAGGCGATTCGTTAGGATATGTTTCTGATCTAAAGAATAAAGATGCCCGCACCGAAGGAATGTCCTATGGAATGATGGTCGCGGTTCAACTCGATAAAAAAGAAGTTTTTGATCGTCTCTGGCGATGGTCTGTAAAATATATGCAACATCAAGACGGACCACGAGAAGGGTATTTTGCATGGAGCGTGAATCCGCAAACCAAGAAACAAAATTCTCCCGGTTCTGCTTCAGACGGAGAATTGTATTATATAACCAGTCTGCTTTTTGCGTCTAATAAGTGGGGCAATGATACCGGAATCAACTATTACAAAGAGGCCAGAAGAATACTAGATGCTATGTGGAAAAAAGATGGTACTGCCAATATACATAATATTATAAATACCGAACATAAGCAGATATCTTTTGTGCCTGAGGGAGGTGGATATCACTGGACAGATCCGTCGTATCATGTTGCTGCATTTTATGAAATATGGGCATTGTATGCCAAAGATGGACATGAGAAGTTTTATAAAGAATGTGCAGATGTTTCTCGTGATTTTCTGCATAAAGCCTGTCATCCCATAACAGGACTGACTTCAGATTATACTGAGTTTAATGGCGAACCGCATCCAACACCCTGGATGCCGGGAGGATTTCGTTACGATTCCTGGCGTGTTCCTATGAATATTGCAATGGATTATAGCTGGTACGCAAAGGATAAAAAATGGCAAGAAGAGTATGCTAAGAGATTTCAAAATTTCCTTAGGTCTAAGGGATTAGATACTTATGAGGATCAATTTAATCTGGATGGTTCTACTCCTGATTTTATTCTTCAGGCTGGTCCTGTCAAGAAACTAAGACATTCAATTGGGTTAGTAGCAACAGCAGCTACAGCATCACTCGTTAATCCCGATAAAGAGAGTCTGGATTTTGTTCATGCGGTCTGGAATGCAAAGCTCGAGCCCTATGAGGATGGTTATTTTGACCCTTACTACGATGGGCTGATGTACCTTTTTAGTCTAATGCATCTTAGCGGAAAATATCAAATAATAGTTCCGGCAGTAAAATAACTTTAAAAGAAAAAAAAAGTAAATAATTATTTTTTTTCAGGGTGTTGGTTTTATCAGATGGCGTACGTTTTGCAAAGAGAATAACGGTTTCTGTTAAAGAACACTTTAAACCTTCAGCAGTTAATGAGGGCAGGCTTATATTTGGTTAAGATTAAAATATATTGTTTCAAGACCGAACTGATCTTCTCTTCTGAATTTTTCTAAAAAACCAATTTTCAAAAGTATTTTTTCGGAAACTTTATTAGCAGGATCTATTGATGCAAAAATCGTTTTAAGTTTTAATTTTTCAAAACCATATTTGACTACAGCATATGCAATTTCTGTTGCTAAACCTTTTCCCCAGTATTGCTTGTCCAAAGTATAAATTAATTCATAATCATTGATATCTGACGATAAAATCAAACCGCAGTATCCAATAAGTGTATCATTATCCTTAGAGAATACTCCATACATGCCAAAACCTTTTAGTTTGTAATTTAAAATTGAAACTTCGATCCATTTCTGTGTTTGTTCTTTTGACAAAGGTTTGCCATCACCTAGATATTTCATTAATTCGGCATTGCCGCAAATGGAGTATAGCGCTTCTAAATCAATTTGCTTGATCTGATTTATGTATGTTCTTTCAGTTTCAATAATCGTCATTTTGTATGTTTATAAAAGCTTTAATACGGGAGTATTTAATACACATATTTTTTGAGTGTTGATAAGATCAAATTGATAAAAAACGAAAGTATAAATTAATATTTAAATTTCAAACGAATAAAGATCTCCCTGTTTTTTTATGCATTCTTTAATGAGATATTATTTGCAATTTTTTACTGGTAGTAAAGTAGAAAACTCATCATTGTTGGTTTGTTCTTAGAGTTTTAAGTGGTAAAACAATCAATTAATTGACTTGTTAGCAGCCTGAGATCAGTAAAGAGATTAGTGGGTGAGGTTGGAGCAGTCATTTTTTTTTTTTTTTTTTTTTTCAGTTAGGATGCAACGTTTTAATTACAATATGCGTCTATGATTATGAAACATTACTTATTTACTATTATGACATTAAAACGGCAAAATTCCAGAACACTCTGGCTGGATTATCTAAAATCATTCATTACCGTACTGGTGGTTGCTCATCATACCTCGTTAGCCTATACCACTTTTGCATGGTTTGACAGTAGTGCTTATATTAATTCTACCGCCCCGATTGTAGATCATAAAAGATGGATTGGGATGGATATATTCGAAAATTATAATGATATTTTCTTTATGTTTCTCATGTTTTTTATCGGTGGGCTTTTTCTTGTGAAAAGTATAGAGAAAAAAGGAGCCATGTATTTTGTACTAGACAGAATTAAAAGGCTCTTTATTCCGTTTGTTTTTTTAGGTACACTCTTAATGCTTTTTTCTTATTTCCCAGCTTATTACCTGGCACATCAAAGTGCCAATATTTCAGATTATGTAATAGACTTTTTTACCATAGAAAATTGGCCTCCCGGTCCGCCTTGGTTTATAGGAGTACTGTTTTTCTTTAATTTAATTCTGGGAATTATATATCCTTTTATAAAAGAAAAATTCAATAGATGCTCTGATAAAGTTTCATTTTTCACCAATCGTCCTGTAGCTGTTTTTGCGGTTTTATTTTGTATTACTTTTATTTTATATGTACCAATAGCGTATTGCATTGGAGCAGGAAAATGGGTTTCTTTTGGGCCGCTTGATTTTCAACTGAGTAGATTACTGGTCTATTTTGGGTATTTCGTATTGGGTGCTATTGTAGGTAACAGCGATTTTGATAATCATATTTTTTCATCCAATTCGCGTTTTGTTATTCAATGGAAATATTGGCTTATTGTATCCTTGGTTTTTTATAGTGCAGTAACTTACCATAACAGGACCGACATTTTGGGCCAGTTTGTAGATAATGGCCTTATGCCTGAATTTGTAGCATGGATGATTTACTATACCTTATATGTTGGTACATGTACGGCCTCTTGTATGGCTTTTATCGGTTTGTTTAAAACTATTGTAAAGCATAGTGACAGATTATGGAATTCACTAGCCCAAAATGCCTACCTGATATATCTTCTTCATTACTTTTTTGTGCTGTGGGGACAGTTTTTTTTAATGAAATATGAAATACATGCATTGTGGAAATTCTGTGTAGTATTTTTATTTTCTTTAGCAGCCAGTTGGATTACCGGCATTTGCCTGCGAAAAATAAACATCGTAAAAAGATACTTGTAAGATTATAAATCAGCGAGTACATACCAATTTTGTTTTGCCCAAAGTAAGTTACATAGTATTTCCGGTTCAGGAATCGACCATTATTAGTATAAAAATGGGATCTTTTTAGAAGCAATTTTGAAACGATATACAATTGGTCAAGGACTTTTGCCCATAGGTCAAGAAAGTTTTCTTACTATCTAATACACGGATAGTTTTGCCTTCATTAATGTAATAATCAAACAAAATGAAGGTAAAAAAAGCAGGTTTATATCTATTGATATTCATCTTATCGGCAGGGCTGCAGGCTCAAATAAAAATTTCGGGAAAAGTAATCGATAGTTTTAAATCCTTAAGTGGAGTGAACCTTGCAGTGTTGAAACAGGATTCAGCTTATGTAGCAAGTACTGTAAGTGATTCGGTTGGGAATTATACAATTAAAAACATATCTGCAGGCAGCTATCGGATATTTTTTTCATCGGTTGGTTATCATAAAAAAGAAGTTAGTATAAGAGTTGATTCAGAAAACGTACAGTTGGATGATGTTATCATGGAGATGGAAAGTATCGAAATGGAGGCAGTTTCGGTTACAGCCAAACGCGCGGCATTTAAAATAGAGCCTGGAAAAACTACAGTTGATCTTGCTGCTTTATCACTAGGGTCAGATGGATCGGTTTTAAATACGATTGGAAAAATTCCCGGGATATTAATCATGAATGATGGAACTGTTTTACTAAACGGACAGCCTGGCGCAAATGTGATGATAGATGGTAAGTTAACACATCTTACGGGAGAAAACTTAGTGAACCTGCTTCGTTCTATGCCAAGCAGCGCTGTTGATAAAATTGAAATGGTGTCTCATGCTTCTTCTGAGTATGATGCAGCAGGTACAGGAGGATTTATAAATATTAAGAGAAAGCGAAAATCAGCAGAAGGAATGCATCTTAACGTTTTATCAAATGTAGAAGCCGGAAGACGTTTTAGAGAGAATCAAAACTTATCTTTTCAGATTCAAAAAGATAAATACACATTATATACCAATTATTCGTTTTACAGCGGGCAAGATTTTATATGGATTAATTCATCTCGTGAGTATTTAAAAAAGAGTTCGGATGATGCGAGACTTGACATGCGGGCAGACCGTACTTTTAGTTCTAATTCGCATTACTTTAAGACAGGGCTGGATTACGAATTATCGGAAAAACTAGGTATAAGTGCCGATGTGTATAGTAATTGGTTTAGAAAAAATAAAAATGAAACCGCTTTATCTGAATTTTTTCAAGGTTCGTCTTCGAAAGATTTTTCGCTTCGTACCGAAAATGATCACTATTCTCATCATAGAAAATCAGGAGCAGGGATAGGTCTTTTTTATAAATTCAGCACAAAGCTAAAATGGGAAAACGAATTTAATATTCTTGCTTTTGAACAAAAAGAAAAGCTGGATCAAAAAAGTATGATGGATAAGTTTCCTCATCCTTCCTCAGAAGATGTATTAAAGGGAAAAATGGGCGGAAATATACAGATTGCTAACCTTCAGTCAAGTATTGGTTACAAAATGTCTGATAAATTTACCTTTGAGTCTGGTATTAAATCTTCTTCTGTTAGAATTGATAATATTGCTTTATATAATTCGCTGCAGTCTGGCGTTTGGCTTGAGGATAAAAAATTGAGCAGCAGTTTTCTTTATAAAGAACACGTATTGGGAGTTTACCTGCAGTCAGGCCAAAAATGGTCACCGCATTTTTCTACTGAAATGGGAATACGTTTAGAATTAACAGATACAGAAGCACGTTACGCTTTAGCAAGTCGTGATTCTGTACTGATTGGGTCTTATGGCCAACTGTTTCCAACTTTTTCAGCCAGTTATAGTTTTCAGCAAGGACATAGGGTTTCTCTTCAGTATGGCAGGCGCATTGTACGTCCTAATTACAGGGACCTTAATCCTTTTACAGAAGTGAATGATCGTTATTTACAAGAAAGAGGAAACACTTCGCTTAATGCTGAACTGGTTCATAATCTGGAAGCCTCATGGCTTGTAAAATCGAAGTATATGTTTAGTATGTTTTATACTATTCGAAAAAATCCTATTACCAAAAGTTATCTCACTGAGCCAGATAGTGACGCTACTATTGTAATGCCTCTTAATCTTAAAGACAGTTATGCTTTGGGTCTTAGAGTAAGTCTTAATAGTATCAAACCAATAAACTGGTGGACATTGCACCTTAATGGCTCTATGAGTTATAAGGAGTTTTATTGGCTTGAAGCGGGCAGTTTCTACAGTAACAACCTATTGTCGCCAACAATTCAGATTAATAATCAATTTATTCTGCCACATGATTGGGCTCTTGAAGCTACAGGGTATTATAGTGGTACAATGGCAGAAGGCCAGGCCAGGATTGGTTCACTTGGTTCTGTATCTGTAGGGGCAAGAAAAAGTTTTTTTGAAAACAAGCTAGGCCTGTATTTATACATCAATGATGTTTTTTTGACTAACCTTCAGAATATTACTTTACGTAATAGTGTGATCGCCGGAGCTTACCAGGAACGCCGTGACACCCGTATGGCAGGAATAACACTTTCGTGGAAGTTTAATTCACAGAATCCTTCAAAGGCGATAAGAAAAACAGAAAATACAGAAGAAAGTAAACGTATCAATTTGTAAATTAGAACCCGTGAAAATGATTAGCAATAAAAAAATAACAATTGAATGGATCTACCCCGCACTTTGGGGAATTCTAATGTATAATGTACTTAGGGCAATTACAGATCTTACACACCATGGTATTTTTTGGGAAGGGGATATTAAGCTTCATTTGGTTGCCTTACTACTTTCTATACTGCTATGTTATGTAAGCAATGTTGTATGGCATGGCCAACTTTGCAGGACAGTAGAATTTAGTAAAATGGGAAGGGACTATATATTGGTTCTTGCACAGCTTCTCATTTCCCTAAACCTCATACTCATTACAGGACAGAGCGCTGGTTTTTTATTTATGGGGGCAGGTTGGATCGATTATATGCTCATTAATGTGGTCTATATACCGTTATTGCTCATTTTTTATACATTTATACATAACCGTGTAAGAGATAAAAATGTACAAAAAAAAATGCTGGCATTAGAAAAATTAAAAGCAGAAAAAAAACAAGCAGAACTTGATTTGCTAAAATCCCAATATCATCCGCATTTTCTTTTTAATGCTCTAAATACTATTTATTTTCAGGTAGATGACTGGAATGAAGAAGCAAAGAAGAGCATTGAGCATTTATCAGGACTCTTGCGTTATCAGCTTTATGATGTCAACCAGGAAGTGCCATTTCACAAAGAAATAGCGTATTTACGTTCCTATATTGCCTTTCAGCAATTGAGAAAAACAGATAAGTTAGCTGTAAATCTTACTATAGATGCTATTTTACAGCAACAACCTATAGAGCCATTGCTATTTCAGCCATTATTGGAAAATGCATTCAAATACGTATCAGGATCATATGAGATAGATCTTGTCGTGAAAATAGTAGAAAACAAAATTCACTTTATATTGAAAAATTCAGTTTCAGATATGCCAGTATCTTCAGTGATTAAAGACAGCGGTATAGGACTTAGTAATCTCAAACGCAGACTAGAACTGCTTTATCCGGCAAAGCATCAATTATTGACAAAAAAAGAGAATGACTTCTTTGAGGTCACACTCATTTTACAAATAAAATAGTATGGAGATAAAATGTATTATTACAGATGACGAACCCCTAGCACGTAAGGGGATTAAAGGATATATAGAGAAAACAGATTTTCTTTGTCTTACAGGAGAATGTGAAAATGCAATTGAACTCAATAATCTGCTTAAAAAAGATACTGTTGATGTTATCTTTCTGGATGTTGAAATGCCGGGACTTACAGGAATGGAATTTCTGGCCTCTATGGAAAATCTCCCCAAGATCATTATAGTATCTGCTTATGAGCAATATGCCTTAAAAGGATATGAACTCAATGTATTTGATTATCTGCTAAAACCAGTTTCTTATCAGCGTTTTCTAAAATCGGTCAATAAACTGCACGCTGCAATAGAAAAAGAAGAAAAAAACAATAGGGCTGATTATATTTTTATAAAAGTAAATAAGAAAACAAAAAAAATGATGCTCAAAGACATTCTTTTTATAGAAAGTATGGAGAATTATGTACAGGTTCATACAGTTGTTTCTAAAGAAATGGTTTACTGCACACTTAAAATGATCTCAGAGAGTCTTCCGTCAGAAAAGTTTATTCAGATACATAGATGTTACATTGTAAATGTTGAACATATCCAAGCTGTAGAAGGTAGCCGTCTTGAAGTAGGATCACATGTTCTCCCTATGTCCCGCAGTATGAAAGATAGTATATACAGTAAGTTTATAACAGGAAATTTTATAGCAAGAAGCAAAAATGACCAATAAAAACAGACTGTAATTTTGCTGTTTTCTTTAAATATTAAGAATCAAAAAAAAGTATTGTAATGCTCTTTTGTTCAGCTTTAGAATAAAAAAACGGCTTATTTAAAATGACAATTACTATCCATTTATTTTGTCTTTATGGTATTGCTTTAGCCATTTTTCCATTTTTTGTAATACCTGAATTTCAGCCGGATCGCCTGTTGGATCTGAAAGTCCTTTGATTATTCTGCTGTAATTAAACTTTTTATCTTCAAAAAGACAGGTGAATTTTGGAACTTCATTATGTGAAACGATCCATTTTTCTTGCTGTGTTTTTTTTATTTCAAACTTTTTCATATTCCTATTTGATAACCAAAAATTAGTTGTAATGTTTAATGCTATTGCTATGAAATTATCATAGCATTGAAAACTCAAAATGTCAGGTATTATTGTTTATGTAATGACACTCTAGCGAATGTGCGGGTATTGGGAGTGTTTGAATTAATGAAAAATAATAGCAGATTTTTTTATGATTAAATTATATTTGTATATTCTACACTTATTTTTTTAATGACATGCAAATAAATTCTATCAACAAAATAAGATTCATTTTGGTTTTTCTGTTTTTTGGAATCTTTACAAATTACGGACAAGTAAGTATTGGAAATTTAAAAACAGATTATCAGCAAACTCCCCTGGGTATCGATTCAGAAAAACCATCATTCAGTTGGGAGATGAAAAGCAGTGCAAACACTCGGGGCCTTTATCAAAAGGCCTATCAAATTATTGTCAGTGACCAAAGTGATGTTGTCTTTTGGGATTCAGGCAAGGTAGATAACAGTACTTCTTTAAGTATCTTTTATAAGGGCAAAAAACTTCAGCCGGCAGCGCGTTATAAATGGAAGTTAAAGGTATGGAACCAAAATAATAAAGTACTGAGCAATGAATCCTGGTTTGAAACAGGGTTAATGGATTCTGATCAAAAAAGCGGTGCCTGGCGCGATGCGCAATGGATTGGGGGTTCGGCAGATGATTTAGTATTCTACTCTCAATATTTGTCAGTTTTTAAATTGAAATACAATGTTGAGTTGGATCAAAAATCTAAATCTCTTAAGGCTGGTTTTGTATTTGGAGCCAATGACAAGCGTTTGATGTATGAAAATTTCAATTTGCAAAACATAGCAAATAAAAAGGATCAAAGCTATATCAAAGTAGAGCTGGATATTTCAAATGTAAATCCAAAAATAAACTCAGGAGCTACATTAAATGTATATCGTATTGGCTATACCAGAGAAGATTCTAATTGGAAGCCAATAATTTCTATTGAAGTGCCATCAGGAATCATTAATGAGAAAAATAAATATGCCAGCCATGAAATTGTTTTAACATCAGTATTTGGAGTACTTAATTTTTATCTCGATGGTACCGATCAGGCGCATAAGGTGGGGCAGGAAGTAAATATAAACCCGATGGGATGGGGAGCTGACTATATAGCTTTTCCTGTTGTAGGAGATATTGGTTTTGCTTTAGAGAAAGGTCAAAAAGCTTTTTTTTCTAATGTAGAGGTCATGAATTTTAGATCACCCTCAAATAGTGTTTTTGCTGAGAATTTATCTGAGAATTACAAAGGTATATTTCATTGTTTTATAGATTCAAAAAATGGACAGTTAAAAGTTAAGGATAATAAATATGCTGTAAATGCTTTAGGCGGGGATGTGTTATTAGTAGCGGATCCTTCTAAAAATGCCAGCGGAATGCTTCGTACAGAATTTAAAATAAAAGACAAAAAGGTAAAAAAAGCAAGATTATATGTTTCGGCTCGCGGCATTTATGAACTATACCTTAATGGTGAGAAAATGGGCAATGAATATTTCAGTCCGGGTCTGACCCAATATAATAAAACACAACTTTATCAAACTTACGATGTAACAGATAAAATAACCTCAGAGGTAAATGCAATAGGAGCAGTATTAAGTGAAGGCTGGTGGAGCGGTAATATTACCTATAGGGGCGAGAATTGGAATTATTTTGGTGATAGGCAGTCGCTACTGGCGAAACTAATTATTACTTATCAAGACAATAGCACGCAAGTCATTACAAGTGATCCGAAGCAATGGAGATATTACAATGACGGCCCGGTGAGATACGGCAGTTTTTTTCAGGGTGAAGTTTATGATGCCAATAAAGAAGCGGCTGTTTTGAACTGGTCGAAAAAAGGTTTTGATGATTCAAAATGGACTCAGGCAGAAACGGTTTTATTAAAAGGGACTACTTATAATGAGAATGGAGATAATAATCTGGATTTTAGCCAAATGAAAATTATGGGTATGCCTGGTGTTAGCGCATCAGTTGTAAAGTCTTTAACTCCTCTGAGTGTAGAAGAAGTAAGACCAGGTGTTTTTGTCTACGATATGGGACAAAATATGGTAGGGGTTCCAAGAATTGAATTTGAAAATACCTCACAAGGAGATACAATATCAGTACGATATGCAGAGCTAAAATATCCGGATCTAAAACAATATAAGGATAATAAGGGAATGATCATGCTGGAGAATTTGCGCGCTGCTATGGTTCGTGATATTTATATTTGTAAAGGAAACCAGGATGTACTAGATCCTCGTTTTACTTTTCACGGATTTCGATTTTTAGAAATAACAGGAATCAAAAAAGCAGTTCCTTTAAATAAAATTAAAGGCTTGGTGATTAGCTCGGTAGACACTATAACTTCTGATTATCAAAGCTCAAATCCTTCAGTAAATAAATTGTGGCAAAATATTGTCTGGTCTACAAGAGGCAATTTTTTATATATTCCAACTGATACACCAGCCAGGAATGAGCGTATGGGATGGAGTGGGGATATCAACGTTTTTTCACGTACGGCAACCTATCTCACCAATGCGGCTCCATTTTTTAAACGTCATATGCTTGCCATGCGCGATCTTCAGCACGAAGGCCGTTTTACCGACACAGCTCCTGTGGTGGGTGCCTTTGGAGGTATTCTGTGGGGAAGTGCCGGAATTACTGTCCCTTGGGAATCTTATCAGCAGTATGGTGATATAGCAATGCTTTCAGAGCATTATCCGGCCATGAAAAAATACATGAGTTTTCTCAGTACCAGAAAAGATCCCAATACAGGAGCAATAATTGAAGGCCCGCTAGGAGACTGGCTTAGCCCCGAGAATAGTAAAACGGATTATAGTCTCATTTGGGATGCCTATTATATTTATGATTTGGAAATTATGTCTAAAGTGGCCAAAATACTTAATGAGAAAGAGGACGAAAACTTTTATAGTTCTCAATACCAAAATCATAAAAAACTGTTTAATGAAATTCATATCGATCCACAGAATGCCAAAACAATCCATAACGGAGCTGATAGTTACAGTGACTGGCCGGCAATTCCTGAGAATAAGAAAATGAAAAAAGGAGCCTACAGTGACTCACAGGCTTCTTATGCTATTCCTTTGGCTTTTGGTGTATTTGAAAAACAGTATCAGCAGATGGCTCTGGATAACCTGGTAGCAACAGTGGAAAGAAAAAATGAAGATGATCTTGGGGTTTTACGACCTGAATATTCATTGATGACTGGTTTTATTGGCACTGCTTCTATAAGTAATGCTTTGTCATTATACGGAAAAGACCAGCAGGCATATCGCCTTTTACAACAAAAGAGTTATCCTTCCTGGCTGTATTCTGTTGAGAATGGTGCAACAACTATATGGGAGAGACTTAACTCTTATACCCTTGAGAATGGATTTGGCGGTAATAATAATATGAATTCCTTCAATCATTATTCTTTTGGAGCCGTGGGTGCCTGGATGATTAATTACTCTTTGGGAATTGAACGAGATGAACCGGGGTTTAAAAAGTTTATTCTTCAGCCAGTTGCAGATCCTGATGGAGCAATGACTTATGCAAAAGGATATTACAATTCGATGTATGGTAAAATTTATAGTGAATGGAAAACAGACGCTCATCAAACAGTATATACCTTTGAAGTTCCTGCCAATACTTCGGCAACCTTATTTTTAAAAGGAAAAAACATTGAAAAGGTAACAGAATCAGGCAATAAAATTAAAAAGGCCAAAGGAGTGACTTATTTGGGACAAAAAGACGATAAATTAATATTTGGCTTGGAGTCGGGAATTTTTCAATTTACGGTAAAGAATTAAAAAAAGAAACAGCTTTTTTTTAGCGGTTTCGAAATGTTCAAGAATTGTTTTGTAAATCCGAATAGGATTACATGGAAATTTTATTGTTCTCTTGGCGGTATTTTCCAGGGGTAATACTCACTATTCGCCTGAATATTTTTGAAAAGTGAGGTAAGTTCGAGAAACCGGTATCTAAGGCTATTTCAAGAAGGCTCTTATTTGTTGTGGCAATGAGATATTGCGCCCTTTCTATTTTTTTTTCGTGAATATAATTTAAAGGCCTCTGTCCGTTATGAAGCAGAAATTGTTTCGAAAAATAATCCTTGTTTTGATTTACTCTTTTGGCTAAATCTACCACAGTTAAATTCTCACCTAAATGAAGTTGGATATAACTCATGGTATCCAAAATTTTTGAAGGCGTGTTTTGAGGCGTGTTTTGATTGAATTTTTCAGTATTCAGAAATCTGGAAATCAATAAAAGAAGTATCCCTTGATTTTCAAAGATGAGGTGCGGTTTGAGTTGATTGTTAAGGGATTGGTATTCTTTGTAATGAACTTCTTTTTCATACACCTTTGGATTGTCAGATCTGTTAATTCCTCTTCTGGGATTTTCTCGCAGCATTTGTTTGATAAGGACAATATCAGTTTGGGTCGCGGGCAATTTCATTACATTCCTATTGTGATTAAACAAAGAAATTCCATCGGGAGATTCCTCAAAAAACTGAATGAAATATTGACTCAAATAGTCCTCACAATTCAAATTGCAAATGGTAAAACTTGGAATAAGATACAAGTAACCAGGTTCTAAAATTAACTTATCGGAACTATGAGAGATCGATCCCATTCCTTCATCAATGTAGTAAAGTCGGTAGTAAGGGCTAATTACATTATTAAAATTCCACTTTTTGTTAAGTTTTACATAATCAATGTTTAATAAGGTAAAGGAGTATTTAAAAATGCTTTTTGACATAGTACTTTAAAATTAGGATAAAAAGATCGTTTTTGAATAATAAAAGATCGTTTTTGAATAATTAATTTAAAATGTGTATATTTTACATTTGTATTTAGCTATTAAAAATAGACCATTAAAAACTTATAATCAAATCCTGATATAAAATAGCTGTAATAAAAAAGCTTGGAGGCTCTATTTAATATAAATAGGGACTTAAATAAACTGATAAAAATCGGAAATGTATAAATTAGTATTCAAATTATGAAAAGAAGAGATGCTTTAAAATTAGGGATGTCAGCCCTGACAGGACTTTACTTATCTCCTTTATTGGGACATTCCTATATCCTTAGCGCTCCCGCTTTCAAAGGTGTTTTTGAGCCTACTTGGGATTCTTTAAGCAAATACCAGGTTCCAGATTGGTTTCGTGATGCTAAATTTGGAATGTGGGCACATTGGGGCCCTCAATGCGAACCAGAAGCTGGAGATTGGTATGCTCGTGGGATGTATCAGGAAGATTCCTGGCAGTATAAGATACACTTGAAAAAATATGGACATCCCTCTAAGTTTGGTTTTAAAGATGTAATTAATGTTTGGAAAGCTGATAAGTGGGATCCCGACGAACTGGTAAATTTATACAAAGATTCCGGAGCCAAATATTTTATGGCAATGGCCAATCATCATGACAATTTAGATCTTTACAATAGTAAATATCAGCCCAATTGGAATTCCACCAAAATGGGGCCTAAAAAAGATATTATAGCTGGTTGGGAAAAAGCAACCCGCAAAGCAGGACTTCCTTTTGCCGTTAGTGTTCACGCCGCCCATGCCTGGAATTGGTTTGATACTTCTAAGGGCGCTGATAAAAAAGGCACCTTAGCAGGAGTTCCTTATGATGGTGTTTTAACAAAAGCAGATGGGGCAGGGACTTGGTGGGAAGGTTTAGATCCGCAAGAATTGTATGCGCAAAATCATCCCCTGAGTGAGAAAGAGTCAGGCAATTCATCAGTACATAGTCAATGGGACTGGGGTGATGGGGCTTCAATACCAACAGCTGATTATTGTGAAAAATTTCACGACAGAACTATTGATTTAATAGACAAATACAATCCTGATTTGGTTTATTTTGATGATACAGCGCTCCCTCTTTGGCCAATCAGTGATGCAGGTTTACGTATTGCGGCACATTTATACAATAAAAGCCTTGAAAAGAATAAAACAGTTCAAACGGTTGTAACGGGTAAAATTTTGGACAAACAACAGCGCAAAGCTATGGTTTGGGATATTGAAAAAGGACAAAGTAACAGCATAGAACCCTTACCATGGCAAACGGATACTTGCATTGGCGAATGGCATTATAATCGAGATGTTTATAATGATAAACGTTATAAAACGGCTAAAACTGTTATTCATACATTAATTGATGTGGTAAGCAAGAACGGGAATCTAATGTTGAACATTCCTGTAAGAGGAGATGGAAGTATTGACGAATTAGAACGACAAATTGTTAATGAAGTTGGGGTTTGGATGAAACTAAATAGTAAAAGTATTTATGGTACCCGACCATGGAAAATTTTTGGAGAGGGCCCGCAGCAAGAGAGTGCAGGGGCATTGACTGCTCAGGGGTTTAACGAAGGAAAAGGAAAGCCTTATACTTCAGAAGATATTCGTTTTGCACAAAAAGATAAGATACTTTATGCAACGGTGATGGCCTGGCCAGAAAGTGGCACTGCCATTATTAAAAGTTTAGGAAAACAATCGCCTTACCATACCGCTACAATAAAGGAAATCAAACTTGTTAGTACTGGTCAAAAATTGAAATTCAAACAGCATTCAAGTACTCTTGAAGTCTATTTTCCAGATCAAAAACCAGAAGTTCCTTATGCAAATGCATTGGAAATTATATCTTAGTAAAAATTGTATTTTAATTAATGGCAAGAATATAATGCAAAGATAAAATGATTGCAATTTTCTTGAGAAGGGTAATTTTGACTTAAAGCTTACTTAAGGATGAGCAAAATGATAAATCATTTTCTA